>JANMJD010000400.1:0-15597 GCA_031371195.1 Actinomycetes bacterium | reverse complement strand
GTCTGACCTTCGTGCTCGACGGCCCGGAAGGCGTGGGGGTCGTGCCCGGCGTCTCGCCGAATGCCGCCCTCGCCGCCCTCAGCGCGATGACGCCGGGCGAAGGCTGAGGACCAGGACGGCCTGGGGTTGCCCGAGGTCGTCTCGTTCACTGCGGCGATCAACACCAAGTCTCGTCGGGTACTTCTCGCCCCAGAATGGAGGCACGACCCGGAAGGACGACCTGTGACGACGATCCTGCTGCTGCACGGACCCAACCTCAACCTGCTCGGGCAGCGTGAGCCGCACATCTACGGCACGGCAACCCTCGCCGACTACGAGGCCGCGGTGACCGCCGCGGCGTCGGCATACGCGGTGTCGGTGGAGTCGGTGCAGTCCAACCACGAGGGCGTGCTCATCGACGCGATTCACCAGGCGCGGGGCCGAGTCGACGCCATTCTGATCAATCCCGGCGCCTTCACCCACTACGCCTGGGCGATACATGACGCGTTGGCGGCGTTCAACGGACCGATCATCGAGGTGCACATCTCCAACCCCAACGCCCGAGAGGCGTGGCGGCACACCTCGGTGGTCGCTCCCGTGGCGACCGGCTCGATCATGGGGTTGGGGATGCACGGCTACGAGCTGGCCGTCGCCGCGGTTGCGGCCCGTTTGGGGCTTTCCACCTCGTCATAGCCGTCGGAGCAGGCGGTTCGGCGTCCGGGCCCGCTATCGTGGCGGAGCCCTCCGGCGGGCTCGCATGTGTGCGGGCGCCCGAGCCCCAAGCGACCTCGAACCAAGGAACCTTCGCGATGCCCTCGATCTCGACGAACGACTTCAAGACCGGCATAACCCTCGAGCTCGATAACGGCCTGTTCTCGGTCGTCGAGTTTCAGCATGTCAAGCCCGGCAAGGGCGGGGCGTTCGTGCGCACCAAGATTCGCAACGTTCGCACCGGTGCCGTGATCGATCGCACCTTCAACGCCGGGATCAAGGTGGAGCAGGCAATCGTCGACAAGCGGGACATGCAATTCCTCTACCGCGACGGCGACGACTACATCTTCATGGACACCGATACGTACGACCAGATGACGGTCAACCCGACGGCGCTCGGCGACGCCGCTCACTACCTGATGGAGAACATGACTGCGGTGCTGTCGATGTTCGGCGACGAGATCGTCCAGGTCGAGATCCCCGCATCGGTCGAGTTGACGATCGCCGAGACCGAGCCGGGCATCCAGGGTGACCGGGTGTCGGGCGCCCGCAAACCGGCGACCTTGAATTCGGGCAAGGTGATCCAGGTGCCCTTGTTCATCAACATCGGTGACCGGGTGAAGGTCGACACCCGCTCCGGCGACTACATCACGCGGGTCTGATCGGTGGCGCGTCGCGCTCGTCTGCCCGGCGAGCATCTGCTCAGCCAGGCCCGGGAACGGGCGCTGACCCTGCTCTACGAGGCGGACGTCAAGGGGATCTCGCCGCGCGAGGTGCTCGCCAACCAGATCGTTTCACCCGATCCGCTGACGACCCTGCTCGTCGAGGGCGTGGCCGACGACTATGACCTGCTCAATGAGTTGATTTCGGCAAACGCCCGCGGCTGGACCATCGAGCGGATGCCTGCTCTCGACCGGGCGGTCCTGCGGATGGCGATCACCGAGTTGCGCAAGCGCACCGACGTGCCGATCGCCGTGGTCATCGATGAGGCGGTGTCGTTGGCCAAGCGGTTCTCCACCGACGACTCCGGAAGATTCGTCAACGGCATGCTCTCGACGATCGCTCGGGAAGTCCGCAAACGTGAACCGATTCGCAATCCGGCGGAGTCGGCCGGATAAACTTCGATCGTTCTGTTAAGCGGGTCCCGTGAGGCCCGAACGGAGGAGATCATGATTCGTGGCCATTTCAGAGCCTGTTGACGCGCCCTCGCCGAGCGGGGGCGTTTTTCGTTCCTCGACCCAGGTCCTTTCCGCCGACGACATCCGCCGTGGAATCACCCGCATGGCCCACGAACTGCTCGAGCGCAACCGCGGGCTCACCGGCGTGGTGATCGTCGGGTTGCAGAAGGGCGGTGTGTGGATCGCCGAGCGGCTGGCCGAGGTGATCTCGGGCATCGAACCCGGCGCCACCGTTCCGGTCGGACGGCTTGATGTGTCGTTGTACCGTGACGACATCGGGCTGCGTCCGGTCACCCCGGGCAGCGCCTCGCACATCCCCGTCCCACTCGACGGAGCGACGGTGGTACTGGTCGACGACGTGCTGTTCACCGGTCGCACCGTACGCGCGGCGATGGAGGCCCTGAACGACTATGGGCGACCCCGAGCGGTACAGCTCGCCGTGTTCGTCGATCGTGGCCATCGCGAGCTGCCGATCCGCCCCGATTTCGTCGGCAAGAACCTGCCCACCCGGCGCGACGAGGACGTGCAGGTCGGCCCCGATGGGGTGGTCATCACCCAGGTCGGCGGCCCGGTCGGCGGCCCGGCGTGAAGCACTTCCGCTCGATCGAGGAACTCGATGCCTCGTCGCTCATCCGCCTGATGGACCTGTCGGAGCACATGGCCGAGGTCAATGCCCGTCCGATCCCCAAGGTGCCGGCATTGCGGGGCAAGAACGTGGTCAGCCTGTTCTTCGAGGACTCGACCCGCACCCGGCTGAGTTTCGAGACAGCGGCCAAGCGTCTGTCGGCCGACACGATGACGTTCAATGCGTCGTCATCGAGCGTCAACAAGGGCGAGAGCCTGCGCGACACCGTCGAGACGCTGTCGGCGATGGGCGTCGACGCCTTCGTCGTGCGCCACAAGTCATCGGGTGTGCCGTGGCAGCTCAGCCAGTGGACCGAGGCCAGCGTGATCAACGCCGGCGACGGCTGGCATCAGCACCCGACCCAGGCATTACTCGACTGCTTCACCATTCGGCGCTCTCTCGGACGCACGGGTGGGCTCGACGGGCTGAAGATCGCCATCGTCGGCGACATCAAACATTCCCGCGTGGCCCGTAGCGATATCCAGGCATTCGCCATGCTCGGCGCGCACGTCACCCTCGTTGCGCCGCCGACCTTGCTGCCGCCCGAGATCGCCGGCTGGCCGGTCGAGGTGTGCCACGACCTCGACGACGTGATCGGCGGCCTCGACGTGCTCTATCTGCTGCGGATGCAGCGGGAGCGGATGAGCGAGTCGCTGGTGCCGACGCTACGCGAGTACACCGACCGGTACGGACTGACTCCCGCCCGTGCCCGTCGGTTGGCGGATCATGTTCTGGTGATGCACCCGGGGCCGATGAATCGGGGTGTCGAGATGGCCGTCGACCCCTCCGAGTTGCCCGGATCGGTGATCCTGCAGCAGGTGACCAACGGGGTGTCGGTACGGATGGCGGTGCTCTTCCAGCTGCTCGGCAGCGGAGACGAACTGAACACGACGGAGGTTTCGTGATGGGTCGCCTGGTGATCAAGGGGGGTCGGCTGATCGACTCGACGGGGGAGCGCCTCGCTGATGTCGCCGTCGAGGGGGGCCTGATCGTCGAGATCGGCTCGTCGCTCGCCGGTGATGCGGTGCTCGATGCCGGTGGATGCGTGGTCTCGCCCGGCTTCGTCGATCTACATGTCCACCTGCGGGAGCCCGGACGCGAGGAAGCCGAGACGATCGAGACCGGCTCGCGCGCCGCCGCCCTCGGCGGGTTCACCGCCGTGGTGGCGATGCCCAATACCGACCCTCCGCACGACTCGCTGGCCGTTGTCGAGATGGTTCGCCGCCTGGGTGTCGAAGCCGGGTTGTGCGACGTGCTGCCGTCGGGGTGCATCACGATCGGCCGGCGCGGCGAGCAGCTCGCCCCGCTGGGCGAATTGGCCGCGGCCGGCGTGCGGATCTTCACCGATGACGGCAATGGCGTGCAGGATCCGCTGCTGATGCGCCGGGCTATGGAGTACTCGACCGGTTTGGGCATCACACTGGCGCAGCACTGCGAGGTCTCCGGATTGACCAAGGGCGCGGTGATGCACGAGGGTTCGTGCTGCAGCCGCCTGGGCCTTCCCGGGTGGCCGGCGATCGCCGAGGAACTGATGGTGTTCCGCGACATCGAGCTGTCCCGGTTGACCGGGGCGAGGTTGCATCTGCTGCATCTCTCCACCGCCCGTTCGGTCGCACTGGTGCGGGCCGCCAAGGCCGATGGCCTGAGGGTGACGGCCGAGGCATGCCCGCATCACTTCACGCTCACCGACGAGATGCTCTCGGGGTACGATTCGGTCTACAAGGTCAACCCGCCGTTGCGGACGGCCGGCGACATTGCTGCGATCAAGGTCGGGCTGGCCGACGGGACGATCGACGCCATCGCCACCGACCACGCACCCCACCTGGCGCAGGACAAGGAACAACCGCTCGACCAGGCGCCGCCCGGAATGCTCGGCCTGGAGACGGCGTTGTCGCTGGCGCTCGGCGAACTCGGACTCGATCTGGCGCAGGTGATCGCCTTGTTGTCGTCGCGCCCCGCGGTGATCGCCGGGATCGCCGATCGCCACGGCGGTCCGCTGGCCATCGGTCGCCAGGCGAACATCACCGTGTTCGATCCCGATCTGTCGTGGGTGGTCACCCCGGCGAAGCTCGCCTCGAAGAGTCGAAACACTCCGTACGCAGGTAGGACGGTGCGTGGCAAGGTGCGCCATACCGTGCTCGCCGGCAACCCGGTGGTCGTCGACGGCTCGGCCCGGCGATGAGTCCGACCACCGTGTCGTCGCTGAATGTATATGCAGAATATTGGATGAACATGCAAAGATGGTGGACATGACGGTTCGTGAAGCAGCGCTGGTTCTGGCGGACGGCTCGGTCTTCGAAGGCGAGGCGATCGGTGCCGAGGCCCCCGGTGGAGTCGCCTCCGGCGAGGTCGTGTTCAACACCGTGCTTGCCGGCTATCAAGAGGTGATCACCGACCCGAGCTACGCCGGGCAGATCATCACGTTCACCGCACCGCACATCGGCAACTACGGCGTCAACGCGGCCGACTTCGAGTCGCGGCGAATCTTCTGCCGCGGAGTCGTCGTGCGCGAGAACTCCCGGCGCCGGAGCAACTGGCGGTCCGAGGCGAACCTCGACGCGATGCTCGCCCGCTACGGCATTCCGGGGATCGCAGGGATCGACACCCGGCGGCTGACCCGACTGCTGCGCGACACCGGCGCCATGCCCGGTGCCTTCGGTACCGCCGACGAAGCCACCTTGCGCGCCGCTGCCGCCGCCGAGCCCGGCACCGACGGCATCGATCTGGTCGCCCAGGTGACGACTCCCCGGTCCTACACCGTCGGTGGCTCAGCGCAGCGCATGATCGTCGCCTACGACTTCGGGATGAAGAACGCGATCCTGCGTGGCCTGGCCGAGTTGGGCCAGGTGATCGTCGTACCGGCGTCGACCACTGCGGCTGAAGTGATGGCGATGAAGCCCCATGGCGTGTTCCTGTCCAATGGCCCGGGTGATCCCGCCGAGGTCGGTTATGCCGTTACGGCGATCGAGGAACTGCTCGGTGAGGTGCCGATCTTCGGGATCTGCCTCGGCCATCAACTGCTCGCCCGGGCGATCGGTGCCGAGACGTTCAAGCTGCCGTTCGGGCATCACGGCGGCAACCATCCGGTCCGCCAGGAGCTCACCGGGAAGATCGAGATCACCAGCCAGAACCACAACTTCTGCGTGACCCCCGGTTCACTCGATGGCCGCGCCGTGGTCTCCCACGTCAATCTCAACGACAGCACGATCGAGGGCATGCTGGTCGACAACACCGCGGCGATGAGCGTGCAGTACCACCCCGAGGCGGGCCCGGGCCCGCATGACGCCCGGTACCTCTTCGACTTGTTCGGGGCGATGATGGCCGACCCGATCGGCTGGCTGTCAAGCCGCACCATCCACTTCGGCAAGGCCCGACTCCCGATGACTCCAGGAGTGCCCGCACCCGAGTTGGGGGTGGCGTGAGCGATGCCCAAGCGCACTGACATCCACTCGATTCTGATCATCGGCTCGGGGCCGATCGTGATCGGCCAGGCCTGCGAGTTCGACTACTCCGGCACCCAGGCCTGCCGGGTGCTCAAGGAGGAGGGCTACCGGGTCATCCTGGCCAACTCCAACCCGGCGACGATCATGACCGACCCCGACTTCGCCGATCGGACGTACATCGAGCCGCTCACCCCCGAGATCATCGAGGCGATCATCGAGCGGGAGAAGCCCGACGCGGTGTTGCCCACGATGGGTGGCCAGACGGCGCTCAACCTGGCGATGGCGCTGTTCGCCAAGGGCGTGATCGGGGTTCCCGGCACGCCCGAGATGATCGGCGCCAACGCCGAGGCGATCGCCACCGCCGAAGACCGCGGCAAGTTCAAAGAGGCGATGATCGAGATCGGCATGGAGGTCCCCGCCTCGGGCATCGCCCACTCGATCGATGAATCGATGCAGGTCATCACCGAAATCGGGCTACCGGCGATCATCCGCCCGGCCTACATCCTCGGCGGGAAGGGCACCGGTATCGCCCACGACCTCGAGCAGTTTCGCCAGTTGGCGACCGACGGCTTGGCCGCCAGCCCGATCTCGGAGATTCTGATCGAGAAGTCGATCGCCGGGTGGAAGGAGTACGAGCTCGAGGTGATGCGCGACCGCGCCGACAACTGCGTGATCATCTGCTCGATCGAGAACATCGACCCGATGGGCGTGCACACCGGTGATTCGATCACCGTCGCCCCGGCGATGACTCTCTCCGATGTCGAGTACCAGCAGATGCGCGACGCGGCGTTCGCCTGTATCCGACGGGTCGGCGTCGAGACGGGAGGGTCGAACGTGCAGTTCGCCGTCAACCCCGACAACGGCGACCAGGTGATCATCGAGATGAACCCGCGCGTCTCGCGGTCCTCGGCGCTGGCGTCGAAGGCGACGGGTTTCCCGATCGCCAAGATCGCCGCCCGGCTGGCCGTCGGATACACCCTCGACGAGATTCCCAACGACATCACCAGGGCGACTCCGGCGAGCTTCGAGCCGTCGATCGACTACGTCGTCACCAAGATTCCCCGGTGGGCGTTCGAGAAGCTGCCCGGCACGAGCGGAATCCTCGGCACGCAGATGCAGTCGGTCGGCGAGGCGATGTCGATCGGTCGCACCTTCACCGAGAGCTTCCAAAAGGGCCTGCGATCCCTCGAACAAGGACGCCTGGGCTTCAACGCCGACGCCGCCGAGATGCAATACCGCGAGATCGACGACGACGATTTGATCGTCAAGCTCGGCATTCCCACTCCGGAGCGGATCTTCTACGTCGGCGAGGCGTTGCGCCGGGGAATCTCCCCCGATGCCGTGCACGAGGCCTGTCGGATCGACCCGTGGTTCATCGATCAATTCCTGATGATCGTCGAGGAGCGTCATGCGCTGGCCGACACGGGAATGGCCGCCATGACCCGGCCGACGTGGCGTCGGGCCAAGCGGATGGGATTCTCCGACGGCCAACTCGCCTATCTCTGGGAGTCGACCGAGCCGGCGGTCCGCGCCGCCCGGCTGGCGATGGGCGTGACGCCGACGTACAAGACCGTCGACACCTGCGCGGCGGAGTTCGCTGCCGACACGCCGTACCACTATTCGACCTATGAGGACACCGACGAGGTGCGTCCGTCGACCAAGCCGAAGGTGGTCATCCTCGGCTCGGGTCCCAACCGCATCGGCCAGGGCATCGAATTCGACTACTGCTGCGTCCATGCCTCGTTCGCCCTGCGCGAGGCCGGATTCGAGACGGTGATGATCAACTGCAACCCCGAGACCGTCTCGACCGACTACGACACGTCGGATCGTCTCTATTTCGAGCCCTTGACCAGGGAGGACGTACTCAACGTGATCGAGGCGGAAACCGTCGCCGGCGGGGGGATCGCCCCGAAGGTGATCGTCTCGCTGGGGGGTCAGACACCGCTGAAGCTCTCGGGACAGCTGCCCGTCGAGCTGATCGCCGGAACGTCGCCGGCCTCGATCGACCTGGCCGAGGATCGGGAGAAGTGGAACACCTTGTGCGAGGAGCTGCGGATTCCCCAGCCGCCCGGGGGTACCGCGGTCGACCTCGAAGGCGCGCTGCAGATCGTCGAGGAGATCGGCTTCCCGGTGCTGGTGCGCCCGAGCTACGTGCTCGGCGGACGCGGCATGCAGATCGTCCACGACCGCAACTACTTGGCCCGGGCGATGGCCGAGCTGGCCGGTTTCGGCAGCCTCGGCAAGGAGGGCGGCCTATCGGCCGAGCGCCCGGTGCTCATCGACCGCTTCCTGGAGGATGCGACCGAGGTCGACGTCGACGCCATCCGCGATCACACCGGCGAGGTGTTGATCGGCGGCGTGATGGAGCACGTCGAGGAGGCCGGGGTGCACTCCGGCGACTCCGCGTGCGCGATCCCGCCGCAGAATCTGCCCGCCTGGGTGGTCGACGTGATCGAGACGTATACGCGCTCGATCGCCGCCGCGCTCGACGTGCGCGGCCTGCTCAACGTGCAGTTCGCCGTCTCGGGGACGACGGTGTACGTGATCGAGGCCAATCCACGGGCCAGCCGTACCGTGCCGTTCGTTGCCAAAGCGACGGGTGTACCGCTCGCCAAGGTCGCCACCCGGGTGATGCTCGGAGCGTCGCTCGATGACCTGCGTGTCGAAGGTCTGCTGCGCCCACCGGTGACGGGCGACCACGTCTCGATCAAGGAGGCGGTGCTGCCGTTCAACCGGTTCCCCGAGGTCGACACGGCGTTGGGACCCGAGATGCGCTCGACCGGTGAGGTGATGGGTATCGACGCAACGTTCTCGCGGGCCTTCTACAAGGCCCAGCAGGCGTCGGGAACGACCCTGCCCACGAAGGGGCAGGTCTTCATCTCGCTCGCCGATCGTGACAAGCCGGCCGGGCTGGTGCTCGCCCGCCAGTTACGTGATCTCGGGTTCGGACTGATCGCCACCACCGGCACGGCCGACTACCTGGCCCGCTTCGATCTGCCGGTCGACTCCGTCGTCGGCAAGGTCTCCGAGGGGCAGGGCCTCAGCGCGGTGAATCTGATCGCCGGCGGTGAGATCGATCTGGTCATCAACACGCCACGCGGGCTCGGTGCCCGCAACGATGGCGAAAAGATCCGCAAGTCGGCCAGCGCAAATCGCGTGTCATCGGTCACAACGGTAGAGGCGGCGTTGGCCGCAGTGCGGGCGATGTCGGAGCAGGCGAACGAGCCGATGACGGTCCGGTCGCTGCAGGAGTTCCATGCCGGGATCTAGCCGATGGACCTGACGACCCGTGTCGGATCGGTGGTGCTCCGGAGCCCGGTGATGACCGCATCGGGCACCGCCGGGCACGGTGTGGAACTCGAGGCGTACGGCCGACTGGGTGACCTGGGAGCGCACGTCGTCAAGTCGTTGGCGAGTTATCCCTGGGCCGGCAATCCTGCGCCTCGGGTCCACCAGACGGCGGTCGGAATGATCAACGCCGTCGGCCTGCAGGGACCGGGGATCGAGCGGTGGTTGATCGACGACCTCCCCGCTTTGGCGCGAACGGGTGCCCGCGTCGTCGTCTCGATCTGGGGTCGAAGCGTTGCCGACTACGCTGCGGCGGCCGACATGCTCGCCTCGGCCCCGGCGACGGTCGTGGCGGTCGAGGTCAATCTGTCCTGCCCCAATCTCGAGGGTCGACGCAGCATCTTCGCCCACGACCCGGCGCTCAGCGCCGAGGTGATTGCGGCGACCGGCGGGTGTCGTCGACCGCGGTGGGCCAAGCTCAGCCCGAACACCGATCGGATCGTCGAAGTGGCCGCCGCGGTCGCCGCCGCGGGCGCCGAAGCAGTCACCCTGGTCAACACGTTGCTCGGTCTGGTCGTCGATCCGACCACCGGTCGTCCGGCCTTGGGAAATGGCGGTGGGGGAGTCTCCGGCGCCGGACTCCTGCCTGTGGCTGCCCGGGCCGTGTTCGACGTACGCGCCGCGCATCCCGACCTCGCCATCGTCGGCGTCGGGGGCATTCGATCGGCCGGCGATGCGATGCAGTTGTTGATGGCCGGGGCCAATGCCGTCCAGGTGGGCACGGCAACGTTCGCCGATCCTCGCACGGTGTGGAAGCTGAGTCGGGATTTGCATGCTGAGCTGGCCAAACACCACGTTTCGAGCCTGGCCGATGTTGTCGGAATCGCCCACCGGGGAGGATGGACATGACGTTTCGTTCCAAGCTGGCGGCCGCCGAGTTACGCCATGGAATGCTGTGCGTCGGTCTCGATCCTGACCCGGCGCGCTTCGGCGGGACATTGAGAGGGCGAGCCGACCGCACCTTCGAGTTCTGCCGCGAGATCGTCGATGCGACGGCCGACCTGGTGTGCGCCTTCAAGCCGCAGATCGCCTACTTCTCGGCCCTCGGGGCAGAACGCCAGCTGGAACGGTTGTGCGAGCACATCCGAACCTCGTATCCGGCGGCCGTGCTGATTCTCGATGCCAAGCGCGGTGACATCGGCCCGACGGCCGTGCAGTACGCCGCCGAGGCTTTCGACCGCTACGGGGCCGACGCCGTCACCGTCAATCCCTATCTCGGCCGGGATTCACTCGATCCGTTTCTGACCCGCCCCGATCGGGGGGTGTTCGTGCTCTGCCGGACGTCGAATCCGGGCAGCGATGCGTTCCAGGGCCTCGACGTCGGCGGCCGCCCGCTGTACGAACACGTCGCCGCCATGGTCACCGGCGAGTGGGATCCGGACGGGCGCACGGGTCTCGTCGTCGGCGCGACACAGCTGACCGAACTCGCCCGAGTGCGGGCGATCGTCGGCGCCGAGGTCCCGTTATTGGTACCCGGCGTCGGCGCCCAGGGAGCATCGGCCGCCGAGGCGACCGTCGCCGGCGGAGGTCGCAACCTGGTGATCAACTCGTCGCGGGCGGTGCTGTACGCGTCGGCCGGCACCGACTTCGCCCCCGCCGCCCGAGCGATGGCCCGGGCGACCGCCGATGAGATCATCGCCCATTCGGTGCCCCGGACGACCTGAGTCCCTCCCGACGTCGAGTGAAGCGGCCGATTCGGCCGTCAGGCCCGAGTGTCGCCCTGTCGTGTCGTCGCCTGCTTTCGTCACACATCCGCGATACGGCGAAAGGGGATTGGTAAGGTTTCCGCCATGGCAACACCCCCGCAGCTCAACCCCGAACAGCGCGCCGCCGCCCTCGCAAAGGCCGCCGAGGCACGGGTCGCTCGCGCCGAACTGAAGAACAGGCTGAAGATCGGTTCGCTCACCCTGCCCGAGGCGCTGGCCTCCGCCAACACCGACAACGTCGTCGGCAAGCTCAAGGTCGTCACCCTGCTCGAATCCCTTCCCGGCCTCGGCAAGATCAAGGCGCGGCGCATCATGGAAGACATCGGCATCGCCGACAGCCGCCGCGTACGTGGATTGGGTGCTCAGCAGCGCATCGCGCTGCTCGAACAGCTCACCAAGTAGCCCGCCACCGAGGTGACGTCTCCTCTGGTCATCGTCGTCTCAGGTCCTGGTGGGGTCGGCAAGGGAACTATCGTCACCGAGTTGGTTCGGCGTGACCCGCAACTCTGGTTGAGCCGTTCGTGGACGACTCGAGCCCGTCGGCCCGGAGAATCCACCACGGCTTACCACTTCACCAGCCCGGCCGAGTTCGAACAGCGCATCGGCGCGGACGGCTTCCTGGAGTGGACCGAGTTCCTCGGCAACTACTACGGGACGCCGACTCCCGATCTCGACGACGGACGTGACATCGTGCTCGAGATCGAGGTGCACGGCGCCCAGCAGGTGAAGCAACGCCATCCTGAGGCGTTGCTCATCTTTGTCAAACCCCCCTCACGCGATGAGCAGGAGCGACGTCTGCGTGGTCGAGGCGACCCGGAGGACAAGGTCGCTCAGCGACTGCGCAAGGCCGAGGAGGAGGAGCCGGTCGGCGAACTGATCGCCGACCACGTGGTGACCAACGACGAGTTGGCGCGTACCGTCGATCACATGCTCGAGATCATCACCGAACATCGCGTCGGCTGAACCGGCCGGCGCATACGACCGGCGTCTCCGACCGGCCCGTACGAGGGTTCGATTCGGCCGTTGAACAGATAAGATCGATCGGTTTCCTAGCACAAGGATGATGCACATGGCGCGTTCGCACGACTCGATGATCCACCCGCCGATCGAGGAGCTCCTCGGCCGGGTCGACTCGAAGTTCAGCCTGGTGACGCTCGCCGCTCGTCGCGCTCGTCAGATCAACTCCTACTTCAACCACCTCGGCGAAGGTCTCGGTGCAATGGTGCCGCCGCAGGTCAGCTCGGTAGCGCGCAAGCCGCTGTCGATCGGGTTCGAGGAGATCGCCGCCGACAAGATCATGTCGGTACCGATGGCAGTCGCCGCCGACGCGGTCCAAGAAGTCGCCGACGAGGCCGTTGTCGACTGAGTCCGCAGGCCGTCCGTCCAGGTCCGATGCCGCAGCGCTCGGTGTTCTGACGCGCCGGCGATGACTGTCAACGCGCTCACTGGCAACGCGCTCACTGGCAACGTGCTCACTGGCAACGTGCTCACGGGCAAGCGCATCGTCCTTGGCGTATGCGGCGGGATCGCCGCGTACAAGGCGGTCGAGGTCTGCCGTCGGCTCGTCGATGCCGGCGCTCATGTGATTCCCGTGATGACCGAGTCCGCCCAGCAGTTCGTCGGACGGGTGACGTTGTCGGCACTGGCTTCCGAGCCGGTGCGCACCTCGCTGTGGGATGGACCCGATCCGATACAACACACCAAGCTCGGCCAGACCGCCGACCTGATCATCGTGGCGCCGGCAACGGCCCGCCTCCTTGGCGCCTACGCCCACGGCATCTGCACCGATCTGCTGACGAATGTCCTCGTCGCCTCGCGGGCGCCGGTGATCGTCTGTCCGGCGATGCACACCGAGATGTGGGAACACGCCTCGGTGGTCGACAACGTCGCCCTCCTGCGTTCCCGGGGCGTCCACGTCGTCGAGCCCGAGGACGGGCGGTTGGCGGGCGGCGACGTGGGCAAGGGCCGCCTGGCCGCCCCGGAACGCATCGTCGGGACGGCCGAGCTCGTGCTCGGTTCCAACGATCTGGCGGGTCGCCGGGTGATCGTCTCCGCCGGTGGGACCCGTGAGCCGATCGACGCCGTCCGGGTGATCGCCAACCGCTCATCGGGCAAGCAGGGATACGCCATCGCGGCCGAGGCCGTCGCCCGCGGCGCCCAGGTCACCATCGTGTCGACCGTCGAGCTGCCGGTGCCCTTCGGGGCGACGGTCGTCGCCGTCGAGACGGCCGATCAGATGCAGGCGGCGATGGCCGCCGAGGCGCTGACCGCCGATGTAATCGTGATGGCCGCGGCAGTCGCCGATTTCCGACCGGTCGGTGCCTCGGGAAAGAAACTGAAAAAAGATGCCGGTCCTCCCGAGATCACCCTCGAGCAGACGCCCGACATCATTGCCGGGCTCGGAGCGACGAAAAGACCTGGTCAGGTACTCGTCGGGTTCGCCGCCGAGACCGACGACCTCCTGCTCAACGCCCAGGGCAAACTGCTGCGCAAGCGGCTCGATCTCGTTGTGGCGAACGACGTGTCGGCGCCGGGAGTCGGGTTTCAGCACGACACCAATGCCGTGACCCTGATCGGCGTGGGCGGCGTCTTGCAGAGTGTGGGTCTGACCGACAAACGTTCTGTTGCCCGTGCGGTTCTCGACCAGGTTGTCGGGCTGCTCAACGGCCGGCCGACCACCGATTGATCATCCAAATCTCACCCGCCGTTGCGCGGTTTACACAGAAAACCTGAAGGAGTTGCAGTGACCACCAAGTGGACGTTCACCTCGGAGTCGGTGACCGAAGGCCATCCCGACAAGATGGCCGACCAGGTGTCCGACGCCGTGCTCGATGCGATCCTCGGCGAGGACCCGATGGGCCGGGTCGCCTGTGAGACATTGCTCACCACCGGGCTGTGCGTCGTTGCCGGGGAGATCACCACCACCGCCTACGTCGACATCCCCAAGCTCGCCCGGGGCGTGATCAACGACATCGGCTACGACAACGCCCTGTACGGCTTCGATGGCAACACCTGCGGCGTGATCGTGTCGATCGACGAGCAGAGCCCGAACATCGCCCAGGGCGTCGACGCGTCCGAAGAGGTCCGCTCGGGCAAGAGCGGCGAGGACCTGCTCAACAGCCAGGGAGCCGGCGACCAGGGCATGATGTTCGGCTACGCCTGCGACGAGACCCCCGACCTGATGCCGCTGCCGATCTGGCTGGCCCACCGAATGGCCGAGCGACTCACCGAGGTGCGCAAGGCCGATGTCGTGCCCTACCTGCGTCCCGACGGCAAGACCCAGGTCTCCTTCGACTACGAGGACGGCAAGCCCGTCCGACTGCGCACCGTGCTGATTTCCACCCAGCACGCCCCGGGCATCGACCGCGACACGATGATCCGGCCCGATCTGATCGAACAGGTCATCCGGCCGGTCATCCCCGAGCAGTTCGCCGATGACGACTACACGGTCTACGTCAACCCGACCGGCACCTTCGTGCTCGGCGGCCCGCACGCCGACACCGGCCTGACCGGCCGCAAGATCATCGTCGACACGTACGGCGGCATGGGTCGCCACGGTGGAGGCGCGTTCTCGGGCAAGGACCCCTCGAAGGTCGATCGTTCGGCGGCCTACGCCGCTCGCTGGGTCGCCAAGCACGTGGTCGCCGCCGGTGCCGCGTCGCGTTGCGAGGTACAGGTGGCCTATGCCATCGGCGTCGCTCAGCCCGTGTCGATCTATGTCGAGACGTTCGGAACAGCCAGCGTCGACAGTGAGACGATCGAGGCCGCCGTGCGCTCCGTCTTCGATCTGCGCCCGGCGGCCATCCTGCGCGACCTCGACCTGCGCCGCCCGATCTACCGCAAGACCGCCGCCTACGGTCACTTCGGCCGGCCCGACCCGGAATTCACCTGGGAGCAGGCCAGCCGTCTGGCCGAGTTCAAGGCCGCCTGCGGGCTGTGAGGTGACCCCGCAGGACGCGCCCCTGGTCGCGCGCGTTCTGCCCGATGTCAGTGGTCTCGAGAAACGTTTCGACTACCTGGTCCCGGACACCATCCGGGACCAGGTGCGCGTCGGGACGATGGTCCGTGTCCAACTCGGGACGCGACGCGTCGGCGGCTGGGTGGTCGCACTGGGTCCGGCCGATGGATCGGTACCGCTCGATCGGTTGAAACCGATCGCCAAGGTACGCGGTTGGGGCCCGTCGAGCGAGCTGATCGAACTCGCCGAGTGGGCGGCTTGGCGATGGTGCGGCCGCCTGCGGTCGATTCTGACGGTCGCCTCTCCGGAGCGAGCCGTCGCCAGGATTGCGGCGTCGAGCAGGTCCGAGGTATCCCCGTCGGGCGAAGTTCCGCGGAGTTGTGTCGTCCGGGTGCCGGCGGCCGTCGACCCGTATGCGGCGTTGCGCGAGATCTGCGATCGCGGTCCGACGTTGGTCGTCGTCCCGTCGGTGACCGCTGTGCAGGTCGCCGCGGCACGGCTGCGCGGCGATGGATTCTCCGTCGCCGTGATGCCCGATGGATGGATGCAGGCGGCCGGTGGTGTCGATGTGGTGATCGGGGCCCGTGGGGCCGTCTGGGCGCCGTGTGACGGCCTGACGGCCGTCGTGGTGCTCGACGAACACGACGAG
>JANMJD010000365.1:0-21958 GCA_031371195.1 Actinomycetes bacterium | reverse complement strand
GGGCTATCTGTTCCGGGTCGGGCAGTCGTCGGCGAAACGGATGCGTCGTTGGCATCGACGTCCCATCAGCTTTCCGGCCGAGTCTCCGCCCGACGGTGCGGGCACCCGGCCGTCCGATGAACTGGGCGGCGACATCTTCGACGCTCTGCGCAGCCTGCCCGACAACCAACGCGTCGCCGTCGTACTGATCCACGGCTACGGCTTCAGCTACCGCGAGGTCGCCGACCTGCTCGATGTCACCGAGGCGGCCATCACCAACTACGTCCATCGCGGCCTCGCGAAGGTCCGCTTCCAACTGGGGGAACCCTCATGAACCGCCCCACCCCAGAATCCGCGCCGAGTCTCGGGGATCGCCTGTTCGCAGCCGCGCAAACGCTCGACGGTGCGATCGCCCGTCACGACACGGTCGGCCCGACGACTCGTCGTGCCCAGCCCCGACGCCGGTGGAGTCTGATCGCTGCGGGAGCGCTCGCCACTGTGGGAGTCGGCGGACTGGTCGCCGTCAATCTCAATCGTGGGACCGCTCCACCCGTCGATCGACCTGCCGGGCGCGCCGGTTCGACGCAGACCGGGCTCACGACGGACGGAACTGGCTCGTCGCACGCCGGACCTGTTCTGCCTGACGGTTGGGCGACCTTCCCAGTCCCGCCACTATCGCCGCGATTCGGGTACCTGAGCATCGCGACCGGTGACGGCATCTTTCTTTGGGGCGGCAGCGAAGACTCGGGGTCTTCACAAGACGGCGCGTATTACGACGACCGGACGCATATCTGGACGGTGCTTCCTGTCGCGCCGTTGGATCTCACCAGTGGACTAGCACTTGGTGTGTGGAATGGCTCCGAGGTCATCGTGCTCAATGGCTTCGAGACGATGCGGATGGCTGCCTTCAACCCGGCAACCTTCACATGGCGTGAGCTTCCACCACCGCTGTCAGGCGACGCACCGTGCGGTATGTGTGGTCGCCTTTTCGTGATGGACGATGGGCGAGTCGCCTACGTGCGACCGTCCGGGAGCGATTCTGCTGACAGAATGATTCCAACCAGGGTGTACCTGTTCGATCTCGCGACGAACACCTGGACGGCCGGAGCACCCGCCTCGGCGGTTCGAGAGCATTGGTCGGGTTGGGCGTCATCAGGCCGTCAGATATTCGAGGTGTCCGCACCAGCCGACGCCAATGATTGTACCGAGGCGACATTGTCGATGTACGACCCAAGCATTGATCAGTGGAGCGAGTGGCCGCTAGACGGAACGTTTACCCGAGACGTCGTTGCATGGACTCCTGGGGGTTTGCTCCTCGCCGGTGGGGTTTCCTGTCTGCCTGAGGCCGCCTCGCTGACGACTGTCGATCTGTTCAAACCTGACTCCGGTCTCAGGGTCGTTGACTCCGAATTGAGAGTCGCTTCGGGAGACCCGGTTGAAATCAGCCGATGGGGTCGTTCGAACAACTCGCAATACGGAGTCGCCACCAATGGCACCCTGACCAGCGTCCTGTTGACCAACGGCCAGGTGTTGACGTTCAACTCGACAACCCACGGCTGGCAGATCGGCCCGAGCTTTCTTGATCACCTTCAATCATTCGAAGCGACACCGACCGCGTGGCTGAACGACCGCCTGGTGATATGGAGTCCCGGGATTGGCACGCTCGATGCCGATGGCAACTGGGCGTGCTGCGAGGCGACAATGAGTGCGGCGTACGCCTACACCCCGCCCTCGATTCCGGTGGCGGTTGCGGAGACCACACAACGCCCTCCGGTGGCGAAGGACGACGTGCTGACGGCGCCGTTCGGCGAGCTCGTCACGGTCTGGCCGTTGGCGAACGACTTTGACCCGGACGGGGACCTGATCAAAATCGTGTCCTTCGAGTCGGATGGAGTGTCGGTGTCCATCTCTGTGGATGGGGCTTCGGTGACGTTCCAGCCTCTGACAGGGTACGATACGACCACGTTCCAGTACTCGATTGTGGATTCCACGGGCCTCACCAGTTCGGCGACCGTCACGGTGACCGTCGAGTCGGCCGACACGGGCCCGACCCAGTCGAAAGTCCCGGTTCCCTGTGGACCTGACCCGTTGCCTGCGGAGACGCCCGTGGAGGTGCTCTATCGGTCGCAGTGCCTGCTGTCGTCGGAGCAGCGCGATGCGGTCGTGGCCTGGACGGGCCGGCCGGAGGTCCCCGACGAGTACGTCATCCGAGCGGGTGACTACCCGATGCTGATCGCCAAAATATTCTGCACCACGGTCGATCAACTTGCTGTCGCCAACGGTGTGATCGACGGCGACTTCGCGTGGAACGTCGGCACGGTTATCAGGGTTCCGAGCGATGCCGCGTGCGCCTGAGCGCGGGAGGCCTCGACGCTTTGGCCCAGTCGGTGGATCACCATGCGGCATTCGGGCCGCGGTTGTGCGAGGCGTCAGATGCGTTCGACACGCAGGATCGATGCCGCTGCATCGAAGTCGTCGTCCTGGGTGATGATCGGGACACCGAGGGCGAGGGCGGTCGCCGCGATCCACGAATCGTTGGCCGGGATGTTGCGTCGTAACGCCGCTCGGAGAGTGCACCAGGCATCCACGACGAGGGCAACGTCGATCGGAACGATCCGCGACCGCATCGCATCGGCGAGTGTCGCGGAGCGTTGCGCAGCGACATCCGGCGATTTCGCCAACCGCACGCCGAGAGTCAGTTCTGCGATCGTCACGACCGAGACAATCGGAGTCCACCGCATCAGCGTTCCTACGCCGCGACCTTCCCGGCCGATGAACACCGACGTATCGAACACCGCCGGCGCGGCAGTGACGGGTGCTATTTGCTCCACGGATCGATCATGTCGTCGGTCGACTCGTCGCCCAGCGCGTCGGCCAGGTCGGCGGCAAGCGAGGCATCAGCGCGGTGCGCGAGTACCTCCACTGCCGTCGACCACGGTGTACCGGGAGCGATTCCCAACAGGGCATCGATGCGGCGCTGATCGCGGAGGTTCCTTAGCGCAACCGTATCGGCGGCGCGATGTCGGATCGCCTGGCGGGCGGCCTCTGAACGAGACACACCTTCGGCCTCGGCCAGTTCGTCCAAGGCGGCGAGATCCGCGTCGTCCAATCGAATTGCCAATTGGGTCGTCATGCGAGAAGTTTAGCAGCGCATGACGAGCGGTGGAAGTCTCATTCCGCGCCGGCACGCGCCGAGAGCGACCGCCCGGAGAACAGCGGGTAAAGGAGCGGTGTGACGTGCCCGCGCCGCGGTCTCATCGCCGCCATCGAGGGGTACCGTGGTTCCATGGAAACGGCTGCGGAGCTCAATGATCGGGAGCTTGCTGCGCCGTTGGGCACCGAGTTGCGCCCGGCGTGGCGGGGGCGCACGCACATGGCCGCCTTCCTCGCCGCGGTTCCCACATTCGTGGTCCTTGTCGTGCTGGCCCGGGGGGCGGGCGCCACCACCGGCGTCGTGATCTACGGTGTTGGTCTGTGTGCCATGTTCGGCGTATCGGCCACGTATCACCGGCTCGTGCACACGCTGCGGGCCCGGGCGATCTGGCAACGCGCCGACCATGCCACGATCTATGCGGCGATTGCCGGGACGTCGACCCCGATCTGCCTGGTGGTCATGCCGAGACAGCTGGGCATCCCGTTGCTCGTCGTGCTGTGGGTCGGAGCGATCTGCGGTGCGGTGATGAAGGCAGTCGCCTGGCGGCATGCCGACATCGTCGGCGGGATTCTCTACATCGTCCTCGGCTGGACGGGTCTCGCCGCCCTGCCGAGTATGTGGCGACATGCGGGCGTCTGGCCGGCAGTATGCCTGATTGGTGGCGGTGTGCTCTACACCCTCGGTGCGATCGGGTTCGCCTGCGGCTGGCCGAAGCTCAAGCCGGCCGTCTTCGGCTATCACGAGGTCTGGCACCTGTTCACCATCGCCGCCGCCACGGCGCAACTCGCTGCCATCTGGGTCGTCGTCACGTAGTCAGCCGAGTGCCACGCCGGTCGTCGGGTTGACAGACGTGGGCGGCGATGTGCGGGGCGAGTACCGTCGCGGCGATGAGTAGGGATCTGAAGTTCGGGTGGCTCTCACCGGTGATCGGCAATCGGTGGAGTGATCAGCAGCCGATCGTCATCTACCAGGACCGCCACATCCTGCCGACGGCACTACCCCATTTCGACTCGCTGTGGATCGCCGACCACTTCTACGGCTTCGATGCCAAGACCGACCCGTTCCTCGAGGCCTGGACCACACTCACCTGGCTGGCGGCGCGCTACGACAATGTGCAGCTGTGCCATCACGTGCTCGGCCACGGCTACCGGCCGCCCGCTCTCACCGCCAAGATGGCGGCGACCCTGCAGGTGTTGTCGGGCGGACGGTTCATCCTCGGTATCGGGGCGGGTTGGCGCGAAGACGAGTACGCGGCATACGGCTACGACTTCCCATCGCCCAAGGTTCGCTTCGAACAACTCGGCGAGGTGATCGACATCTGCCGCCTGATGTGGACGACCGACGAACCGTCGTACACCGGCAAACACTTCTCGATCGCCGGTGCCTCGGCTCCGCCCTTGCCCAGCCCCGTTCCGCCGATCTGCATCGGTGCATCGGGTGAGCGGGTCGCCCTGCCGTTCGCCGGCCGCTATGCCGACATCTGGAACGGCAGCACACGAGGTACCGACGAGGATTGGCTGCGCCGCCTGGGAATCGTGCGGGCCTCGGCCGAGCGGGCCGGACGTGACCCAAACGACATCGAGGTGTCGACGACGCTGGAGCGGTCGTTGCCGGAGTCGGACGCCGATTCCGAGCAGTTGCTCGAAATGCTGAGCCATCGCGCCGACCTCGGCGTGCAGCACTTCGTGATGGACTTCGGTCACCCGCAATCGACCGAGCCCGTCCTCCGCTTCGTCGAGCAGGTCCTCGGACCACTGCGGGCGTAGCCGATCATGACCGGGGCACCCGACGTGCCGGTGGAGCTGCGGGGTTGTTGGCGGCGCAACTGGATCGAGTTCGCCGACGGGTCACGCGACGAGACGACCTTTGTCATCTGGTTGCAGCTCCCGTCGCGGATGGCCGACGTGCGAGTCGCGGCCGACCCATCCGAGATGCGCCATCTGATGGGGCTCGGCGACTGCTCGCTCGACGAGTTGAGAGCTCTGGCGACGAGTGAGTCGAGCAGTGGCTACACCACTTGCACCTCGCTGACCACCGGTGACGATCGGGTCCGCCGGGCGACGGCCGAGTGGTTTACCCGTGGGCACGGCGTGGCGTTCCAGCCCGTCTCGGCCTATCCCGAACCCGGCTTGCTCGAGTGGGGGGACGATCCGTCGACGATGATCGAACGGGCCCCGAGCGGGGCATACGTCGAGGAGTGGCAGCTGATCCCGGGCACGACCGCTCCGCTGGAGTACCACCGACTCTCGCCCGACACCGAGTGGTACCTCGCCGGCGACATGGCTGTCCTCGTACGCGATCGCCCGCAGCCCGTCCCCCGCGTGGCCCGCCTCCCCGAGCTGATCGCCGAGGCCGAGGGGAACCGTCCGGTGATCGAGGCGCTACTCGACTGCGAGTTCTCCGTCGCCCGACGACGCGCCGACGGCCGATTCGTGATCGAGGTCTCCACGTTGCCGTGGCGCCACGGCCAGGTGCTCGATGTCGATTTTCGCTGAACTCGCCGATCACGCGACGCTCCCGTTCGAGGCCGGACGGATGCTGCCCGTGGCGGCCTATCGCTCGCCGGTGGTCCTGGCTGCAGAGCGCCGTGAGATCTTCGCTCGCGAGTGGACCTGCGTGGGGCGGACCGCGGATCTGCCCAACCGCGGCGACTACATCACGGCCGAAATCCCGACGGGTCCTGGCCTGATCGATGATGGTGACGGCCCGCCCGATGATGGCGCCGGGCATCGCTCGGTCATCGTGCTGCGGGGCGACGACGGTTCGCTGGCGGCCTTCGACAACGTCTGCATCCACCGAGGCTCGCCGCTGCTCCACGGGTGCGGCAACGAGGCGAGGATCACCTGCCCGTATCACGCCTGGGTGTTCCGTCTCGACGGCCGGTTGGTCGGCGGGCCGTACATGAACCAGACCATCGATGCCGACGGCCGCCCGTTCGATCCGTCCAACCATCGCCTGGTCGCCTTGCGGACCGAGGTATGGGAGGGGTTCATCTACGTCAACCCCGCGCCTGACGCCGAACCACTCGCCCCTCGGCTGGCGGGATTGACCGAGGTGGTCGCCCCGTTCCGGATGGCGGGCTACGTACCGGTTCACCACCAGGTCGACATCTGGGCGACGAACTGGAAGCTGCTCGTCGAGAACTTCATGGACGCGTACCACGTGTTCAAGGTGCACAAGGCGAGCTTCGGGGGCCAACGGCGACAACACCCTCGACACGGCGATGTTCCCCGGCACCGAGGCGTGGGCTCATCACCGGGTGGTCCACGACGGCGGTCCCGACATCGCCCACCCCGACAACGCCGTGCTGCAGGGTGCGTGGCGGCGCACGATCGTGCTCGGCGCGGTGTTTCCCACCCACGTGATGCAGCTGCAACCCAACTGGCTCTGGTACCTGCAGATCAGCCCCTTGGGGACCGATCGGGTGCGCATCCGCTGGGACGTGTCGGTCGCGCCCGAGATGCTCGCCGCGCAGGCCGACCCGGATGCGTACGTGGCCGGCGTGGTGCGGCTGATCAACATGGTCAATGCCGAGGATCAGCCGATCGTCGAGGGTGTCCGCCGCTCCGCCGACGGGCTCCAGTTTCCCCGCGGGCCGATGTCGTACCTCGAACGCAACGTCTACGACTTCGACCGGTACGTCGCCGCGCGACTCTCGAATCCGACGCAAGGTGTCCAACGCGAGGTGTCCAACGCGACAACTGCAGTGATCGCGACCGACTGTTGATCGCTTCACGCCGTCTGGCAGGGTGACCCGATGCGTTTACACCTGGAGCAGGCGGGGACCGGCCCAGCGGTGGTGTTCATCCACGGGATGGGTTCGTCGTCGGCGACATGGGCCGCGTGCATGGAACGACTCGCTCCGAGCCACCATGTGGTGGCCGTCGACCTGCTCGGCCACGGCGCCTCACCGGTCCCCGACGACCCGGCGTTGTACACCCGCGACGCCGCCCTTGCCGACATCGACGATGTACTGGCGAGCCTGCCGCCTGGGCCGCCGGCGGTCCTCGTCGGCCATTCGCTCGGCGGCTATCTGGCCCTCGCCCACGCCGCAACGCGGCCCGGCGTCGTGCGGGGGATCGTCGTATTGAACACCGGTCCCGGATTCCGCCACGCCGAGAAACGCGATGCGTGGAACGAGCGCTCACGCCGCAACGCCCACCGGTTCGGCGTGCCGGTGCAGGCGGCGGAGCTCAACTTGCAGCACGACTCGGTGGTGATGGACCGTCTCGCCGAGATGGCAACACCGACGCTGGTGCTCGCCGGCACCGCCGATCGCCCGGAGTACACCTCGTCGGGGCAGTACCTCGAGCGCAAGATGCCCGACGCCCGGCTGATCACCATCGAGGGCGGTGGACATGCCATGCACGAGGCATCCCACGCCGACGAGGTCGCCCGCATCGTCGCCGACTTCGTCGCCGGGCTGCCTGGTTCGCCCGGGTCGATCGATCCGGCATAGCGTGATCGAGTGAGTTCGCAGCGCCGTACGGCTTTCTCCGTGAGCATGTTCGTCCTGCTCGCGGCCACTGCCTGCGCGTCGTCGAACGTGGCAGACCCCAGCGGTGAGCCGCGGCCCGCACCGACGGCTCCGGTCGCTCCGGTCGTCGCCGCGACCGACTCGCCGTCGACGGTTGTCCCGACGCCGGTCGACCCGATGGCGACTCCCCCGACGACTGGCGCTCCGACCACGACCGACGCTCCGACCACGACCGACGCTCCCCCGACGACTGGCGCTCCGACCACGACTGGCGCGGGCGCCGGTTCCACATCGGCCTCGCCGCCGACCACGACGTCGCGGCCTTACCCGAACGGCTTGCGCAACATCAGGTACTGCGAGGTGCTGTTGCTCAGCCAGGTCGACGGGCAGTACTCCGCGGAAGTGTGGAACACGATGGGCCACAGCGAGTGCCCGCAGGCCGACTGGGAAGCCCTCGACGGCCCAACGATCGCCACCGAACGCGGCGCGCTGCTCGCCTTGCTGAACGGCCCGCGCTACTGGACGCTCGACGAGATCGACGCCACCGTGCAGCTCGCGGCCCCGGTGACCAGCTTCGCCGCGATCGAAATGTTCCGCGCCGCCACCGTCGAACTCGGCCCGAAGCTCCCCGACCAGTCGCCATACATCGAGCGTTCGGTGGTCCGCGACACCGTGTTCCGGTTCAAGGCCGGCTCCGAGGTGTACGAGCTCACCGATCCGACGGGCCGGGTGTACGTGATGCAGTCGTACTCCCAGCAGGTCGATCCGACAATGACCATCGACCGGCTGGCGGCTCTTGGTGGTGTGCTCAAGGTGCCGACCGGATGGACGTTCTCCAATCGGGTGCTCGGTACCGACCTCGAAGTGTTCGACACCAACGGTATCGCCACGGTCATTCAGGACGAGTTGCAGAACACGTACCAACGCGTCGACGTCGGCTGAGGTGATTCAGCCGAACCCGGAATCGCGCTGACGCATCTCGTCGAGCGCGAGCAACGCGCTCGTCCTGACCGTGAGCCGGTTGCAGTCGCGAATACGGTCGACGACGGCCGCCAGATGTGTCGCCGCCTGGGCCGGCGGGCCGGGGATGACGCCGTGACCCAACTGCGGCAACACGTCAAACAGTCCGGCCGTTTTCAAGCCGTCGGCGAGTATCGCGATCCGGTCGTCGGGCTGGGCGCTCATCCGCAACTGCTCGACGAGGGACAGTACGGCGCGCCAATGGTCGCAGGCACGCTTGATGTTCTCCCCGAGATACTGGGCGGCGAACCCAGCGAGGATGTCCTGTTGGGTGGTGATGATCCGAACCGTGCGCCACCAAGGCCGTGTGGCCGGGCGAGCCGACTCCAACACCCGCAACAACGCCGTCGTCTCGTGCATCTCGTCGATCAGCATCGTCAGCAGCACCGCAACGCTCGCGGGACGGCCTGTGCCGAGAGGCATGTCGTCCGGCGAGTTCATGTCGCCGGCAACTCCCATGCAACGAAGCTAACAACGGCCACTGGAGAGCGACTGGTCACGATTCGGCTCGGGCGTCCGCGCGAAACCGTGACCGCCTCGGGATTCGATTGCGGGAGGCCCACGGGGAGCGACGTCGGTGGCGAACAATTGTTCGCTCGTGACGTTTGTTCGGGTGGTTTGGGGCGATTCACTGTGTCGCCGTGATCTGTCGGTCAGTTCTCCTCCCGATCGGCGGCTCAGGTCGGGCGAGGTCCACCAACTGTCACCGTTCGACCGCGAGAATGGTGGTCTGATGGCGGCCGTCGAGACCACGTACACAGCATCCGATATCGAGGCCCTCACCGGGGCTGAGCAGGCGCGCAAGCGGCCCGGTATGTACTTCGGGGGCATCGACATCCGGGCGATGCACCACGAGATCTGGGAGATCGTCGACAACTCGGTCGACGAGGCAATGGCCGGATTCGGCGACCGGATCATCACCACGCTCCACTCCGACGGTTCGGTCACCGTGCAGGACTTCGGCCGCGGCATCCCCGTCGGTCCGATGGAGAAGGGTCCGCACAAGGGTCGCTCCGCCCTCGAAGTCGTGATGACCGAACTCAATGCCGGCGGCAAGTTCGGCGGCAACGGCTACAAGGTGTCGGGTGGGCTGCACGGCGTAGGCATGTCGGTGACGATCGCCCTGTCCGACAAGGCGACGGCCGAGGTCTGCCAGGACGGCAATCGCTATGTGCAGTCGTATGAGTGCCGTCGGGACCGGGATGGCACCGAGCATCCCTCGACGCCGACGGGTCCGGTGGCGTCGGTCGGCAAAGCCCCGCGTGGCCCCGACGGCAAGACCCTGCGCGGCACGACGATCCGCTTCTGGCCGACGGTGCGGCTGTTCCACGACTCGCACGGCGTGGCACTGACCAAGGCGCCGTGGGAACGTGACCTGATCGCCGAGCGGTTCCGCCAGAAGTCGTACATCAACCCCGGACTGGCGTTCGTCCTGGTGGACGCACGGGGGGCCGACACCGTCACCGAGGAATGGTGCTCGCGCAACGGCGTCGCCGATCTGGTCACCGACGTGTGCGGCGATGCCGAGCAGATGTCGCCCGTGATCTTCGGTGAGGGTGAAGTCGCGCCGACCCACGCCTCGTTCGCCCTGGCCTGGACCGACAACGACCGCGACATTGTGGTCGGCTACGCCAATGGCATTGCCACCACCGAGGGCGGCACGCACGTGCAGGGCTTTCGTGCCGCGCTCACCGAGGCCGTGCAGAAGTACATCGTCGACCGGTCGTTCCTCAAGGAGAAGGAGACCGTTCCCTCGACGCGCGACATCTTCTCGGGAGTCGTCGCCGCAGTGTCGATCATGCATCCGCAACCGGCGTTCGGCGGCAACCAGAAGGGCAAGCTGCTCACCGTCGAGGTGCAGGCCCGGGTTCGTCAGGTGGTGCTGCCGTCGATCGAGCGCTGGCTCGACGAACACCCGGTCGAGGCCAAGCGGGTCTGCGATCTGGTGATCGGCCTGATGCGGCTGCGGCTGAAGTCCGACAAGGAGGCCGAGGCACTCAAGACTGTGACGGCGCGCGGTTCGAAATCGCGCGGCGGTCTGCCGGCCAAGTTGCGCGACCGCAGCGGCCAGGCCTCCGACGCCCAATCCGAGGTGTGGATCGTCGAAGGCGACTCGGCCGGCGGCACCGCCGTGGATGCCCGCGACCCCAAATCCCAGGCGGTGCTGGCCATCAAAGGCAAGCCGCGCAACACCTACAAGGGTGACCAGCGCAAATCACTCGAGGAGCTGGCCAAGGACGGCTCGCTGGCCGACATCATCCTGTCGCTCGGGGCCGGGTTCGGGCAGAGTTTCGATCTCGACAGGATGCGCTACGACCGCATCGTCATCTGCGCCGACGCCGACGTCGACGGCTCGCACATCCGTGCCCTGCTCACCGGGTTCTTCTACCGGTGGATGCCCGGCCTGATCGAGTCGGGCCGGCTGTTCCACGCCATGCCGCCGCTCTTCTCGACGATCGTGCGCGGCGAGAAGATCTATCTCCTCGACGAGGCCGCCCGTGGAAGGTTTCTCACCGAGCACCCCAAGCACACCGCCTCGTTCGGTCGTCTCAAGGGCCTGGGCGAGATGGACGCGTCGGAGTTGCGGGCGACGATGAGCCCGCTGACGCGGGTGCTACGCCGGTTGGGCGTGAGCGATCCGGCCGCGTTCGACCAGCAGGTCAACCGTCTGCTCGGCCCGAAGATCCCGCCCCGCCGCGACTGGATCCTCACCCGTTCCGGCGACTCGCTGGAGATCGAGGTGGGTGACATCTGATGGCTCGGCCCAAGAAGCCGGCCGGCCCACAACTGGCCCTCGACATCCCCGACGACTCCGACTCGATCGAACTCATCGATGTCCTCGACACCCTGGAGTCCGACTTCTTCGACTATGCGATGGCTGTGCAGCGCAGCCGCGCCCTGCCCGACGTGCGCGACGGGATGAAGCCGGTCCATCGCCGGATCATCTGGGACATGGAGGATCTGGGCTTCCGCTCGACCCGCCCGCATGTGAAGTCGGCGCGAACCACCGGCGACACGATGGCCCGCTTCCATCCGCACGGCAACGCTTCGATCTACGACGCGCTGGCCCGCATGGCCCAGCCGTTCTCGATGCGTTGCCCGTTGATCGACTTTCATGGCAACTACGGCTCGCCCGACTTCGGCCCGGCGGCCGAGCGCTACACCGAAGCCCGTCTGCACCCCAACGCCGAAGCCCTGTTGGTCGATGTCAACGCCGGCGCCGTGCCCTTCGTCGACAACTACGACGGCGAGTTCACGTTGCCCGCGGTGCTGCCCGCCGGGTTCCCGAATCTGCTGGTCAACGGCTCGCAGGGCATCGCCGTCGGGCTCACCTCTGCGCTACCGACCCACAATCCGCTCGAAGTCATCGCCGCCGCTCAGCACCTCATCGCCAATCCCCGCGCCACGATCAACGAACTGCTGGACTTCCTGCCTGGCCCGGACTATCCGCTGGAAGCGGTGATCGTCAACGGTTCGGAATTGGCCGATGTGTATCGAAGCGGCATCGGGCGCGTCTCGGTACGCGGTGGCTGGCACGTCGAGGACGGGCCGCGCCACGCCCGCTCGATCGTCATCACGTCGCTGCCCTATACCTCGGGCAAGACCGGCTCGGCGGACGCCTTCATGGAAAAGCTGGCCGACGGCGTCGACGGCGGCACGATCCTCGGTGTCGCCGGGTTCAACAACGAATCCGCCGACGGCCGGACCCGCATCGTGATCCGGGTCGCCGGCGGAGTCGACCCCGCGGCGGTGATGCCGGCGGTGCTGGCCAACACCAACCTGCTGGTGTCGAACCCCGTGCAGATGCACTTCCTCGACCCGCTCGGCCGCCCGAAGCTGTTCAACCTGCTGACCATGCTCGATGCCTGGATCACCCATCGCGTCGAAGTCATCCGCGACCGGTCGCTCAAACGGATGAGTGTGATCGACATGCGGCTGCACAAGCTCGACGGCTACATGCTGGCGCTGCTCGACATCGACGAGACGATCCGCATCGTGCGTACCTCGAAGTCCCGTGCGGTCGCCCGGCCGGCGTTGATGGCCCGCTTCGGACTCGACGAGGACCAGGCCAACGCGGTGCTCGATCTGATGCTCGGCCAACTGACCGAGGACGCCCGTATCGAGTTCGAGACCGAGGCGAAGAACCTGCGGGCCGAGCGGGATCGGTTGGACACGCTGGTCAATTCACCGACCGGACTGCGCAGCCAGGTCGGCATTGAGTTGGCCGAGGTCGCCAAGCTGTTCGAGGGCGACGTCCGTCGGACGTTGATTGCCAACGAAACTCTGGTGCCGGCCTCGAAGGCGGCGTTCGTGTTGGACGAACCCGCGATCGTGACGCTGTTCGGCGACGGGACCGTCGTGTCGGCCCGCAACGGCAACCGCGGGAAAGCCCCCAGGACCACGGCACAGCCGATCCGCTCATTTGACACCTCCACCGGGTCGAACATGGTCGCCGTGACGGCGGGCGGCAAACTGTTCCGGGCGATGATCGGCTCGATGCCGTCGGACAAACCGACTGCTCCGGTCAATGTGTTCGCCGGTCTGGAGAAGGACGACCCGATTCTCGGCTGGTGGGCGGAGTCGCAATTCCCGGAGTCGCTGATGCTCGTGACATCCGACGGCTCGGTCAAGCGGATCGACGACCTTGCCGGGGGTGACCGCAAGGGTGGCATCTCGATCATCAAACTCGAATCTGGTGAGCGTCTCGTCTCGGTGATGGCCGCCCCGATCGACGACGTCCCGGTGTTGATCGTGACGGCGTCCGGTCAGGGCGTCCGTTTCGTGCCGACCGACGTTCGCCCGATGGGCCGCACGGCGGGTGGCGTCCGCGGTATCAAACTCGCCCCTGGCGACCGGGCCATTGGGGCAGTGCTTGCGCCCGACGCCAATGTGGTGTTGATCTCGCATTCGTCGGCCGGCGTGAAACGCACGGCGTGTTCGGATTTCCCGCTGCAGGGCCGAGCCGGCAAGGGCGTGCGGGCGTCGGCCGTCGCAGGTCGCTATGGCAACGTGTCCCTCATCGCCGTGTGGACCAACGAACTGCTCCTTCAGGTCGGAGACGAGTGGTTACCGGCCGACGTGAGGATGGCACCACTGACGGGCCGCGAGGCGGCGCCATCGAAGTCCCGACTTCTTGCCTCGCCGATCGCCGCCGCGTTGTGAGCAGGCCGGCGGTCAGGCGGTGCAGGCGGCGAGAGCCATACAACGGCCTCGGCGACGGGTCGTGGTAACGCTCGGGTCGTGTCATCGGCGATCGGCATCAGCACGAGGTGGGCATCGCGCATCAACGACCGACTCGTACCGAGGCCGGCGAGGAGTTCGTGTCGTCGGGCGATGAGACTCTCGACCTCGATCGACAGAGTGTGCTGCGCATCGAGCGAGGAGGCCCCCAGACTCGCCGTTTGGCGGGCCGCTTCGGCGACAACGTCGGCGGCGTAGCGGTCGGCGTCGGCCCGCAGCCGAGCGGCGTCCTCGTCGGCGGTCCGGCGGATCGTTTCTGCCGCGGCGCGATCCTCGGCCATCCGCTCGGCCATCGCTTCGTCGGCACATTCGCGGGCCGCAGTGACCTCGTGGTCGCCATCCACGCAGAACCGGCGGACCCACTCCTCGGCGTGGCGGCGCAACTGTGAGGCGTGGTCCTCGGCGCGCCGGACGATCATCGCCGCGTGGCGTTCGGCGTGACGCCCGGCGTCGACGGCGGTGCGCTCGGCCATCGCCGTGAGCTCCGTGGCAGTGGTGATCACCGCCTCCATCACCTGCGAGGCTTCATCATCGAAGAAGGCCGCGACGGTGTGTTCGTCGACGCAGGTCGCCCGGGGCGTCATGCGACGCTCCACCTCGATGAGCGTCAGTTCGAGATCGGCCTGGCGTTGGCGAAGATATGAGATCTCCTGAGCGACTGCGTACGAGAACGCTTCGACCTCGGCCGCGTCGTAGCCGCGCCGCACCAGACGAAAGTTCCGTTCGGCCGACGCGAAATCCGTCGGCGCGAGATCGTGGATTGCCATCAGTGCTCCTCCCGGGCTTTCAGCTCGATCAGCGTCGTTCCCTGTCGACTGAGACGGGTGAACCCTCGGAGGCTCGCGTCGCTTTCGATGTCGCGACACTGCTTGAGCCATGAGAACTACTCCAGGCGCATTTGCGGGCGTGACATCACCCCATATGCCACAACACGTCGATCACATGCCACGTCTCGCGTTCTTCCCGTCACAGATTTAGCTGGCATACGCATGTGGGCTCGATTCGTGGTGGTCTAGATGCATGTCGAATGACGCGCCCTGCCTGACGGAGGCATTGATCCACCCCACCACCGACCTCGTGCGTTCCTGGTTCGCCGAACAGATCCGCGCCCGCGTCATCGGCGCCCAGGCCGACGTGAAGACGGCCATGATCTTCGAAGCACCCGGTCCGCGCTGGTTCGCCGCCGATCGACCCATTCGCCGGGTCCATTCCGACGCCTCGATGTTCATCGGTGGACTGCGAGCCCTGCTCCTCCAGTCGCTTCACCCACTTGCGATGGCTGGAGTGGCGCAGCACTCCGACTACCGCAGTGATCCGTGGGGGCGGCTGCAGCGCACCGCCGACTTTCTCGCCACGACCACGTTCGGCCCGGTCGACCTGGCCGAACAGGCGATTGCCATCGTCCATCGTGTACACGAACGAGTCGTCGGCGTAGCCCCCGACGGTCGCCCGTATGCAGCCAACGACCCCCACCTGCTGCATTGGGTGCACGTGGCCGAACTCGACAGCTTCTTGCGCGCCTACCGAAGCTACGGAGCGCAGCCGCTGAGCCCGTCGGATGCCGACGCCTATGTCGAAGACTCGGCGGTCATCGCCCGCAGGCTCGGGGTCGAGCATCCGCCCATGTCGGTGGCGGAACTCGGCAGGCAACTGCGCGAGTTCCGACCCGAACTGCGGGGCACCCCCGCCGCCCGGAATGCGGCCAGATTCCTGTTGATCGAGCCGCCGCTTCCGATTGCCGCCCGTCCGGCGTACCTTGCGCTCGCCGGTGCCGCAGTGGCGTTGATGCCGGCGTGGACGCGGTGGCCCCTTCGTCTTCCGCTGCTGCCGATCACCGAACGATTGATCGCCCGCCCGGTCGGCTCCGCCGCCACCGGCCTGAACCGCTGGTCCTTGCCGGCGAGAACCGGCGTGTAGAACTTCGCTCGAACCCGCTTGGCCTGCACCTGGCGATCCGTCAACCCAGGCACGGGGTCGCTCGTTCGCTCATCGATTAGTTGTTTAGGACTGGTGCAGTTCTGGGTATAGGGGATCACATCAACTATGCCTGGGTGCCGTTCAACGCGTTTCTCGCCGTGGATTCCACCGGCGTCGGCTTGGCCGACATGCTGCTGATCACCGGAATTGCCGCCGGCGACAGAGAAATGTCGCGGATTTTGTGAGGGAGCACACCCGGATTCGATCGGCAGGGATGGGTGTCGCTGTTGCCCTGTGCGCGTTGTACCTGGTGGTCCGCCCGGCGTCGCAGGACTTTGCCAGCGGAGATTTTCGCGCCCACCTCTTCCGTCGTGGCGCCTTCGTGTGGAACAACCTGTGGTTCGGCGGTCACTCGCTGGCCGGGTATGGAGTTCTCCCACCGATGCTGGGCGGGATACTCGGGGTCGTCCCGCTGGCGATGATCTCCGTGCTGGTGGCGACGTGGTGCTTCATCCTCTTGGTCGAAAGGTGGTTCGAATCGCACGGCGACTCCCGCCACGAAGTGCTGGGTGTCTCCCTGTTCGCCTTCGGGTGTGCCGCCAACCTGTGGGGAGGCCGGTTGACCTTCGCCCCGGCCGTCATGTTCGGGACCGCATGTGTGCTCGCCGTCCAACGTGGTCGGCCCGTTCCGGCCGTCCTGATGGCGTTTTGTTGCGGGCTTTCGTCGCCCGTTGGCGCGCTTTCGTTGCTGGTCATTCTGGGTGCGATGTGGCTCGCTTCAGCGGCGCCCCGGTCGACGGTCGTCGCCGTTTCATTGGCATCGGTGCTTCCGAGCGGGCTGGCCATGGCGGCATTTCCGGAACGAGGTTGGTTCCCATTCACCTGGGGCGGCCTGACCGTGATCTGCGGAGCCGTCGGCCTTGTCGGCTGGTTCGGTCGACACATCAAATTGCTGCGGTGGTTGGCGATCGTCTACGGATTGGTGATCTCGGTCGCCTTTGCCATCCGATCGCCGCTCGGCGGCAATGTCGTGCGCCTGGGATGGCTCGGTGCCGGTCCGGCAATGGTGCTCACCATCCGATCACGGCGCCGAGCAGTGTTTGCATTGGTGGCCGCGTCCACCCTGTTGTGGAATCTCGCCTACCTGCCGCTGGCGTTCCAACCCGCTGTGGCCGTTGCCGGTAAGAGTTTCTATGAGCCTCTCATCGCCTATCTCGAGACGGTGCCCCAACCAACACGAGTCGAGGTCGTCGCCACCGAAACCTTCGGGCAGGCCAGCTATGTGGCCTTGCAGACCTCGGGTATCGCGCGCGGATGGGAGACCCAGGTCGACCGGCTGATCAACCCCGAGATGTACACCGGAGAACTCAATGCGGCGACGTACCATGCGTGGCTGATCAAACACGCGGTCTCGTTCGTCGCCCTTCCTGCGTCGTCGGTCCAACAGCGCTCGCGCGACGAGGCTGCCGTCATTCGAGCCCGGCCTGCGTACCTGCACGAACGGTGGAGCAGCGTCGATTGGCAGGTCTACGAGGTGGTCGACGCAGCGCCGCTTGCCGACAACGGTGCCGTCGTTACCGACGTCCAACCCGAGTCGTTGACGATCCAAACCACGCGACGGGGTTGGACCGAAGTGAAGTTTCGCTATACCGACCTGTACCGGACGCCCGATGGTGTGACATGTCTGGAAGCGTCGCCCGACGGCTGGATCCGGATGTTCGTCGATCGTGTCGGCCGCGTCGAGCTCACCATCGGTGTCTCGGCCGCCGCGCTGCTCAATCGAACGACCGACTGTGACTGAGCGCACGCCCCGACCCTCGGACGCGTGCTTCACCCGATCGAACGATGGTCAGCGACTCGTTCGGCGAGCGCGAGGATGAATGGTGTGATCTGCGTCAAGCCCGAGCGTTCGTGCGACTCGATCCAGGGCGTCGCCGAACCGTCGCCGGAGTCGGCAGCAAGCCGGGAGATTTCTCATGCGCCGTGACGACTTCTTCGGCCGCCTCGGCGCCGACTTGGAGGATCTGCGAACCCAGGGGCTGTACAAGGCCGAGCGGGTGTTGGACTCACCTCAGCAGGCGCATGTGGGCGTCGCCCATCGTGAGCTGCTCAACCTGTGCGCCAACAACTACCTCGGGTTGGCCGACCATCCGCTGCTGATCGAAACCGCCAAGCAGGCACTCGACCGTTGGGGCTTCGGGATGGCGAGTGTGCGCTTCATCTGCGGGACCCAGCAGATCCATCGGGAGTTGGAACAACGCCTGTCGGACTTTCTCGGAACGCAGGACACCATCCTCTACTCGTCGTGTTTCGATGCCAACGGCGGGCTGTTCGAGACGCTGCTCGGTGAGCACGACGCGGTGATCAGCGATGCCCTCAATCATGCCTCGATCATCGACGGCATTCGGCTCAGCCGGGCCCGTCGGTACCGCTACGCCAACAACGACATGGTCGACTTGCGCGCCCAACTGGTCCAAGCCCGCGCCGAAGGGGCCGAGACGATGATGATCGCCACCGACGGCGTGTTCTCGATGGACGGCGTACTCGCCGATCTGGCGGCGATCTGCGATCTGGCCGACGAGTTCGATGCGCTGGTGATGGTCGATGATTCGCACGCCGTGGGCTTCGTCGGCGACACGGGCCGGGGCACTCCCGAAGCGTGCGGGGTGGCGGGCCGCGTGGACATCCTCACCGGCACATTGGGCAAGGCGCTCGGCGGGGCCTCGGGTGGGTACACATCGGGTCGTCGAGAGATGGTCGAGTGGTTGCGTCAACGGTCCCGTCCCTATCTGTTCTCCAACTCCTTGGCGCCGAGCATCGCCGCGACGTCGGTGGCCGTGCTCGAGCTGCTCGACCGCCAACCCGACCTGCGCGCTGCGGTGCACGCCAACGCGGCGTACTTCCGTTCGGCGATGGATGCCCTCGGATTCACCCTCGCCGGCCAGGGCCACGCCATCATCCCGGTGATGATCGGGGATGCCGTGTTGACCGGCGAGTTCGCCGCTCGCATGCTCGATGCCGGCGTCTACGTCATCGGGTTCAGTTTTCCGGTTGTGCCGCGGGATCAGGCGAGGATCCGCACCCAGATGTCGGCCGCTCACGACCGAGCCGATCTCGATCGGGCCGTCGCGGCATTCACCAACGTGGGCCGGTCGCTCGGAGTGATCCGATGAGAGCACTGATCAAGGCCGAGCCCGGCCGCGGCCTGATGATGGCCGATGTGCCGATGCCACCGGTCGGACCCAACGACGTGCGCATCCGCGTCCGGTGTACCTCGGTATGCGGCACCGACCTGCATATCTGGAACTGGGACGAGTGGGCGCAGCGCACGATTCCCGTGCCGTTGACCATCGGGCACGAGTTCATGGGGATCGTCGCCGATGTCGGCGCCGAGGTGCGCGGCGTGACCATCGGCCAACGGGTCAGCGCCGAGGGCCACATCACCTGCGGGCACTGCCGCAACTGCCGGGCGGGGCGACGGCATCTGTGCCGCAACACGGTCGGGATCGGTGTCCACCGCGACGGGGCGTTCGCCGAATACATCGTGATGCCGGCGGTCAACGTGTTCCCGCTCCCGGACATGATTCCCGACGAGATCGCCAGTTTCCTCGACCCGTTGGGCAACGCCGTGCACACGGCGCTGGCCTTCGACCTCGTGGGTGAGGATGTGCTGATCACCGGGGCCGGCCCGATCGGTGTGATGGCTGCGTCGATCGCCCGGTTCGTCGGTGCCCGTCACATCGTCGTCACCGATGTCAACGACTACCGACTCGACCTGGCGATGCGGATGGGGGCCACCCGCGCCGTGAACGTCACCACCACTCGGCTGACCGATGTGGAGCATGAGCTGGGCATGACCGAAGGGTTCGACGTCGCCTTCGAGATGAGCGGCAATGGTGACGCCCTGCGCCAGACGCTGACCACGATGAATCACGGCGGCCGCGTCGCCCTGCTCGGCATTCCCTCCCACGAGATCGCCGTCGACTGGAGCCTGGTCATCTTCAAGGCGCTGACGATTCAGGGCATCTACGGACGGGAGATGTTCGAGACCTGGTACAAGATGGCCGCGTTGTTGCAGAGCGGTCTCGACGTCGGCGCGGTGCTCACCCACCGACTGCCGGCCGCCGACTTCGCCGAGGCATTCGAGCTGATCGCCGGCGGCCAGACCGGCAAGATCGTCCTCGATTGGGCGTAGGGATCGGCCCCGCGCAGGGGTCTACGTCGTGGCCTGGGTAAAGGCGATCTCGGATTCGGCGAGCCGATCGAAGGTGCGCAATTCCGCCCGGATGGGCCACCACTCGTAGAGGAAGATCTCCATCGGCCGCCACATCGCGACCCACGGAGCGACGGCGAGCCCCTCCTGGACGAGATCGATGAATGCGCTGTTCGACGGTGCCTCGATGAGACGTGTCACCGTCGTCAGGGTGGCCATCACGACCAGTCCGATCGCCAGGCTCATCCGTCCCTCTCGGAACAACTTCGACAACTGGCGGCCCGACGCCCAGCGGCGATAGGCGAAGTGATTGTGCATGCCGTCGATGATCAGGCTCTCGCGTCCGTGGGCGCTGTTGTCGTTGACGATCACCCTGATCGAAATCGGCAGTCTGCGATGCTGTTGTTCCTCGGCCCATTCGGTGATCCATTCGGCGATCTCGGCGTCGAGGTCACGCAGGTTGAGTGGCTGCGGGTCGATCGAGTTGAACAGCTGCTCGACCGTGTCGACCCGCACCTGTATTGGTCCGGTGCTGGGATCGAACGATCGGTCGTTCCAGTCACGTGATTGCATCTACGGAGTCTCGCCGCTGGCGTGGCAGACTCGATGATGTGTCAACTGTTCCGTCGGGAACGGTCACGTTCCTGCTCACCGAGGTGGAGGGTTCGCCCGGAGGCGGCGGCAACGGTCCTGGCCGCCGCCCAGACCGCCCGCGACACCATCGGATACCACGGCCGATGGCCGAACAGAGGCCCGGCCACCGAGGCGGCAGTACGCCTCGCGAGTGACCGGCATCCCGCAGCGTTCGAGCAAGGGAGCCGACTGAGCCTCGTCGAGGCCTGCGCCCTCGTGACCAACGCCGCTTGCGGTCCGCCATGAGAAGGGTCATGATCGCACCGGGCGACGTGACGCCCTTGACCAGGAATCGAGGTTTCATGCATCACAAGGTCTCCGAAGACGATCCCCTTGCCCATATACCCTTGTTTGCCCAGTTGTCCGAGCAGGACCGGGCGGCGGTTCGCAGGCTGCTCACCGAGGTCCGTATCGAATCCGGGCAGGTATTGGCCCGCGAGGGCGCGTTCGGTCATGAGTTCTTCGTGATCATCTCGGGTACGGCATCGGTGGACCGTGGGGGCGAGCACCTGGCCGACGTCGGCCCGGGAGACTTTCAAGGAGAGATCTCGCTGCTCGATGGGGGCGTCCGTACGGCGTCCATCACGGCGACATCACCGATGACGATCCTGGTCGCTACGCATCAGGAGTTCACCTCGTTGCTCGACACGACACCTGAGATCGCCCGACGGATGCTTCCGGCGCTGGCCCACCGTGTGCGGGTCCTGACCGGCGACGCCCACACGCACTGAGCTAAGTGGCGGGTTCCTCGTCCGCTGCGCTTCCTCGTCACGCCGCTTGCTTGCTGCGCCTGGCGGCGCCTCACACGCACTAAGTGGCGGGTTCCTCGTCCGCTGCGCTTCCTCGTCGCGCCGCTTGCTTGCTGCGCCTGGCGGCGCCTCACGCTCGCCCAGCGACTATCGAACAACGACGGAGTACCGCGCAACACCGGCCGACCGACGTCAACCGCCGCTGAGGGCCTGCATGATGGTCAGCTCGTCGGTGTCGATGATCGGGGTGGACAGGTCGCGGATGATGTCGACGTTGACGAAAATCTTCATGTGTTGACGAAGGCGGCCCTGCTCGTCGACGAGTCGGAAGCGGATACCCGGGTAGTGCACGTCGAGGTCGCGCAGGACGTCGTCGATCGTGGTGCCCTCGGCCGACACCTCGGACCGTTGATCCGTGTACGACCGCAGCGGGGTCGGGATACGAACGCGCACCGGCCGGTCCTCAGCGCGTCGATCGATCGGCGTCGGCGTGCTCGACCGACAGGATCTCGGGCAGGTGCGAGGCGAGGCACTGCCACGTCTCGCCGTTGTCGATGCTGCCCCACACCTCGCCG
>JANMJD010000334.1:0-22120 GCA_031371195.1 Actinomycetes bacterium | reverse complement strand
GATCCATCGTCCACGTGCCCGTCTCAGGCGTCGAAGAAGATGGTTTCATCGGCACCTTGAAAGCGGATGTCGAACCGGTATGTCGGCACGCCCGACGCCGAGTCGGTGAGGATCCCGACCACGGTCGGGCGGCGCTCGGCGGGCACGGCGTTGAGCACGGTGTCGGCTGCGTTCGCCACGGCCTCGTCCGAGAAGTACATGCGCGTGTACGAGGCATTGAGCATGCCGCGGGCCTGCACGATGAGGTTGACATGAGGAGCCTGCCACGAGCCGTCGGGGTGGGGAACCGGACCCGGCTTGATCGTCAGGAACGAGTATGCGCCCGTGGTGAAGTCGCTGGCGCAGCGGCCGAACCCGGTGAATCCATCGTCGAGCGGGGCGTCGTCGCGCCGATCGTCGGGGTGGGCGTAGCGGCCTGCCGCGTTGGCCTGCCACAGCTCGATGAAGGCGTCCTCGATGTGTTTGCGGTCGCCGTCGTACACGTGACCCTCGATGCGTATCCGCAGGCCGAGGGCCTCGGGGGCGGCGATCACGTTGCCACCCTCGCCGGCCAATCTCATCGTGAAGTACGGCCCGACGGTCTGCGAGGGGGTCTGTCCGGGATACTCACCCATGGTCGTCACCCGACGGTTCGTACGGAGTGGCGTCGACCCCCCGTAGCACGATGTCCCAGCGGTATCCGATGGCCCAGTTCTCCTCGGTGACCGAGTGGTCGTATTCCGCAACCATCCGCGGGCGGGCGTGCTCCGGGACCGATTGGAAGATCGGGTCGAGGGCGAAGAGCGGATCGTCCGGGAAATACATCTGGGTGACCAGCCGGGTGATGAGCGCTGGTCCCATCAATGAGAAATGGATGTGGGCCGGTCGCCAGGCGTTGGGATGGTTGCCCCACGGATACGGACCCGGCTTGATCGTCAGGAACCGGTACTCGCCGAACTCGTTGGTTCGGCACTGACCCACACCGGTGAAGTTGGGGTCCAGCGGGGCGGGAAAGGCGGTCTCGCGCCAGTGGAGGTAGCGACCGCAGGCGTTGGCCTGCCAGATCTCGATCAGCGTGTTCGGCACCGGATGGCCGACCTCGTCGAGCACGCGGCCGGTGATGATCGAGCGTTGACCGATCGCCTCCCCGCCCGTCCCGGCGTTGGTCGTCAGGTCGGCGTCCTCGGCCGCTCCCGCCGACCACGACGGTCCCGGTCCCGTGGTTTCCGAGAGTGTCTGGGCGATTCTGATCGGAGCGAAATCGGGCGATCGTTTGACGGTCGACTTGTAGTCGGCATATCGGAACGGCGGCTGGTCGTCGAACGAACGGGGGCTGATGGTCACGCGGTCTCCCGGATGGTCTTGGCCAATGCAAACGCGTGGTTGGCGGCCGGCACCCCGGCGTACACGGCCACGTGTTGCAACACCTGGGCGAGTTCGCCGTCCGTCACTCCGGTCGTCGTCGACGCTCGCAGGTGCAGGGCCAGTTCCTCGCGCCCGAGGGCGGCCAGGATGGCGATCGTGATCAGGGAGCGGGTGTGGTGATCGAACGTCGGGTCGGTCCACAGATCACCCCATACGTTGGCAGTGATCCACTCCACGAAATGCCGATCGATGCCGGTCACGCCGGCCATCGACCGATCGACGTGCGCGTCGCCCAACACTGCTCGGCGGACTGCCATCCCGGCGTCGTAGGCACTTTGTTCGGTCACAGCGGCAGGCCGACGTAGTTCTCGGCGAGGACGGTCTGGGCGGCCTCGGAGCCGGCCAGGTAGTCGAGTTCGGCTTCCTGGATGCGGGAGTTGAAGTCGCCCTGGTCGTGGAATGTGTGCATCACCGTGGTCATCCACCAACTGAAGCGCACGGCCTTCCACACTCGCCGCAGTGCGGTCGCCGAGTAGGTGTCAAGGCCCTGATCGTCGCCATCGTGATAGTGGGCGGTCAGCGCCTTCGACAGGTACCAGACGTCGGAAAAGGCCAGGTTCAGACCCTTGGCCCCAGTGGGCGGCACGATGTGGGCCGCGTCGCCGGCCAGGAGGAGACGGCCGTGGCGCATCGGTTCGGCGACATAGCTGCGCAGGGGGGTGATCGACTTCTCGATCGACGGACCGGTGACGAGACGGTCGGCCGCGTCGGGCGGGATACGACGGCGGAGTTCGTCCCAGAACCGCTGATCGCTCCACGCCTCGGCCGAATCATCGGCCGCACACTGCACGTAATACCTGCTCAGCGTCGGATTGCGCATCGAGCAGAGGGCGAAGCCGCGGTCATGGCGGGCGTAGATCAACTCGTCGTCGACGGGTGGGGTCGCCGAGAGCACCCCGAGCCAACCGAACGGGTACACCCGCTCGTACTCGGTGACGATGGAACGCGGGAGCAATGTGCGACACACTCCGTGGAACCCGTCGCACCCGGCGACGAAGTCGGCCTGCACCGTGTGGGCCTGGCCGTTGCGGGTGAACGTGACCGATGGCCGATCACCGGTGATGTCGTGCGGGGTCACGTCGGCGCATTCGTCGAGCACGGTCCGACCCGCGGCGTCGGCAGCATCGAACAGGTCCTTTTGCACCTCGGTCTGGCCGTAGATCATCACCGCCCGTCCTGTGCGGGCGGTGAAGTCGAGATGGAAGGCCCGCCCGCCGTTCGACAGGCACGTCCCGTGGTGGACGAAGCCATCGGCGTCCATCCGCTCACCGAGTCCCGTCGATCGCAGCAGATCGGTACTGCCCTGCTCGAGGACTCCGGCGCGTACGCGGGCCTGCACGTAGTCGCGGCTGCGTTGTTCGATGACCACACTCTCGATGCCCGCCCGGGCCAGAAGGTGCGACAGCAGCATCCCCGATGGCCCTCCTCCGACGATGGCCACCTGTGTACGCACGCATGGGACAGTATCCGCGGGCCGATTGCCCGACGACATATCGTGGCGCCATGCACATCGCCGACCTCGCCGACCCGGTCACATCGTGACCGCCTCGCCCGGGACGGTGCGCGCCGCGGCCGCTGCCTTGGGACCGGTCGCTCCGCCGATGGTCGATGGCGAGCCGGTGTTCGCTCAGCCATGGGAAGGGCGGGCCTACGGGCTGGCTCTCGACGTGATCGAACGTCTCGGCCTGCCGTGGTCGGCCTTTCGTGACCGGTTGATCGAAGCGATCGCCGAGTCGTCGGACCGGCCGTATTTCGAGTCGTGGGTGATCGCTCTGGAACGTTTGGCCACCACCACCGGCGTCACCGTTGACGACCTCGATCATCAACGCCTTGCCTCGGCGGTGTACCACTACGCCGAGGACGGGGTACCGATCGACGTGATCCCCTTGGCGATGTCGAACGACGTGCTGCGTGCGGTGTTGGGATATCCGTTCGGCGACGTCGCCCACGGGCAGACCGAGCTGTTCTGCCGGGCCGGTTCGCAGTGGGGTGTCCGGGCGTTCGACTCGTCCGGTGCCGTCGTCGAATCGCACGAGTTCGAGGGCGAGGCCTGGCACGCGTTGCGAAACGAGTTGTTCGTCACCGGCCGTGGCGCCCGACACGACAGCCCCCAAGAATAGGGTCGCCGGCAATCGGATCCGGTTGCCCGGTTCGTCGGCTCAGCCGGGTGACGAACGGCGGGGTGACGTGGGCCGGGCCACGCCGATCATCGAGTCGCGCGAGACGAGGGCGGCGAGTTCCTCCTCGGAAAGCCCGTCGGTGCCGGTAGGCCGCTGGGGCAACACCAGGTAGCGGACCTCGGCCGACGAGTCCCAGACCCGGATCTCGACGTCGGATGCCACCTCGGTGTCCCATTCGCGCAGCACCGCCCGCGGTTCCGCGACCGCCCGAGCGCGGTACGCGTAGCTCTTGTACCAGATCGGCGGAGCCCCGAGCAGGGGCCAGGGATAGCACGAGCAGAGGGTGCACACGACCAGGTTGTGAACCTCGGCGGTGTTCTCGACGACGCGTACGTTGTCCCCCTCTGCTCCGGCGACGCCCAGTTCGGCGACGGCCGCAGTGCCATCGGCGAGCAGCCGCGCCTTGTACTCCGGGTCGGTCCACGCCTTGGCGACGACCCGCGCTCCGTGGTGCGGCCCCATCCGGTGTTCGATGATCTCGACGAAGGCATCGACCGAATCGGTCGAGACGATCCCCTGCTCGGTCAGCGCTGCCTCGAGCGCCATCGTGCGCAACTCGAACTCCGACCGGGGTCGCCGCGACCCGGGTGTCTCGTAGTGCGAGTGGCCGTCGTGGTCGTCGTGGTCGTCATGGTCGTCGTGGTCGTCGTGGTCGTCGTGGTGGTCGTGGTCGGTCATACGGGCTCCGAACGCTCCAGGTAGCTCTCCCACAGGTCGACGTGGAGGGCGAAGGGTGGTTCGTCGGCTCGGTCACCCCACACATCGGCTGATTCGAATCGGACGGTGTAGACCGGTTCGATGAGGTCATAGCCCCGGTAGCCGGCCAGTCGGTCCTCGCCGCAGATCGCCTCGACCGTCCCCGGAACACCGCGCACGTAGCGCGGTATTCGGTGATGCCGATCGGGTTCGTAGATCCGCCGGGGAGCGACTCGGTCGCCGACGGCGAATCGGGGATCGCCCGCCGGGTCCATCGGGTGGGGAACGAACATGCCCCGCTCCTGTTTGGCGACCAGGTCGGCCCGTTCGACGCGGGGGGCGCGTTCGCCGTTCTCGATACGGGTCCGCCAGTCGCCCAGGACGGCGGGGTCGAGAGTGGAATTGGCCGCGACGAAGAGTTCGGCGGCGAGCAGCCAGCGGGCGTAATAGGGGGTCGTCAGGTACGTGGCCGGATCGAGCCGTTCGATCCAGGGTCGCGAGCCCCGGCAGGTGGCCATCGTCAGGGCCTGGGCTCGCAACTCCCACTCGTGGTGATGGGTCAGATCGCCGTCGGCCGTGCGAACGGCACCGAATCCGCCAACGCCGCCGAGGTCGTGTGCGCCTTCCATCGACCGTCAAGCTAGCCGCCCGGCCGTGGCCGACTGTCGGGGTTCGGGGTTTGGATAGCCCCTGCTGTGGGTATTCATTCCTCATGGATTGCGGCGAAGCGTGTACATGCCACGAGGAACGGGCCGTCCAACGTCTCCCGACGTCGGCGAACTAAGCGAGAGATCCCTATTGGTGGCGCCCCCGACACCCTACGCTCCGTCTCGGGGTGGAAAGCTATGGATGCTATGAGCATCGAAGCGGTTGACCAGGAGCAGCGGGTCTTCGACGCGGTTCCGGCCAGCGCGCGGGCAGTGCGGGTCTTCGTCTCGTCCAAGTTGCGCGATGGCGGAGCGACGGCGACCGTCATCAGCGACTACGAACTGGTCGTCAGCGAGTTGGCGGCCAACCTCATCGAACACGGCGACGGATCGGGGCTGATGGTCAGTGTCGATCTGGCCGACGATCGGTGGTGGGAGGTGGCGGTCGCCGGGTCGACGGCAGCCGCCGGTGATCTGGTCGCCGTTGCTCCGGCATCGTGGAGCGTCGCCGGTCCCCTCGAGCCGTCGGGACGAGGCCTGGGCATCGTTCGTCGCTTGATGGACCAGGTCACCGCCGATACGCACGAGGGACGCGTGACCATCCGCTGTCGTCGCCATCGTCCTGGTCGGTCCGAGCGCTGACGCGCCGGTCCGGGATATCTCGGACACCGGTCCCCGGCGGGTCGCTGTCGAGCCGATGTAGAACCCTTCGCGTCTAATCCGCGGGGAATCTGGGAACAGATCTGATGTGGACCCCGCCAGAGCCCTTGTCCTGCACCTCCCCCCGGTCTCGGAGTTGCGCCTCGGTGGTGACCTCGCCCGGCAATGTTCTCGGCTGGCCGCCGTCGCCGAACTGGTCCGGTCGGTGATGCCGGCGGTGACGGCCGCCGGCTTTCCCGGAGCGCCTCAGGCGATGGCGCCGATCGCCGACATGCTCGATCTCGTTGCGCTCGACTTCCACCTGCGTTGCCGGGTGCATCATCGGACGCGGCGGATGGTGATCCGGTCCACGGATTGGCCCTCGATGCTCGAGGAACTCGATCGGGCGATGGCCACGGTCCTCATTCGGCACCGCAAGCTGGCCGAACGGTCCGACGGGTACGGCCCCCAACGCGCCCTGTACGACGAGATCCGACGGCTGGATGACGCTCGCGCCTGCATCCGGTCGTTGGCTCTCGAATTCGAGGACGCCCTGGTCGAGCGGAGGAGTTGATCTGCGTGAATGACGTAGATCCTCGAAGTGACCTGGTGGTCGTGGCCAACCGCTTGCCTCTGCGCAAGTCGATCGCTGCCGACGGCACCGCCGGCTGGATTCCCAGCCCCGGTGGCTTGGTGACGTCGTTGCAAGCGGTCATCGACGGCCTTGGCCTGACGACGGCGTGGGTCGGTTGGGACGGCACCGTCGACGACGTACCGGAAAGTCCATGGCTGTCGGACCGGGTGGCGGCGATCCCCGTCTCGCTGTCGGAGTCCGAGGTTGCCGGGTTCTACGACGGGTTCGCCAACGGCACGTTGTGGCCCCTTTATCACGACGCCATCCGCCGACCGACGTTCGACGAGTCCAACTGGCCCGACTACGTCGCCGTCAATGAACGGTTCGCCGAAGCGGCCGCGGCGTCGGTGGCCCATGGCGGCACCGTGTGGATTCACGACTACCATTTGCAGTTGGTACCGGCGATGGTGCGGGCCCTGCGCCCGGATGTACGCATCGGCTTCTTCCTCCACATCCCATTTCCCCCGCCCGAGTTGTTCCTCCAGCTGCCGTGGCGCAGGGAGGTGTTGACCGGACTACTGGGCGCGGATGTGATCGGCTTTCAGGAACCCGTCGCGGCACGCAACTTCGGTCTGTTGGTTCGCCGGCTCGATCTCGCCGGCGGCGGACTGCCGATCCTGCGCCACGAGGGTCGTCCCGTACGCGTGGGCAGCTATCCGGTGTCGATCGTCGTCGAGCAGTACGAGGCCCCGGCCAGCGAGCCGGCGGTCGCCGAGGCCGTGGCCCGGTTGCGTGACCGGCTGCATCACCCCCGCACCCTGCTCCTCGGCGTCGACCGGCTCGATTACACCAAGGGCATCGAAGGCCGCTTGGAGGCGTTCCGTACCGTGCTGGCCGAGGGCAATCTGCGGGCGAGCGATGTCACCCTCGTCCAGGTCGCCGTGCCCAGCCGCGAGGATGTGGGCTTCTACCAGCGTGAACGGGAGCTGGTCGAACGGTTGGTCAGCGAGATCAACGGCGAGTTCGGCGCAGTCGGCGCCCCTGTCATCCACTACCTGTATCAATCGTTCGAGTTGCCCGAGCTGCTCGCCCTGTACCGCGCGGCCGATGTCGCCCTGGTGACCCCGTATCGCGATGGGATGAATCTGGTGGCCAAGGAGTATGTGACGTCGAGAGTCGACGACGACGGGGTGTTGATCCTCAGCGAGTTCGCCGGAGCCGCACGGGAGTTGTCGCACGCCTTGTTGGTCAATCCGTTCGACCGGAGGGGAATGGTCGATGCCATTCGCCGGGCGATCGACATGCCGCTCGATGAACGCCAGCAGCGGATGCGTCAACTACGCAAGGCGGTGCGCAGCTGGACCGCCACCGATTGGGCCCGTACCTTCCTCGGCGACGTGTCGGCCGAGGACGATGGTGCGCCGACTCCGCTCGATACTCCGACGTTGACCCTGCTCAGCCGCCATCTCACCACGGGTGCCGGGGTGTCGGCATGACCTTCGACCAGACAGGCAACGAATCAGGCGACCAATCAGGCAACGAGTCAGGCAACGAAATCGGCGCCGCACCGATCGATGCAGTCCTCCTAGAGCGGCTGGCCGAGGTCGCCGGCGTCGATCGGCTGTTGGTCGGATCCGACTACGACGGAACGTTGTCGATGATCGTGCGCGACCGCGACAAGGCCAAGCCCGTCGACGGTGCCCTGGAAGCGCTGTATGCCCTGGCGGCGATGCCGGCGACGCAGGTGGCCGTGATCTCCGGGCGTGGTCGCGGCGATCTGGAGCGGGTCAGTGGTCTGCAGGCTCCGATCGAACTGATCGGCAGTCACGGTGTCGAATACGAGCACGGCTTCGAACCGCCCCTGACCACGGCCCAGTCCTGTCTGCAGCGCGAGCTACGTGACGACTTGATGGTGATATGCGGTCGATTTCCGGCGCTGACGTGCGAGGTGAAACCCGGCTCGTTGGCGATCCACTATCGGGACGCGCCACCCGAGCAGACCGCGGCCGCACTCGACGAGATCGCCACCGGTCCGGCGAAGCGAGCGGGTGTCCGTGTCCGCCATGGGCTCGAGGTCATCGAACTGACGGTCCTCGATGGCAACAAGGGCGACACCATTCGCCGTCTGAGGGTGTCGGGCGAGATCTCCGCGGCGGTGTTCATCGGCGACGACGTGACCGACGAGGACGCGTTCGATGCGTTGGGTTCGGATGGGTTGACGATCAAGGTGGGTCCGGGCCCGACCCGGGCAGCACACAGGGTGGCCGAACCGCACGATGTCGCCCGTGTACTCACGCTCCTGGGCACGCTCCGTCAGGAATGCCTCTCGCCATCTGGCAGACTGGGGTCCGGGCCTGTCAAGTGAGGAGGCTTCGTGGGTACGGGGACAGCAACGAGCTCGCCCTCGCGCTACCGAAAGCTGAGTGCCTATCTGGGTCTGGCCATCGTGCTCCTGGCCGCCGTGTTGAGCGTGGGAATCGCTCTGCGATCACGGGCCCGGGCGATCGACGACGAGGCCACGGTGTGGCGTCCAGCCCAGGTCGCCGCGCGGCAACTGCTCACCGCAGTGATCGATCAGGAGACCGGGCACCGCAGTTTCGTGGCCACCGGTGACGAGGATTTCCTGGTGTCGTACGAAACCGGTCGGGCTCAGGCTGCGGCGGTTTCCGACCAGCTCCGCGCCCTGTTCGTCGGACGTCAGGGGGTCATCGACGTGCTCGAGGCCGCGGAGTCGAGCCTGGTCACATGGCAGAAGGAAGTCGTCGAACCGCGCATCTACGCCGCCCGTGCCGGGGGAGTGGACGGGCCGGACGACATGACCGAGGGGGACGGCAACCTTCGACTGAACACGTTCCGAGCCGACCACGCCAACCTGGTCGACGCCATCGACGAGGGGTTCCGCCGATCCGAGCATCGCCGCAACCGGGCGTTCACCGTGCTGCTCGTCACGGTCGTCGCCGGATTGATCGTGTTGGCTGCCGTGGTTGGAGTGCTGCACCGTTCGCAGGCCTGGTTGGCCGAACGCGAGCGGTTGCTCCGCGCCGAGCAGGGCCTGAGGATCGAGAATGCCGCCGCTGCCGAAGACCTGGAACGGGCGGCGGCCCTGCTCGGATCGGTGATCGGGGCGGCACCGGTCGGCGTCGCCGTCTACGACCCCCAGTTGCGGTTCATGCACGTCAACGAGGCGCTGGCCTCGCTGCACGGGCGCGAGGTCGGCGACTACATCGGTCTCACACCGGCCGAGATCTTTCCCTCGGACGTCGCCACCTCTGTCGAGTCGCGTGTTCGCCGAGCGATGGCCGGGGAACCCCTGATCGACGAACACCTCGACGATCTCGATGTCGGTGCCAACGACCGGCGGCTGAACCTGCTCGTCTCCCATTTCCCGATCCGCACCGGGTCGGGTCGTTTGTTGGGCGTTGGTTGCACCGTGGTCGACGTGACCGAGCAGACCCGCACGGCGATGTCGTTGAACGAGACGACGGCGCTGCTCGATCGTGAGATCGTCAAGGTGCGAGCGGTGGAGCAACGGGTCCGGCGGATCGCCGAGACGTTGCAGGAGAGCCTCCTTCCCAAAACGATTCCCGCCATCGAAGGGCTCGAGTTCGCCGTGCGGTACCGGCCGGCAGGTGCCGATATGGACGTCGGTGGTGACTTCTACGACGTCGCCGCCCGGCCCGATGGGACGGTGGCGGTCAGCATCGGCGACGTCTGCGGTCACGATGTCGAGGCGGCCGTGCTGACGGGGCTGGTGCGCCATGTGATGGGTGCCGCCGCCCAGCATCTGCGCGATCCGGCCGACGTGTTGCGGTGGGCCAATCAGGCAGTGCTCGGCAACACCGACAACGATCGCTTCGTCAGCGCCGCTCACGCCCATCTCGAGCCGGCCCACGACGAGCAGCCGGCACTGGTGCGCCTGACGTTGGCCGGTCATCCCCACCCGATCCTGATTCCGGCCGACGGATCCCCGGCCGTCGAGATCGGCCGGTCGGGCACATTGCTCGGCCTCAGCGACCAGGCCAGGTTTGCCACGGTCGGCGTCGAGATGGCACCCGGCGATCAGATCGTCTTCTACACCGACGGACTGCTCGAGAACTCGAGCCCTCGGGTGACCACCGATGAACTCGTCACGCTGCTCGATCGTCTGCCGCGCCAGACGGCGGAGCACACCGCTGCCGGCGTGTTGGATCTGTACGACAAACTGAACACCCGGGCGAGTCTCGACGATGTCGCCCTGCTCGTGGTGCGTCGACAGCCCCTGTCGGTCGAGGGTCCTGCCGAACACGCCGACGGACCGAGCCGATCGGTCGAGTCCGACGCGGCGAACGACGAATCACCCGGTGTCGATGCCAGACTGCACCAGGCCAACGGATCAGGCGAGCGCGCCGGCGCAGTGGAATCGATCCAGCGAGAGGACGCACTTCGATGAAGTCAGTGGCGGCGACCTCGGCCTGGAGGCCGGCGAGCGAACCCGTGCCCGTCGGCGATCCCGAACGGCTGGTGATGCTCATCGCCGGCCAGTCGTTCTGTCTGGCGGCCGACACCGGCGACATCATCGAAGGCGCGCCCCACGGATGGTTCGTCGCCGATCGACGGGTACTGAGCCGGTGCGAGATCTTCGTCAACGGCTCGCCGCTCGACGTGCTGGCCACGTATCGGGCCGAGTCGTACGAGTCCATGCATGTCGGGCGCTCCGCGCCCGGCCCCGATCGCAGCGTGTTGCTGATGCGGCGACGCACGTTGGACGAGACCTTGGCCGATCAGCTGGAGATCCGCAACCACCTGGCCACCTCGCGCCGCTTCCGGATCGTGATCAAGGTCGCCGCCGATTTCGCCGACCTGTTCGCAGTGAAGGACGGCCGGGAGATCGTCGCCGAGCCCGTGGTGGCCGAGGTCGGCGACGAGATCACATTCACCTGGCGCCAGGGCGATCAGGAACGGGTGACCACCGTGCAGGCCACGGGTGAGGCTCCCCATTCGGTCCGTCACGGTCGCCTGCTGTGGGACTTCGTACTCGAACCGCAGACGTCGGCGACGATCGGGCTGGTCATCAGCCACGGGTTCAGCTCCGGCGAGGAGTCTCCCAAGACCCCGACCCGTTCGATGCTCTCGTCGCGCGACCGCACCCGGCACTGGGCGAGCAGGACGGCCCGGGTGGAGCACGCCTCGCCGATGGTCGAACGTGTCGTGCGCCGCTCGCTGGCCGACCTCGGTTCGTTGCGGCTCGACGAGCACGGCTCGCCCGACGACCAGGTGGTGGCGGCCGGCGCCCCGTGGTTCATGACGCTTTTCGGCCGGGATTCCCTGCTCACCGCCTATATGACCGTCATGTTCGACCACTCCATCGGGCGCGGTTCGGTCAATGCACTCGCCCGTCTGCAGGGTGATTGTGTCGATGAGGCGTCCGAGGAGGAGCCGGGTCGGATCCTCCACGAACTGCGCTTCGCCAACGCCCACTCGTTTTCGCTGGCCGATGGATCCCCCTACTACGGCACCGCCGACGCGACTCCGCTGTTCGTGATGGTGGTCGGCGAACTCGTCCGCTGGGGTGCGCTCGACTCGATGGAGTTGAGCCGACTGCTTCCCGCCGTCGACCGGGCGTTGCAGTGGATCGAGGACTACGGCGACTTCGATGGCGACGGTTTCGTCGAATACGTCGTCCGCTCGCCCCAGGGCTTGGTCAACCAGGGTTGGAAGGACTCCCACGACGGCATCCGCTACGCCGACGGTCGGATCGCCGAGGCGCCGATGGCGCTGGCCGAGGTGCAGGCCTACGTGTATGGCGCGTACACGGCCCGGGCCCACATCGCCCGCTTTCTCGGGCACACCGACGACGAACGAATCTGGTGCGACCGGGCCGCCGAGTTCGCCGACCGCTTCGATCGGGCGTTCTGGATCGATGACGACCACGGATACGCCGTCGGGCTCGATGCCGCCAAGCAACACATCGACTCGGTCGCCTCGAATATGGGCCACTGCCTGTGGACCGGTCTCGCCCTGCCCCAGCGCGCCGGGGCCGTCGCCGCGCTGTTGGGTTCCGATGAGATGTGGTCGGGTTGGGGCCTGCGGACGTTGTCGTCGGCCAATCCGGGCTATGACCCGCTGAGCTATCACTGCGGATCGGTGTGGCCGCATGACACCGCCCTGGCCGCCGCCGGACTGATGCGCTATGGCTTCGTCGACCAGGCGACCCGGATTGCCGAGGTGATCTTCGAGATGGCCGACCACTTCAACGGCCGTCTCCCCGAGTTGATCGCCGGGATCGGCCGGGATGAGTTGGCCGTGCCGGTGCGTTACCCGACGTCGTGTTCCCCCCAGGCGTGGGCTGCTGCGGCGCCGCTGTACATGCTGCGCATGCTCCTCGGTGCCGAACCCGATGTGGCGGCCGACCAGGTCCGACTCGATCCGCGGTTGCCCGGCTGGCTTGCGCATGTCGATCTGCGCAATGTTCCTCTTGCCGACCGCTCCGTCGACATCGACGTCTAGCGACCGGCTGATCTGGGTACTGAAGTGGTAGATGTGCGGCGCCGGTGACGGTGGCCGCATGAACCGATCGAGGAGTGCCGAGATGAAGATTGCCCTGATTGCGCCGCCGTGGGTTCCAGTTCCGCCCCCGGCATACGGCGGGACCGAGGCGGTCATCGATGTGCTGGCCCGAGGGTTGCAATGCGCCGGTCACGATGTGACGTTGTACGCCCACGCCGAGAGCACGATTCCCGTTCCGGTCCGCTCGGTGATCAAGTCGGGCGAGCCGCCGATCATCGGCGATGGCACGTGGGAACTCGCCCACACGATCGGTGCCTACGAACAGATCGACGACGACACGATCGTCCACGACCACACCCGTTCCGGGCCGCTGGTCAATCAGAAGGCCCGCAACATGGCCGTCGTGGTGACCAACCACTCCATCTACCAGCCGCACATCGAGCAGATCCTGCAGGCGTATCCCGACAACGTTCGGCTGATCTCCATCTCGAGGTCGCACGCCGCGTCGACGCGTCTCGATTCGACGGTCATCCACCACGGCATCGACGTCGAGGAATTGCCCTTCGGTGACGGCGGCGGAGGCTACGCCCTGTTCCTCGGGCGGATGGCCCAGGACAAGGGCGTTCATCGGGCGATCGAGATTGCCAAGGCCGCCGGTGTTCCCCTGAAGATCGCGGCAAAGATGCGCGAGCCGGGCGAGCTGGCCTATTTCCAGAAGTTCGTCGAACCACACCTGAGTGCCGACATCACGTATGTGGGCGAGGTCGGTGCGGCCGACAAACGAGATCTGCTCTGCGGCGCGATCGCGCTGCTCAACCCGATCCAATGGCCCGAACCGTTCGGAATGGTGATGATCGAGGCACTTGCCTGTGGGACGCCCGTGGTGGGGTGCCCGCAGGGCGCCGCCCCGGAGATCATCGATCACGGCCTGACCGGCTACCTCTCCGAGGATCTCGGCGCCCTGGCCGGATACCTGCGCTCCGTCGACCGGATCGACCGGGCCAAATGCCGGTCGCAGGTCAAGGCTCGTTTCTCCGTCGAGCGCATGGTCGAGCGCCATGTGCAGGTGTACAACGAGGTCGCCGAGGCACGCGACGCCGCTCGACGGTTCCGGCGGGATCTGGTGGCCACCCACTGAGTGCAGCCGCCAATCCATCACCGGCCTTGAGGTGAAAGCCGGCCGTGAATCAGGCAGACTCTTCTGCTTGCAGGGTCGACCATCAGGAGGCGTTCGATGACCGAGTATGGCCGTGACTGATCCCGGAAGTACTGATTCGCTGACCGTCCACATCGGTCCGGATGGGGAATTGGTGGTGCGTGGCGATATCGACATCGCCGGTGGCCCCATCCTCGACGCGGCGATCGTGGAGCGCGAAGCCCACGGAGCCATCGTCATTGATGTGGCCGAGGTCTCGTTCATCGACTCGTCCGGGTTGCGCAGTCTGCTCGGGGCGAGCCGTCGGGCCCGTGAACGCGGTCAGGTGGTGACGTTGCGCCACGTCGGCGCCGAAGTCGCCCGCCTGTTCGAGATCACCGGGACCACGGAGCAGTTCGTCGTGACCGAAGGCTCTGCGGCCGCCGAGCGGACGAACGATTCCGACGATGAGTGAGCGGGGGATGATCGGCCCCGTCGAGATCCGCGTCCCCCCCGACCCCTCGCTCTCGAAGGTGCTGCGCCTGGCCGCGAGCGGGGTCGCCTCGCTGGCGGGGTACACGGTCGACGAGATCGACGACATCAAGATCGCCGTCAGCGAGGTGCTGATCGCCTTGATCGAACACGGCCGCGGCGAACTCATCGACGTCCAGTTCGTGGTTGATGCCCGCACCTTCACCGTGCGCGGTCGAACCCCGATGGAGGGCTTCGATGTCCACGATCCCGACTTGCAACTGTGTCGCACGGTGCTCGAAGGCGTCTGCGCGGAGCACGGCATCGACCAGGTCGACTTGCACGCTCAGATCTGGGCGACCGTGGAACACCTGTCGATCTGAGTGGCGCCGGTGCCGCCAACCGATCCGCCGGTATCGCCCGGGTGCGAGTCCGCCTCGGCCGACAGCGTAGGACAACGGGGCGATGCCGTCGTCGACGACCTGCTTCGCTCGTACGCCGCCTCCCGTTCTGTGGAGGTCCGCGACGAGATCGTCGCACTGACCCGCTGGCTGGCCGCACGAGGGGCGCGAAGGTTCGCCGATCGGGGGGAGCCGCTCGATGACCTGATCCAGGTGGCCGGGATCGGTTTGCTCAAGGCCATCGACCGCTACGACCCTTCGCAGGGCGTGCCGTTCGGGGCCTATGCCACCCCGACGATCATGGGCGAGTTACGCCGGCACTTCCGCGACCACACGTGGACACTGCACGTTCCCCGCCGCGCCAAGGATCTGCGCGGCGCACTCGACGAGGCCACGGCCACGCTGTCCCACGCGCTCGGCCGATCACCGCTCGTCTCGGAGCTGGCCGAGGCGCTGCAGATCGATGACGACGCCGTGATCGAGGCGATGGAGGCCGGCAATGCCTATCGGACCGCACCATTGGATATGGCCGAAGCCCCCCTGGTTGCCGACTCGAGTTTTGAAGACGTACTCGATCGCGAGGTGATCGCCGGCCTGCTCGACCGCCTTCAACCGAGGCAACGCACCATCCTCTACCTGCGGTTCTTCGAGGAACTCTCGCAGGTGCAGATCGCTGAACGTATCGGCACCAGCCAGGTCCACGTCGGACGCCTGATCGCCTCGAGCCTCGCCGAACTCCGCCGCCACGTCGAAACCGGCTGACCCGGCTGACCCGGCTGCACCCACCGCGTCGCCTGCGCGCCCCGGTATTGCCCCACGAGGCCGCGATCCAGCACGAACCTCGATTCTCGGGCGCGTTCATGCGCCGGTCGATGTTTCACGCCGTTGATAGGTTCTGGCGACGAAATCGGGACCTTGGCCGCCGGAATCGGTCGCCAGAACGAGATGTTCGGATCGGCGGGCCTCTCTGCGGGGAGAGGCGTCCTGCGGGAGACTCCGCCTGCGAGGCCGCGGGGGAGGCCGCCTGCGGGGAAAGGCCGCCTGAAAGGCACTGCGGCTACGGTGAGTCGGCCGCGAGTTGGAGGTAATTGTGGGAAGCATTTTGGGGAATCGGGTCGTCCGGGTGGAGGATCCGCGGTTCCTGACCGGCCAGGGAACGTACATCGAGAACATGGATCTGCCCGACGGTGCCTGGGTCACGTTCGTGCGTTCGCAGTATGCCCATGGCCGGATCGTTTCGATCGACACCTCCGAGGCTTCGCAGGTACCGGGCGTGATCGCCGTGTTCACCGGCGCGGAGATCGACCTGCCGCACTTCCCTCATTCCTCCCCGGCGGTGCCGCCGGGATGTGAGCGACCGCTCGTCGCCCGCGACACCGTCCGCTTCGTGGGCGAGCCGGTTGCCGTGGTGGTCGCCGAGAATCGGTATGTCGCTGCCGATGCCGTCGACCTGGTCGTCGTCGAGATCGACCCGCTCCCGGTGGTGATCGAGATCGACGACGCACTCAGCGACCAGACGCTGCTCCACCCGGCTGTCGGGACCAACGTCTACATGCGGTTCGACTCCAAGAAGCCGGTGGATTTCACCGAATGCGAGGTCGTCGTCGAGCTCCAGGTGATGAACCAGCGCCTCAATGCCGCCCCGTTGGAGACCCGGTCCGGCGCGGCCTGGTGGGAGCCCGGCGATGACGGCGAGCCCCGGCTGGTCCACTACTCGGCATGCCAGGGCGCGCATCAGACCCGCGACGTCCTGGCGAAGCTGTACGACCTCCCGCCGGCGCGGGTCCGCGCCGTGGTGCCCGATATGGGCGGCGGATTCGGCTGCAAATCCCGCACCGTCGGCGAGGAGTTGACACTCGGTTGGATCTCGCGCGCCGTCGGCCGTCCGGTGCAGTTCACCGAGACCCGCACCGAGTCGATGATGGCGATGCCCCAGGGCCGCGGCCAGCGGATGGACCTGAAGCTGGGTGGTACTCGTGAGGGTCGGATCACGGCCTACCATGTGAATGTCGCCCAGGACGCCGGGGCCTACCCGCTGATGGGGGCGATGCTGCCGATGATGACCCAGCGGATGGTGCCGGGCGTCTACGACATTCCCAACTGCGGGTTCACGGGCGTCTCGGTGGCGACCAACAAGATCTCCGTGACCGCGTATCGCGGAGCGGGCCGCCCCGAGGCCGCGCTGGCCATCGAGCGGGCGATCGACCGGTTCGCCGATGAGATCGGCATGGACCCGGCCGAGGTACGCCGCCGCAACCTCATCCCCCGCTTCACCGAGGCGTACACCACCGGCATCGGCACGGTCTACGACGTCGGCGACTATCCCGAGGCGTTGGAGCGGGTGCTTGCCGCGGCGGATTACCCGGCGCTTCGGGCCGAGCAGGCGCGTCGTCGGGCGAATGGTGAGCGAGTCCAGATGGGCATCGGCCTGGGCGTGTATGTCGAGATCACCGCCGCGGCCGGACCGTCCGAGCACGGTGCGGTCTCGCTCGAAACGAACGGTCGGCTGCGGGTCGTCAGCGGATCCACGCCGTACGGTCAGGGTCACGTGACGACCTGGAAGATGTTGGTCGCCGACCGTACCGGCGTGCCGATGGAGCAGATCGATATCGTGCTCGGTGATACCGATCAAGTCCCATCGGGCGGCCTCACCGTTGGCTCGCGCAGCGTGCAGATCGCCGGCTCGTCGATCACCGACGCAACCGTCAGACTGGTCGATGCCGCGCGCGAACGGGCTGCTCAGCTGCTCGAAGCAGCCGTGGAGGATGTCGTGCTCGACGATGCCACCGGCTCGTTCCACGTGGTCGGCAGCCCCACTCCGGCCGTCGGCTGGACGGATCTGGCCGCCGCCGCGGGCGACCCGCTCACGGGCTTGTCAACCTTCGCTGCCGCCCAGGCGACATTTCCGTTCGGGGCGCATCTCGCCGTGGTCGAGGTCGATACCGAGACCGGTAAGGTGGTCGTCAAGCGGATGGTCGCCGTCGACGACGCCGGCACCCAGATCAACCCATTGCTGGTCGACGGCCAGGTCCACGGCGGGCTGGGCCAGGGCATCGCCCAGGCGTTGATCGAATGGCAGCAATTCGACCCCGACGGCAATCCGGTCACGTCGAACTTCGCCGACTACCCGATCATCTCCTCGGCAGAGCTGCCCAGCTTTGAACTTGTCCACATGGAGACGCCGACGTGGGTCAATCCCCTCGGTGCCAAGGGCGCGGGCGAGTCGGGCACGATCGGCTCGATCCCCGCCGTCCTCAACGCCACGATCGATGCCCTCCGTCCGCTCGGTGTGCGCCACATGGACGGTCCCGTCACCCCCGAGCGGGTCTGGAGGGCAATCGCTGCCGCCGAACCAGGTCTGGTGACCTCTGGCTGACGACCGAACCCACCGGCCGCCGATCCGGTCGTTTCAACCACGGCGGCGCAAGCTGTCGGCGAGTCGGGCGGCGCAGTTCGACGAGTTGTTCGCCCGCTGGTCGATCGCTGCCGTGGGCCCGATCATCGACCCGGTCGCCGTGTTCGGTCGCGTGGCACCCGTAGTGCTCGACGTCGGATTCGGCGGTGGCGAGGCGACGATCGCGATGGCGCGGGCCGACCCGGCGCGCGACGTGATCGCCATCGAGGTCCACACGCCGGGCATCTCGAATGTGCTCGACGCCGTTCAGCGGCATTCCCTGACGAACATCCGGGTGATGGACGGCGACGTGCAGGAGTTCATCGCCCGGCTCGGCCCGGCGATATTGGACGAGGTCAGAGTCTATTTTCCAGACCCGTGGCCGAAGATGAGCCAGCGTCGCCGTCGTATGATCCAGCCGGGATTCGTCGATCTGGTCATCGATCGATTGGCGATCGGCGGGCGGCTTCACCTGGCCACCGACATCGCCGACTACGCGGCGCAGATGCAGTCCGTCTGCGATTCGTTCGCCCAACTTGTCGGCGGCGTCGTGGAACGTCCGTCGACGAGGCCGGTGACCCGCTTCGAGCGGCGGGGACTCGACGAGAATCGACCGCCCGTCGACATGATCTACGTTCGCGGGGCATGAAGCCGCTTTCGTTCCAGGTGACCGTCGACTGCGCCGAGCCGCATGAACTCGCCGATTGGTGGGCCGAGGCCCTCGGCTGGCAGGTCGAACCGAGTGACGAGTCGTTCATCCGCCGAATGGTCGCCGAAGGACATGCGACCGACGGCGATACGGCGATGCATCGAGGAGTTCTCGTCTGGAAGGACGGAGCGGCGATCCGCCCCGGCGTCGCCGCCGACGGTGCCGTCCACGACGATCGGCGTGTGCTCTTCATGCGCGTTCCCGAGCCGAAGACGGTCAAGAATCGGCTGCACTTCGACGTTCACGTCGGCCAGGATCATGTCGAGGCCGAGCACGACCGACTGGCTGCGATGGGGGCGACATTCTCACATCGGGGCAACGAGGGCCCGACGGGTTGGATCACCCTCCACGACCCCGCGGGCAACGAGTTCTGCATTCACTGAATCGGCGTTTGGGGACAGGCGGCCTGCTCCCGAAGCTCAACCCGGCTACGGAGCGACCCAGGGTTCCATCGGCAGGCTGGTGTGGGCGGTGATCGCCGCGGCAACGGTGTTGCGCAGCAGCCAGACATCGGTGATCGGGCCGACTCCTCCCGGCACCGGGGTGATCGCCGATGCCTTGTTGGCCACCGAGGCGAAGTCGATGTCGCCGACCATCCTGTTCTTGCCCGTCTCGGGGTTGAGCACGGCGTTGATCCCGACGTCGACGGCGATCACCCCGTCCGACACCATCTCGCCGGTCACCACGCCGGGCACGCCGGCGGCGACGATCAGCACGTCGGCCTGGCGGCAGAAGTCGGCCAGCTTGCCGGCGTCGGCCGTTGCCTTGTGGGCGGAGACGACCGTCGCGTTGCGTTCCAAACCGAGCCACAGGGCCGGCTTGCCGACGTTGTGCGAGCGGCCGACGAGCACCACCGTGCGACCGTCGTACCACGATCGGGGGTCTCCGCCGAGCGACTTCACGTGGGCGTCGAGCAGGTAGAAACACGACGCCGGAGTCGACGGGATGAATCGGGGCCGACCCTGGGCGAGCAGGCCGGCGTTGGTCGGGTGCACCGCTTCGATGTCCTTGGCCGGGTCGAGCATGCGGTACAGCTCGACCTCGGGTACGTGGCGCGGCATCGGGCGCAGGATCAGGATCCCAGTGATCCGGGGGTCGGCGTTGAGCTTGCCGATCGTCGCCTGCACGTCGGCGAGCTCGACGTCGGCCGGGAGTCGCTCCGATGTCATCGGGCAGTCGAGCCGGTCGGCCAGTCGACGCAGCCGTCGGTCGTAGGCCATCGAGGCGTAGTCGTCGCCGACCAGCAGCGTGGCCAGGCCGGGCCGCGCGCCCGAGGCACGGGCCATGTGCAGTTCGCCGGTGACCCGCGCTCGCAGTTCCTCGGCCAGCTTGTCCCCGTCGATCACCGTTGCTGACATGGTTCCATTCTCTCCGACCGGGTTCGGAACGAACGAAAGCCGTCGGATGCTTACCGGATGACCGGCCACGCCTCGTCGGCGACGAACTCCTGTACACGGGTGATGAGCGCGGTGCGGTCGTAGATGCCGTACAGGGCCTGCTTCATCCGAGATGGATCGCCGAAGAAGAACCGCTCATACAGCGCTTGACGGCCGCCGAAGCCCGAGATGGTCATATCCCAGGCCAGCCGGAACAGCGGCACCCGCTCCGAGGCCGGCGCAGTGGCCGCCTGCAGGTACTTGGCGATGTCGGCCCCTCGTGGGCCGGCCAGGTCGGCTTGCGTCGGGATCATGATCAACCCACTAGAGGCCAGTAGCTGCAAGATCTCCGAGAGCCGCTTGTAGACGTCGGGATACCAGTTGCGGGCGGCGTCGAGCGGTCCGCGCGCCGGGGTCATCACGCCGTAGCAATTCATTGTCGCTCCCTGCTCGGCGGCAACCTTCAGCGCCTTGACGATCTCGAGGATCATGATCACCTCGGCGATCATCTCCTGGATATGCGGGGCGCCGCCCGTGCCGATCATGTCGACGATCGCCTGCATCATCCCGAGAAACGCCTCGGTCTTGGCGATCTTGAGGTTGACCACCTGGTGAGCCATATGCAGGACGGCGCCGGTCTCGGCGTAGCAGGTGTTGGCCAATGGAACGTCGTTGCGCAGGAAGACCCGCTCCCACGGCACGAGCACGTCGTCGAAGTAGACCATCGCGTCCATCTCGTCGAATCGGGACCCGAGCGGGTGATCGGCGTGGCTGCGGCCCTGGTCGAGCGGCTCGCGGCACTGGAAGGTCATCCCGGGCGTGTTGTTCGGCAGTGCGAATGCCAGTGCGTATGGCTTCATCGCGTCGGTGACCTTGTACACCGTCGACGGGAAGATCAGGATCTCGTCGGAGATCGGCAGCGTCGCCAGCATGCGGGCTCCGCGCACGATGATGCCGTCGCTCGTCTCGCGCACCAGACCGAGGGCGATGAACGGATCGGCGAGTTCGTTGATCCCCTTGGAGCGGTCGACCTGGGGGCTGGTCAGGGCATGCGTCAGCGCCAGGTCGTTGTCGCGGACATAGTCGAAGTACTTGGCCATGTTCGGTCCGAAGCGCGGGTCGCACTGGCTGAAGTAGTCGGCCGCGGTGCCGGCGGCCATCACGTTGACGTTCATATAGTCGGGCGAGCGCCCCATGAAGCCGAGGCAGGCGTCGGCCCACGTCTTGTGCATCCGCGAGCGCTCGACCAGGTCGTCGACGGTGCGCGGAATCACGAAGCTTCGCCCGACCCGTTCGCCCGTGGTGGGCGAGGGAACCGTCATCGTGTCGAGCAGATCATCGCGGAGTTGCAGGTCGTAGAGCGCGGCCAGTGATCGACAGGCGTTGGCGGTGCGCGGGTGCGTGGTCGGGTCGGTGACTTGTTCGCCTTCGACCCACAACGAGGGCGGCTCGGTGGCCAGCCGCTCGAGAATCTGCTTGCCGCTTCGTGCTGCCATGATGCGCTCCCGGGGACGATGTTCTATAATCGAACTTATTATGCGAATAGAGAACGACACGGTAGCACGATCCCAAACACTCGATCGAGGGCTGGCCGTGTTGCAGGTGCTGGCCGACACCGATCAGCCCCAATCGACCGACGATCTGGCTGTCCTGCTCGGGCTCCATCGCTCGGTCGTCTACCGACTCGTGCGCACCCTGGAAGATCGCAGACTGGTCGAGCGCAATGCCGCCGGCCGATTCATCCCCGGCCTGGGGCTCGCCGCGCTGGCCCGGTCGGTCCGTACTCCGTTGCGCAGCGCCGCGGCCCCCGTGCTCGCGGCCATCGCCGATGACCTGCAGATGACGGCATTCCTCGTCGTGCGCGACGGCGACGAGGCGGTGACAATCGACAGCGTCGAGCCGCGCGGCAGCACCGTGCACGTCGCCTCCCGGCCGGGTACGAGGCATGCGATCGAGCGCGGCGCCCCGGGTGTGGCGTTGCTCGCCCGCGAGCGGCCCCGGGGGGGGG
>JANMJD010000319.1:0-7030 GCA_031371195.1 Actinomycetes bacterium | reverse complement strand
ACCCCCCCGGCCCCCCCCCCCGCGCCCCCCCCCCCCGCCCCCCCTCCCGCGCGTCCCGCCCCGGGGCCCCGGGGGGGGGGGGGGCGGGGGGGCGGGCCCCCCCCCCCCCCGACGCCCAACCCGAGGCCACGCTCATCGCCGAACGGATGATCACCATCGCCGACGGCATCGCCATCCAGGCCCTCTTCGACCCCGACACCTGGCCGCCCGAACGGCAACTCGCCGCATTGCACGATGCACTCGGGCGCGACCTCAGGCCGCAGACATCTTCGCGCTGACCCTCGCCGGTGGTCCCGGCTCGCTCACTCCCACGGATGGGGAAGAAGGTCCGCGCCACCACCAACTGCGTCGGATGCCGGCCCGCCCAAGGTGTCACGGATCGGCAACGATTGAACGACCCAGACTGTGCTCGTCGAGCAGACGATGGACCTCATCGACTCGCCACACCCGATTTCGACGTCCGGCTGCGACCTGCTTGGCGATTCCCGCCTGCTCCAGTGCGTTCAGGGCTCGGCGAGCGACGTTGGGGTCGATGGCCAGAGCATCCGCCACCGAGTCCGCATCGGCGAAAGACAGGAGCGGCAGCCGGTCAATCAACCGGTCGATGACAGACCCTTCGCGCGGACTGCCAAGACGCGATCGCCACGATGCCTGCAGCGCCGCGAGTGCCTCAGCCAACGATCGGGCTGCTGCACACGCCGCGACTGTTGCATCGGCGAACAGCCCGACCCACGGCAGTGGGTTGGCGTTCTGCTGATACTCGTGCAAGGCGGCAAAGTACCCGGCTGTATCGCTCAACAGAACTCCAGAGACCGGCGGAATCGAGTGGGTACCACTGACCTTGCGGAACACGACGCTGATCAGACACCGACCAACCCGACCGTTCCCATCAATGAACGGGTGGATCGCCTCGAACTGCGCATGAACGATCGCGGCACGAACAACCGAAGGGGCCGGATTTTTGTTGATGTAGTCGCAGAGGTCGGCGATCAACTCGCCGAGCATGGCAGGCGGCGGGGGCACGTACACCGCTCCGCCCGGCAAGTCGGCCGTACCGATCCAGTTCTGTTCCGCTCGCCACGCACCTTCGACAAACGCGGGAACACTGGCCATGAGCACCCGATGGAGTTCGAGCAGATCGTTCGGTCCGAATGGTTCCGCCCGCGCTCCGAGATCTACCGCGATACGCATCGCGTCAATGTTCCCGATGACCTCCTTGGCCATGCTCTTGGCGATCCGCGGGTTGAGAAGCGCCTCAGCCAGACGACGGTGGCTGACGTCGACACCCTCGATACGACTCGACGAGACCGACTCCGTGCGAAGCAAGGCGAACGCAAGCGTTTCGAGAACGACGAAGTCGAACGACGCGAGGTCGTGGTCGAGCGCACTCAACGCCCGCTCCGCGTCCACGATACGACCGAGCAGTTCAGCCGGAATCGTGAGACCCACATCGGCGATTCGAGGCGGAACAACTGCATCGAGACGATGGGATGCGCCTCGCCGCCACGCCTCGTCGCCAGTCGAGATCATGACCGGCACGCAGCCAGACGCCGGCCAGCCTGAGAACGGACGATCGAGCCCCACCGTGTCCGTGTCTTCCATCATACGGAATATACCACGTACTATTGTCCGTATGAGTCGCGATGCGGACGGGACCATCCGACACCACGATGATCTTGCGACCTTCGGGGCCTTGAAATGTGTGTCCGTTCATGGATGCCAAACTTGCCATCGGTATTCCCGTCATGGCCATGGAAATCGAACCCCTCTACGTCGTCGACGGATCGACTTCGAGGACCTCAATCGCCGCGAGTACCGGGGCCTCGTCGCCGTTGCCGCCGCCTTGTCGGGCGCCTCTCGCGACGCCGAGGACCTGGTGCAGGACACGATGGTCAAGGCCCTGGTCAACGGGAAACGGGTGCAACGGCTCCACCGGCCCGGCGGCTCGTGCCACCGGGTGTTGCTCAACATCTGCCACAACTGGCATCGCCGCCGCCGAACCGAAGCCCGTTTCATCTCGCGTCTCCGCCGAGTCGAACCGACCAGCCCTGGCCCGTCGGCCGCAACAACTGCGTTCTGGCGATCCGTGCGTCAGCTGCCGACCGGCCGCGTACCGCCGTCGCCCTCTACTACGCGGCCGACCGAACGATCGCCCAGGTCGCCGCGATCCTCGGCGTCCCCGAAGGCACCGTCAAGTCAGATCTCAGCCGGGCCCGTGTCGCCATCATCAAGGAATTGGAGGGCTGACGTGACCACCGACCACGATCCCACCAACTCCGACGACGCGGGAACCCCTGCCTCTTGTGTGGTTTCGATGTTCGCTGTGTTGTCCCTGTTCGTAGCAGCCCCGGACCCAGCGAGCGCCGCGCCAATCGTCACCACGCCTATCGACAAGCCAACAGTCATCGTGTACGGGGACTCCCTGTCAGTCGAGGCTCAGGGATACTTCCGCTGGTATCTCGGCATCCGCTTCACGCCCGTCATCGAGGTGGTGTCAGGAACGTCGCCGTGCGATCACTTCGTCAACATGCGTGAACGCGCTGCTCGGGGTGAACGACCGGCGATGGTTGTGCTCGTCTTCGCCGGCAACGGCAAGGCCGAATCCCCATGCATCAGCCAACAGCCGCGCAGCTCGCAGCCGACCGGCGAGGTGTACAGAAGCGACCTGGCCGCTGCGACCCGGTTGTGGACGCGGCTTGGCGTCCCTGTGACCCTCGTCGCCGGTCCACCCGTTGTACCAGGACCAGGGCGCGACGAATTGGTCGCCCGAGTCGACGATGTCCGCGCCGCGATCGTTGCAATGGGAACGTCGACGGGTGCGTTGGTGATCGACTCCGCATCGCCATTCACGACCAACGGCACGGCGACGATGACGATGCCGTGCCAATCGTGGGAGGGCTGCAAGGGACAGATCATCGTGCGTAGCCCCGACGGCCTGCACTTCTGTCCAACTGGTCCGTCTCCAGATCCCGACTACATGAAGGACCCGCTACTCGCTTTGACTTCGGCCGTCTGTGTCGACCGATCCGGATCGGCCATCTACAACCGCCGGTGCCCATCGGTCCGCCTTGGTGATTTCGTCGGCCATCCTCAACTCAGCCTGACGATCGGCCGGACCGTTGCAACATCCACGAACGTTGCGCCGAGACCAAAGATCACCGACTCCCCCTACATGGCTCTACCTGCCCTCGCCCGTGAGCGCTCGGATTACGGGACGAGCAGGTGACCGAGTAGTTGTGAAGATCGCATCGCGGCTGATGACGGTGATGGTGCAACCCTCCAGTCGGGCTTGGGCGATCAGCATTCGATCGAATGGATCACGATGATGAAGAGGCAGGCACGCCGCGACTTGGCATTGATCGGCGGTGATCGGGAGCCTTGTAAAATCTCTCGTGTCCGACTTCGACGACCAAGATCGGCGATCGCCTCTCGCGCCGCGGCCGACATCGGCATATCCGCTAATCACCCACGAACGCAGTGGGAGTCGACGAGCAGATCCACTCCGTCTGTCTCACGGTCGACCAACCACTCCGGCGTCGAATCGAAATCGTCGGCGATAGCGATTCTGCCGCGAAGTCGCCCCGGTACACGACGTTGGGCCTCGGGCAACAACGCCACCGGGTGAGCGATGGTCCGACCGGCGCGGGCAACCACGATCTCCTCGCCGGCACCAGCGCGATCGACGAGCCGCGAGAGGTGGGTCGTCTTTGCATCATGGACATTGACCATGGTGGACATGTGAGGTGCCAAGTCCGACTCAGTCCGGGGCTGCTATCGATCAAGTCGACTTCCCGAAGTTCTCGGTGTTGTACGGGTTGAGCCGCGAGCCGACCGCCTGGGCGGCAGCTTGCAGCGCGGCGAGTTCGGCCGCGTCCAACGGCATCACGCTGATCTCGCCGACACCGGTGGGAGTGAGGCGGACGGGGACGCCGAGGAAGACGCCATCGATGCCGTACTCGCCGTGGAGACGCACACCGGCCGGAACGGGACCGGCGGTGGCGCCGCGCATCGCGTCGAGCAGTTCGATCACAGCGTGAGCAGGGGCGATGGACGCCGAGCCGGTCCTCCTCAAGGCCACGACGGCGGCACCGCCGTCGATCGCCTGTCGGACACAGCGCGCAATGACCTCGGGTCGCAGCACGTCGCGAGCCGGCCGGCCCTTGATGCGGGCCGACGAGACCACCGGGACCATCTCCTCGCCATGGGATCCGATGGCGATCGCCTCGACGTCGCGCGGCGCGACCGCGGCCGCCGTGGCAAGAGCGTGACGGAATCGGCTGGAGTCGAGCGTTCCCGCCATGCCGATCACCCGGTCGTCGGGCAAACCCGATGCCGACCACAACTCGTGGGTCATCTCGTCGACCGGGTTGGTCACGACGATCACCACAGCTCCCGGCGCATGCTCGCCGATCGCCGTGCCGATATCCCTCACGACGCGACCGTTGACCGTCGCCAGGTCGGCGCGGGTCATTCCCGGTGAACGTGGCCGGCCGGCGGTCACGACGATCACGTCGGCCCCGGCGACGTCGGCGATCAGATTCGACCCATGTGCCCGCGTCGGGGAGCCGGTGATCCCCGAGGCGTGCTCGATATCGAGCCCGACCGCCGCGGCGAGACCAGGAACGACGTCGATCAGCACCAGCTCATCGGCCATATCGGCGATGGCCGCCTGGTGCGCCGTTGCTGCCCCGACCGCGCCGGCACCGGCGAAGGCGATTCGACCGAACCGCGTCGGCGCCTGGCCGCGCCGAGGCTCGGGAGCTACCCAACGGGGCGACCGGCGATAGAGCCCTCGCTGGACGGCGCGGCTGTGGTCGGTACCGGCCACACCCGACGATGGTGCCGATCCCGGACGCAGCTCGATGGCGAACTGCTGGGCAGCGTCACGAGCCGATGGGCTGACCACGGTCCCGACGGCGACATAGAGGACCCGCTCGCCGCGCCGCGCCGCCTGGCGGATGTCGTACTCCCCCAGGACGCCGGCGCCGCCGGTCGCGCCTGCCATCAGCCGACCGACCGGCCCTCGACCGCGTTGATCACGCCGATCGCCGCTTCGATCGCCGAGGCGACCTCGGCCTCGGTTCCGGCGACGAACAGGCGGCCGTAACGACCGACTGCGTTGACCTGCACGATCTTGATCGTCGCCACCTTCTCGGCCTCGTTGGCGGCCAACGAGATGTACGCCGCGGGCGAGCACTCGATGATGCCCAACGTCTCGCCCGGGACGATCAGCGAACCGCTGCGCCACTTGTTCAACAACTGCGCCTGATACGGCTCGACCGAGGTGATGATCTGGCTCGACTCGATCCGCGGCTTGAGCCGGTCCTCCAGCGACATTCCCAGATGCGCCAGAATCGCCTGGCGCGCCGCGGTGATTTCGGAGTTGTGCGGCGATCGGAGGATGAAGAAGCCGAACTCGCGCTCGACGATCTGCGATGTCGCCTCGATCGTCGCCGCCTTCAGCGCCACGTCGACCAGCCGGAACACCTCGTTACCCGGCCCGAGTTCACCGATCAGGATCGTGTCGCCCGCCAGCGGGATCGAGCCCTGCACCGTGGCGCCGTTGTAGGCGGCGAACTGCGGTTGCAACCGATCGATCTGCATCAGCGCGCGCAACTCGACAGAACTCATGGCTGTACCCCCTGCCGACCGAACCGGCCGGCGTGCCGGTGACGTGAAGGATTGTTCGAGCGAAGCGAGCCCGAACGGGACGAAGTGGAGTGAGGCATCATCGCGGTGCTTCCATGTAGTCGCGCAGCGAGCGCCAGGGGCGGGACTCATAGGCCACGCGTTTGATGTTGATCAGATGCAACGCCGTGACATTGTCGGACACGATCGACCCCGACCAGGTGCCCGTGCCGAGCATGAAGCTCGGCTCGATGTCGGTCGAGAAGCCCATGCCACCGTGCAGACACGGCGTGTTGACCAGGATGCGGCCGGCGGGCAGGCCCGAAAGCCGCACCACCGTGTCGGGATCGTGGGAGTGGATGCCCATCGTGTGACCCTCGCCGCCGAAGCGCAGGATGCCGTTGCACACCTCGGCGCCATGGTCCAGATCGCGTACGACGTAGTAGGCCAGCACCGGGTTGAGTTTCTCGGCCGAGAGCGGCGCACCGCGGCCGATCTGAGATGGCTCGAGGTTGGCGATCAGGACCTTGGTCCTGAGGGGTACCGAGAATCCGGCGAGCTCCGCCAGCCGCGGGGCCGACTGGCCCACATTGGCAACGACCAATCCCAGATCCGGCTCGAAGATGACCTTGGCCAGCCGATCGGCCTCGGCCGAAGTGCAGAAGTAAGCGCCGGCGGCACGCAGCTCATGGCGGAGCGGCTCGGCAATGGACTGGTGGGCGATGACCGCCTGCTCGGCAACACAGGCGGTGCCATGGTCGAACGACTTGGAGGCAACGATCATCGCTGCCACCTCGACCAGATCGTCGCGCATCGTCGGATCGACGTAGACCGGCACGTTGCCCGGGCCGACGGCCAGGGTCGGTTTGCCCGACGAATAGGCGGCACGGACCATCGCACCGCCACCGGTCGCCATCACCACCGACGTGCGGTGGTGTCCCATCAGTTCGGCGGTCCCTTCGATGGTGGGACGGCTGAGACACTGCACCAACCCGACGGGAGCTCCGGCCTGCTCGGCTGCGTCGGCGAGCACCCGCACGGTCTCGTTCGAACACGCCGCTCCCCGAGGATGCGGCGCGTGGACCACCGCATTGCCCGCCTTCACCGCCGACAACGTCTTGTAGATCACCGTCGAGGTGGGATTGGTGACCGGAATGATCGCCGCGACGACACCCATCGGTTCACCGATCGCCATGATCCGGGTCGTCTCGTCCTTCCACAACACGCCCAAGGTGCGCACGTTGCGCAGCCAATCGGCGACGCCGAGGGCGTTGAACAGGTTTTTCAATTCCTTGTCGTCGACGTTGCCGTAGCCCGTCTCGCGTACGGCGAGTTCGCCGAGCCGGCGGCATTCGGGCACGATCGCCCTGGTCATCGCCTCGACGATCGCGTCGACCTGCTC
>JANMJD010000306.1:0-3578 GCA_031371195.1 Actinomycetes bacterium | reverse complement strand
AGGTACCGCTGCCCAGGCGTTTGGCGATCCGCTGGGCAGTCCAGCCACCGGCGACCCCGCCGACCGCGCCACCCATACCGATGATGGCGAACACGAACGGCTTGGCATCGAGCACCTCTTGCGCCCACAACACCATTGTCGCTCCGCTGACCATCGACGCCGCGTTCATCAATCCGAGGATGATCGCCATCGACCGCAACAGCGGATGCCCCCACAGCCAACGCACGCCGTCACGCAGGTCTGCGGTCCACGACGGACGGGGTGCTACGCCGATTGTCGCCGGGTCGATCGGCGCCCGAAACACGCCGGGAATCGCCGCAACCAGCGCGGCGGCGATGAGGAACGACCCGGCGTCGAGGAAGATGGGCAACGAGAAGGCGACGAGCAACAACAACGATCCGAGCGGCGGGCCGGCGAACGTGTTCATCACGCCCTCGATGCTCCACATCCGACCGTTGGCCCGCTCCAGCAGCGATTCGTCGACGATGGCCGGCATCAGCGTCTGGCCGGCGTTGTCGGCAAGCACCTCGGCGGTACCGAGGAGCATTGTGGCGATCAGCACGATGAGGTAGAGCCCCGTCGTCGTGCCCGTGACCAGGCGTAGTTCGTCGGGAGCGGGGAGCGAGCCTTGTCGGCCGAGCACGGCAAAGGCCACGAGCAGTGTGAGTAGACCTCGGGCGGTATCCATCGAGACGATCAGCCGGCGCCGGTCGACCCGATCGGTGATCACCCCGGCCGGCAGTGTGAACACCAACCACGGCAGCCGTTGCGCCACGGCGACCAGGGAGATGAGTGCCGGGTTTCGGGTGACTGCCGACGCCAGCCACGGATAGACGATGACTCCCATGCCGTCGCCGAGGTTCGAGATGGCGTGGGCGGTGAACAGCCTGAGATACGAGCCTCCCAGCCTGCTCGACGGCGTTTCGACTCCGGTCATGAATCGGCGACCGATGGCGAGTCGGCGGGTCGGGTCGAGTGGGCGGGACGGGTCGAGTCGGCGGGTCGGGTCGAGTCGGCGGGTCGGGTCGAGTGGGCGGGCCGGTGGGTGCGCCGGGTCGTGGGATAGATGCCGGCGAGCACGGCGAACTCGATGTCGCCCTCCCGGGTGAGGGTGGTGAACTCGATGGCCAACGCGATCAGCCGGCGGCTGAACTCCTCGGCGCGTTCGATCGAGATACGAGCGTGACGCAGGGTGAAACAATTGAACTCGAGTCGGTCCAACAGTTCGGTGTCGACCTCGGCGAGGGCGTCGGCGACGAAGGGCAGCTTGTCGCCCTGTCGACCGCGGATGTTGATCGTGCGGCCGGTGCGGCCGTACAGCCGCTCGGTCATCGCCCGCACCTGCCGGGTGCGCACGACGGCGAGCAGCCCGGCGTCGACGAGCACGTCGACATGATGCGCAACCGTGCTCTTGGGTTTGCCGAGTGTGCGGGCCAACTCGGTGACGCCCATCGCTCGTTCGAGGACCAGATCGAGCACGTGGACACGCAACGGATCGGCCAGCGCTTTGAGCTGCTCGTCCGTGGATGCCTCGATCTCATCGGCGAGTTCGTAGTCGGGTAGCTGTACCGGTTCAACGGATGGGCGCTCAATGGACGACATTAGTCGTACATACTAAACTTTCAGTCCATATCGGTCAAGAGGTGACACTGGTCAACCGACGCTTCGTCAAGCGACGGCCCGCGCCGTTGGCCGGGGCCGGGTCTGTGTCGTGGTCGCTGGGTCCGTCGTGGTCGCTGGGTCGGGGTCAGAGCGACCGGGCGAGGTCGACGAGCATCGGGCCGGCGCCGTGCTCGATCGGGTCGCCGTGGCCGAAGAACACCGTCTCGAGCGGCAGGTCGGCGAGGCGTCGCGCCGATTCCCGGGCTGCGGTCATATCGGCGCTGAACTGCGGATTCGGGCCGGTCAATCCATCGACGTTGTTGATCGCATCACCGGCGACGAGCACTCGGCCGAGCGCGTCGTAGATGGAGATGTGCCCGGCCGTGTGACCCGGCGTACCGACGATCTGGAGACCGAACACCTCGTCACCGTCGACCACTGATCGAAGCGCACGCGGTGCAGTGATCGAGTCGACGTCGGCCTCCCCTGCATACGCCGTGGCGTTCGTTGCCGAGGTCAAGACATCGCCGATGCTGCCCGCGTGGTCGGGATGATGATGGGTCAGGATCACATGTCGCACGGCGCCCCAATCGAGTGATGCCGCGCTCAACGCCTCGCCGATCGCGCCGGCACTACCCGACACTCCCGTGTCGACCACGGCAGCCTCGTTGCCCCGCACCAGGACGTACGCCGACACGAACCCGAGGTTGACCCGCCGATACGTGATCGCGGTTGCCGCGTCGACAGGCGTGGCCGCGCTGGATGCCGAGGTCGCCGGCGGCAACCCGGTCGTCTCGGTCATCTCGCTCGTCTTGGTCGTCTCGGTCGCCGGGCGAGTGGAGGATGCCGGTCCGGTCGTCGGCGAAGACCCCGCGATCGACGAGCCCGCGGTTGACGAGCCTGCGGTTGACGAGCCGGTTGGCGATGTCGGTGTCACCTCGGTGTCGCCTGCCGACGACGAACAGGCGCCGATGACCGGCGTGAAGACGGCGATGGCCAATGCCCCACGGCCGAGGTCGGTCAGGAACGCCCGCCGTCCCAGTCGATGGAACTCACACACGGCAGCCTCCTTCACCTTGTCGGCGACGAGACCGACGATAGTCCGCATCGAATCGGCTGTCGGGCGCCCCGGCCGAGCCGCTATCCTGCGAGAGCTTCACATCGGTACGTGGAGCCCCCGCCCTCGTAGCTCAGGGGATAGAGCGTCGGCCTCCGGAGCCGGATGCGCAAGTTCGAATCTTGCCGAGGGCGCCCTGGTAAACCGGCCTTGAGCTGCGGAAACGTGCCCGGCCGTGCGAGGCGTTTTAACCGCTGGTGACCTTGCTGGACCGTCAGTAACCGCTGTTCGCGGGAGGGGCGCGGGAGGAGGACGGGAACACCACGGGAACAGATTCCGGAACTCCTGTCCTCGCTGGCTCGCGGCGGAGGGCCTTGCGGAGGGCTTGTGCTCGCTGAGCATCCGCCCCGCCCGCGAAGCATCAACTACTGCACGCAGTCCAATCACGTCGTGCTCTTGACAGGCTGAACAGCAGTTCGGGTCCGACATCGCACTCGACCCGATCATCAGTTTGTCACCAGGGCAAGAAGCTGCGAGTAGTCGGTGACGACGTCGTACCTCATGTCCTTCGCCTGCTTTTCGTTCAGCGCCGCGAAGAACTTGCGGGCACACTCGATCTTGGCCTCCTCGACTCCACGGAGCTGCAAGGACGAGAGCGAGCCCTTTGTCTCGGCCACGAAGTAGACGTGCTTGACCTTGCCTTCGGTGAACGCAATGGCCCAGTCGGGGTTGTAGTTGCCGACTGGAGTTGGAATGAAGAACCCGCGGGGAAGCTTGGCGTACACCGCCACCTCGTCGCTGACATCCAGATCCGCGACGAAGGCTCGCTCACTCTTCGAGTCGGTCACGACGTAGTCGTAGATGTGCTTGTTGAGCTTGCCCCCGGCGAGGCTGAGGTCCTGCTTGGTCTGGTTCTCGG
>JANMJD010000232.1:0-6511 GCA_031371195.1 Actinomycetes bacterium | reverse complement strand
ATCAGGACGGCCAGGGGCCATCCACCCCGGCCGGATAGCGCGGCGGCTCGGGACGACGTGACCATCGTCGTCGAATCTTGCGGGGTGAGCGCTTCCATCTGCCCGTAGCGTAGATGGACGTGTTGCAGGTGTCTGGTCTGTCAGTCGAGGTCGGTGGTCGCCTCGTCGTTGCCGACGCCTCATTTACGATCATGGCCAAGGACAAGGTCGGCCTCGTCGGCCGCAACGGTGCCGGTAAGACCAGCCTGTTCCGTGTCCTGGGCGGCGAGAACCCTCCGGCTGCGGGCAAGATCCTGACCAAGGGCGGGTTCGGCTATCTGCCCCAGGATCCCCGTATCGCCGGCTCGCTCGAAACCCGCAGCGCGATCACTCACGTCTTGTCGGGTCGCGGCATCGACGACGCGCTGGTACGCATCGAGAAGCTCCGCCTGGCGATGGAGGAGGAGACGAGCGACCGCAATGTCGCTCGTTACTCGCGCGCCGAGGAGGAGTTCAGCTCGTCCGGGGGCTACGCCGCCGAATCGGAGGCCCGAGCGTTGGCCGCAGGGCTCGGGCTCGGCGCCGACCGGATGAACCTGCCCATCGGTGTCCTGTCCGGTGGGGAACGGCGCCGCGTCGAGCTCTCCCGCATTCTCTTCGCCGGCTCCGACGCGCTGCTTCTCGACGAGCCGACCAACCACCTCGACATCGACGCCAAGACCTGGCTGCTCAACTTCATGCGCAACTATCGCGGCGCGCTGCTGGTCATCAGCCACGACCTCGATCTCCTCGACGAGGCGATCACTCGGGTGCTCCACCTCGACCGTCCGACCGAGGACGCCACAGGACACCTGGTCGAATACCGCGGGACCTACAGCCAGTACGTCGAGGGACGGGCTCGCGACGAGGCACTGGCGGCCAAGAAGGCGGCGATGCAGACCAAGGAGATCGACCGATTGCAGACCGTCGTCGACCGGTTCGGCGCCAAGGCGACGAAGGCATCGATGGCCCACTCGATCGAGAAACGGATCGCCCGTTTGGAAACCGATCGCATCGTGGTCGGCCGCGGCGCCAAGCAGTTGGCCGTCCGCTTCCCCGATCCTCCTGCCTCGGGAGTCACCACGCTCCACGCCACGCAGATGTGCAAGGGCTACGGCGGTCCGCCGGTGTTCGAGGACGTCACGTTCGACATCGGCCGCGGTGAGCGTTTGCTCGTGCTCGGGCTGAACGGCGCCGGCAAGACCAGTCTGTTGCGAATCCTCGCCGGAGAAACGACCGCCGACCTGGGCGACTTCCGTTTCGGCCACAATGTGACCGTCGGGTACTACGCCCAGGAGCACGACAACCTGGCGACCGACCGATCGTTGCTCGACAACATCCGCACGGCGGTTCCCCCTGGCATCCAACTCACCGAGACGCAGCTGCGCGGCCTGCTCGGCATGTTCGGGCTGTCGGGCGAAAAGGTCTTCCAGCCATCGGGCACCCTGTCGGGTGGGGAGAAGACCAAGCTGGCGCTCGCCATGCTGATGGTCGGCAAGAACAACCTGTTGCTCCTCGACGAGCCGACCAACAACCTCGACCCGGCCAGCCGACAGGCCGTCGCCGATGCCCTGTCGTCGTGGAAGGGCACCATCGTCTTCGTCAGTCATGACACCGAGTTCGTGGAGCAACTCGTGCCGACCAAGGTGCTGCTGATGCCCGACGGCCAGGTCGACTACTTCTCCAAGGACTGGCTGGATCTCGTCAGCCTGGCCTGACCCCGATCGGCGACGTGCCGAGGCTCATTCGCCGAGAGCACCGCGACCTGCCCGCGGGAGCCGTGGCTGGCGCCGCCGCTCACCAGGTTGCACATCAACAGGTACGTGCCGGCCGCAAGGTCGGCCGAATACTCCTCGGTCACGCCCGGCTCCATGCTCTCCACCTCGCCGATGAAGGCTCCGGCCGGAAGGCTGTCCTCGAGCACCTTGCCGGCGGCATCCTTGGCGAGCGATTCGAACGAATCGCCCTTGACGATGATCATCTCGTGGGGGAACTTCCCCACGTTCGACACCTTGAACGTCACCTGGCCGGCCGCCACGGTCGACGGATCCTTCACCGACCATTCGGCGAGCTCGAACTCCGCGGCACTGCCGGTCGAGGCCGTATGTGCCCCCGTCGTCGCCGACACGGTCGTCGCCGACGAGCTACCGGGCACGCGGGCGCAAAGGTCGTCTGGGACGGAGTGCTGCCGACACGCAAGGGCTGATCGAGCCGACGGCGTCCGACGACGAGTCGTCCTGAGCTGTTCACTACGGTGCCCGTCATGCGCATGGGATACTTCGGGGGAACGGTCAACGACGGCACCATCGATCAGGTGGTCGCCGAGGCGAAGCGGACCGAGGCCGACGGGTTCGCCTCGTACTGGGCGCCTCAGATCTTCGGCCACGACGCGCTGACCGTATTGGCGATCATCGGCCGCGAGGTTCCGCGTATCGAACTCGGTACCAGCGTCGTACCGACCTATCCCCGTCACCCGATGATGCTCGCCCAGCAGGCCCGAACGGTGAACGCTGCGGCCGGGGGCCGGCTCTGCCTCGGGATCGGGCTGAGCCACAAGATCGTCATCGAGAACATGATGGGAATGAACTTCGACAAGCCCGTCCGACATCTGCGCGAGTACCTCTCGGTGCTGATGCCGCTGATCCACGGCGAACCGGTCGGCTTCGACGGCGAAACGTATTCGGCACACGCTGCCCTCAACGTCAACGGGGGCGACCCATGCCCGGTCGTCGTCGCCGCCCTCGGCGAGCAGATGCTCAAGGTGACGGCGCGACTGGCCGACGGCACGATCACCTGGTGCACCGGACCGGCAACACTCGCGGGCCACATCATCCCGACGATCCGTGCCGCGGCCGAGGCGGCCGAGCGCCCGGCGCCGCGGGTGATCGCGGCGCTGCCGGTCTGTGTGACCGATGCTCCGGCCGCCGCCTTGGAGCAGGCCGCGGCGGTGTTCGCCATCTATGGGCAGCTGCCGAGCTACCGGGCGATGCTCGACATGGAAGGAGCGGCCGGGCCGGCCGACATCGCCATCGTCGGCACCGAATCGGAGGTTCGCGATCGCATCCACGCACTCGACGGGATCGGCGTCACCGACTTCGCCGCCGTCGCGTTCTCGTCCGATGCGGACGAGGTCGAGCGCACGCGTTCGGTGTTGCTCGAGTTCGTGGGTGCGGCTCGGGCCTGAGGGCGGCAACGTGGCAACCGGATACGACGGCTACCAGGTGTTGGGGGTGGAGGTCACCAACGGGGTGGCCACGGTCACCATCGATCACCCGCCGATCAACCTGTTCGATCTGACGCTGTATCCCGAGATGCGGCGAGCGGCGGGCGAGCTGGCCAGCGACGAAGCCGTCCGCGTCGTCGTTCTGCGCAGTGCCAACCCGGACTTCTTCATCGCCCATTTCGACGTCTCGCTGATCCTGCGCTTTCCGACCGACGAACGACCGCCGGCCACCGAACTCAACGACTTCCATCGGATGTGTGAGGACTTCCGCACCATGCCCAAGGCGACCATTGCCGTCGTCGAGGGCCGTGTCGGCGGCGGCGGATCCGAGTTGGCCCTGAGTTGCGACATGCGCTTCGCTGCGCTCGGCCGCGCCGTGTTCAACCAGCCCGAGGTCGCCCTGGGCATCCTGCCCGGCGGGAGCGGCACGGTGCGCCTTCCCCGCTTGATCGGCCGGTCCCGCGCCCTCGAAGCGATCCTCGGCTGCGACGACGTCGACGCAGCGACGGCCGAAGCATGGGGCTGGATCAACCGGGCCCTGCCCGCCGACGACCTCTGGCCGTTCGTCGACCGTCTTGCCGCCCGCATCGCCCGGTTTCCGCCCCACGCCGTTGCGGCGGCCAAGGCGGCCGTGCTGCGGGCCGAGAAGGAGGTCGCCGGAGACATGCTTCTCGAAGGCGACGCGTTCGCCAACACGATCGGCGGACCGGGCACCCGGGAGGCGGTGGAATCGTTTCTCGCTCGCGGTGGACAGACAGCGGAAGGTGAGCTTGTGCTCGGTACGTTGGTGACCGAGTTGTAACCGTTATTTCATCACGTTGAGCGATGTGATTACTACATTGACGTAAGTGGGCGGCGTACGACGGCGAGTGACGAGATGCATCATGACCATGGTCGGCTTGAGCATTGGCGGTCCGGCATCGGTCTCGGCCACATCCCAAGTGGTGGTCGTGGCGGTCGACGCCGGAGCCGATGCCGCGGTGATGCAGCCGGCGGTTCGCGGCGCGATGACGCAGGTCCGGGCGTTGCCCCCGATCTGCACCCCGGGTGAGCTCGTTCGCGGGGTAGACGTCGGCTCTCGCAAGCTCACGGCGTTCAGCTTCGACGACGGTCCGTGGCCGGGGGCGACGAAACAGATCATGACCAAGTTCGAGGCTCGGGGAGCCAGGGCGACGTTCTTCGTAATCGGCAAGATGGTCAACGAGTATCCCGAGATAACCAAGGACATCGTCGGCCGAGGCCATGCCATCGGCAACCACACGATGACCCACTCCTACGACCCGGTCAGGATTGCGTCGGAAGTCGCCGCCACCAACAAGCTCCTCGCCGACCTCACCGGGGTGGCCCCGGTGATCTTTCGTTCCCCCGGGCTCACCAAGGACGACCGCATCCAGAGCGAACTCGCCGCCCGGGGCATGTGCAACATCTTCACGACGGCGATCCTCGGCGACGTCGACCTCCCGCGGCCGTCACCCGCGGATCTCTGCTCCAGGTTCGCCGCCAATCTCCATCCCGGCCAGATCACCCTGCTCCACGACGGCGGCGGCGATCATCAGGCGACCGTCGACGCGGTCGACTGCATGCTCGACGTGGCCGTGCGGCGCGGTTACACCTTGTTGACCGTTCCAGAACTCCTGGTGCAGGGCACGCACTACTCCGGTCCGCGACCACGCAACGACATCGGCCACGACCCGCCGATCGGTGCACGGACACCGCTGGGCGAATAGCCGTCTCGGCTCAGACGGTCAGCAGACCGTGGAACTGGCCGTAGCCGTTGGGTTCGAATGCCGACGCCTCGGGATCGTCGAAGAACTCGCCGTCTGCGACATAGCGAAACCGAAGTTCAGCTCCGGTAGGCACGACGACGACAACCGAACGCGTGCCGTTGGACCGCTTCTTGAGCGGATGACTCGCCGGGTTCCAGTCGTTGAAGCTACCGATCAGCGCCATCGGGCGGCCATCATCGGGAAGTACGAACGTCACCTTCACCGTGGCGTCGTCGAGGGAAGCAGTCTTGATCACGCCCTCAAGTCTCGGACCCGACCGTTACGGTCACAGTGACATTGTGTGAACGGGCGATGAATTCACTCGGGGCGCCCCTCCTCGTCCCACTCCTCGTCCCATTCGTCGTCGTCGCTGTCGTCGTCGAAAGCATCGATCGCCCGCACCGCGCCGCGGTCGAACGGCGCGGACGACGACCCCGTCGTCCAGCCATACCAGGCCATCAGGGTGTTCGGCTGCAGGCCTTCGGCGAGCAGTCCGTCGAGAGCACTTCTGGCCCCGCCCGACACGCGTACCGGCGCCCCGATCAGCCGCAGCGCCGACCCCACGGCGGCCACTCGGGCGAGCAGTACCGTGCCGTCGGCCAACGGTCCGAGACCCGGGTACGCGGCGACCGACGCGTCGTTGCCATGCTCGTCGCGCAAATCGATGTGGCCGTCGGCGCCCATCGACTCCACCGTCCACAACATGCGCGGGGCAGCGAGCCAGGCGGCGTAGCAAGCCAGCTCGTCGGCCGGCAGCAGCTCCCCACGGTGGACGAGGAAATCCTGCAACCCGCCGGCCTCATAACTGGCGACGTCGATCACGAACGGATCCTGGATCACGGCCTGCACCGAATCGCGGGAGATGTCGTCGGCGGCGAGCGTGGCGACGGCCACGTCGATGACCCGTCCGCGTCGCTGGGGGCGCATCAGGAATCGGCTGACCTTGCGATGCATCCACTCGAAGCGGGCGTCCAGCGGATTCTTCGGATCCCGCTGGCAGCATTGCTTGAACTTGCGTCCCGTGCCGCACGGACATGGGTCGTTGCGACCGACGCCGCGATACGGTTCGGCCGCCGTGCGCAGCATCGCCATCAGCGGTGACGCCCCGTCCGCGCCCGCTTGAGCGAGCAGGCCGAGCGATCGCCGGGCGTCACCCCGGTCGCCCACCAACTCGGCGAGCAGCATCGCCGCCGGTCCGAAGGAAGGGTCACGGCGACAGGCCTCTTCGAGATCGGCCTCCATCTCGAGGGTGCGACCGGCCCGCTCGGCGGTCAACGCCCGCAGGTAGCAACCGGTCGGTGCGTGGCGACCGGCGGGGGCTTCGATGAATCCGGTGGCGAACCGATGGAGGAACGGGTTGTCGGTCAGGCCCGACAGCACGCCGTCGAGCACGTAGTCGGCGAACGCCTCGACCACGGCGCCATGATCCAAGTCGTCGACCAGCGAAGCCGCCGTGATCAGCTTCTGCTCGATCGCCATCTCATACAGGAACGGCTTCAGGGTG
>JANMJD010000202.1:0-15750 GCA_031371195.1 Actinomycetes bacterium | reverse complement strand
ACCGCGAACGGCTCGTCGCCATCGACGACTTCAACGGTGCCGACGCCGTCGAACCGTAGGTCACGGAATGAGCGGACGACTCGCCGAACGCGGACTGCCGCGAGGACCGTCAGCCCAACCGCGGGAAGGCCCAGCCAGATGGGAACCCGGTGATGCAAGCCGAGCGCCGTGGCGCACCATTCGAAACCCTTCCCGAGCGCCGGCAGGTGGGTGAGATAGACTAGACCGATCATCAGCACGGTCGGGACCGCCGCTACCACCACTACGAACTCCGACGTGGCGACGACCCGCGCCGAGAGCACCGGCGGAAGAACTCGATGGACCGTGGTGACAATGAAGGCGAGGAGCAAGGCCACGAACAACGGGAGCGCGAAGAACAACATCCGCTCAGTCCCCACCGAGCATCGATCGCAATGCCGCCACATCACGCTTGGACAGGCTGCCAATGAACCCGGCCAGCGCTGCGCTGCGGTCACTCGTCTCGGAGAGCACCTCGCCGATGCGGCACGCCGCGAGCTGTGACTCGCTGAGCAGCGCCGCATACTCGAATGCTCGACCAGCCGGGCGCCGCGACACCAACCCCTTGACGAAGAGTCTGTTCAACACGGTGGCCACGCTGGTGTACGCCAATTTCACCGGCAGACGTGCTTGGATGTCCGCCGGCTGCATCGCCTCACCCGTCTCCCACAGAACGGTGAGAATGTCGTGTTCGAGGGTGCCGTCGGGACGTTTTGACATGTGATGTCCTCGCTCGCTGCCTCACATTGCTCAAATCCCAGGCTACAGTCTTACATCGTGTAGTTGCGTTCGGACGATCGGACGGGCCCGCACCCGCCGGTCGGTCTGAATCCGTGTCTCCTTGAGTTCGCCCGCCTGCGTGCGCTCTCACCATGCTCGCTCCGACGTCGACCTCGGTCTCCCATCGGACCGAGGACCGATCGGCCGACTCAAGTCTTACACTCTGTAGTTGTGATCGAAACCCGAAAGGACTCGTCAGCATGAAGTACCCGACTTTGACCATCACCTCCGTGGTGTTGGCCCTGGCCCTCTCAGCCTGCGGCGGTTCGAGCACCGCCACGTCTCCTCAGGCCGCCGCATCCGCCACCACACATGCCGCAGGAGTTGCCCTCGCGTCCAACCCCGCCGATGTCACCTTCGCTCAAGGGATGATCCCCCATCACGAACAGGCCATCGAGATGGCCGACATCGCCCTCGACCCCGCTATCGGAGCCGGCGACGCCATCAAGCAACTCGCGACCCGCATCAAGACGGCCCAGGACCCGGAAGTCACCACCATGAAGGGATGGCTCACTTCGTGGGGCGAGCCGATGATGACGGACATGTCGGGCGACCAGATGGATGCGATGGGCGGCATGATGTCGACCGCCGAGATGGACGCCCTTGGTGCGCTCACCGGCGCCGAGTTCGACCATCAATGGGCGACGATGATGATTGCCCACCACGAAGGGGCCATTGCCATGGCCCAGACGGTCAAGGCCACCGGCTCAAGTGCCGATGTGCGCACGCTGGCCGATGCGGTCGTCGCCGTTCAGCAGGCGGAGATCACCGAACTGAAAGCTCTCGCCGGGGCCTGAGCCCCAGCACCATGTCGACACGGCCGATCCCGGTCATCGGGTCGATATGCCGTTCACCGATTCGGGACCGGTCGCCTCGGGGCGCGAGTCATCGCCGCATCAGTTCGCGACGCCGCTCGTAGTCATCCGCGTCGATCTCACCACGAGCGAACCGCTCGCGCAGAATCTGCTCCGGATCGCTCGGCGCACTTCGGCCGGACGGGCCGCCGCGACCGACGACGGACAGCACCGCCCAGATCACCAGACCCCAAAAAGCCACCATCGACGCCGCCATCGCCAGCCATTCCCAGCCGTTCAAATTTCCATGCCACCACATCATGACGACCTACCCTTCACGGATCGACGATTCGATCACGCATCAATGGTCTGCCGCCGACGCCGCGACGACCAGGGTCGGATGGCAACCCGTCTCGGGCAGAACGGCCTTCTTGTTCCGCCAGTTCAGACCTCAGCCGGGACGACCGACGACACCATCGCGTACCTTCGACCAGTTCACCGTGCTGATTTTCACGACATCGCCGGTGCGAGGAGCGTGGATGAGTCGCCCGTTGCCGATATAGATGGCCACGTGACCCACCGGATTCCGGTAGAAGATCAAATCACCAGGCTGAGCCTGGTCGGCCGGGACCTTCGTCAACATCTCGAACTGTGCCTTGGAATAGTGCGGTAGCGAGACCCCGGCCCGCCCCCACGCCCACATTGTCAGCCCGGAACAGTCGAAGTTCACCCCTGGTTCGGCGGTGGCGTACTTGTAGGGCACGCCGAGCTGGCTCATCGCGGCGTCGACCGCTCCACCCGCACCCGGCGAAGGAGCAGGCACCGACCCGCCGGCGCGGGGACGAGGCGGGCTCGGTTCGGGGTCGGCAGCAGGCGGTGGGTCGTTCGCGACCGGTGGATCGGTGGTGAGCGGGGGGTCTTGCCCGCCGGCGGGGTCGGCCGGGCTCGGTTCGGCTGTCCGGCCCTCGGCTGCATCCCCGCTGGTCGACGACGATCCGGTCTGACCCGAACCGCTCGGACCTCGCGTCGTGGGAGCCGGCAAGGGTCGAGACGCCGCAGCTTGACGTTCGGCCTCGGCCTCACGTCGACGTTGCTCATCGACGATCGCCTGTCCGAGCTTCGCCTCGGCGTTCTTCTTCAGATTGACGAATTCCGCCGTCTTGCTGTCGACGGCAGCCCTCTGCTTCCCGGTCGAATCGATCGCCTTCCGTACGCGTTCCCGCTTGGACGTCTGCTCCGCTCGGGCGAGATCGAGATCGTGGCTGACGGCATCGAGTGAGTCGATCGACGATTGCCCGGCGGACGACGCGAGGGCGACGTACATCTGTCGTTCGACGGTCTCGTTGACCGACCTGTTGGAGGTGAGGAACTCAGCGATTCCACCGGTCTGATCGCCCTCGACGAATGTCTGCAGCGCGAGCTCGCCCACCGCGGTGTTCAGCGTTCCGATCTCGGCCTCGAGCGTCGAGACGCGACCATCGAGGTTGACGAGTTCCTGCTGGACGGCCTCCAAATCGGCGACGGCACCCTCGTACGCCTCGCCCAGCCGCGCCGCTTCGTCACTCAACTGCTCGAGATGGTCGACGATTCGCCGGACTTCGCGGCGGGCGTCGTCTACCGACTGTGCCCCGGCCATGTTCGGCACCGACCCGAAAACTCCGGAGAGCGCGACGACCACAGCAACGATACGACTCCGCGCACTCACGTTGACAAGTCTACCGTCGTACTACGACATGGTTTCGTATTCACCACGAAGTGATGACGGAGTCGAGAGCGAAGGGTCGACAACCTCAGACGACTTGGTAGACGCCGATCCGCACGGCGTCGCGCTCGGGCATGAGCGGCTGCAACGTTCCGACGAGGACTCGCCGGGTGAGCCAGGCGTACGGGCCGTCGGGGGCATCGATGCGGATGTGCGACATGATGTAGGGGGTGTCGCCGGCGACGTCGATCGTCACCTGGTTGCGGACCGTCAGGATTGCGCCGTCGTCGGTGCGCTGCTCGTACAGGGCGTCGAGTTCCAGCACCCCATCGGCCCGGAGGAGTTGGCGGTCTGCCCCGCCGGGCAACACGGTGCCCCGCATCGTCGGACCCTCGAATGTGCCGCCGACGATCGGAACGATCATCCGCCGGCCGTACGGCCCGACGCCGAGATCCTGCTGGGCGGCGACGTCGACGATCGCCTCGTAGACGAACTCCGTACGTGGTGCGGGTGGGGCAGCCATCGTCGGAGTCTCGCACCGACCGGGTTCGCTCGGTGGGTCAATCGGACGGTACCGCGAAGACCTCGACGTCGCGGGCGGTGCGGGCCAGCGACTGATATCGCCGATTGGCAAACCACCATCTGCCGTCGACTCGTCGATACTCGTCGCGGTACAGGCCATGGATCACCGACCACCGACCGTTGGAGGCGAACTGGCGGAGTTCGCTCATCCACATCCGCCCAGTGGCCCGGTCGGGGTCGCCGTCGGTCCGCAACATGAAATGGCTGTTGAGCACGACGAACTGGAAGAACTCGAACTGGGCAAGCGAGGCGCCGATGAAATCGCCCAGCTCGTCAGGCCCGGTGAACGTCCGGGACCCGAGGTTCTGCAGGTCGACGACGACAGTCGCCTCCGGCACGAAGTGATCGTGCAACTCGCTCCACACCTGTCGGGAGCACGTGTCGGCGTATGCCGCGTGCAACCGTCCCAACGCCACCGTGTCGATCGTGTCGCGCATCTCGTCATCCATCGGCCCAGTTTGACGCATGGATTTATGAGCCGTGGAATGCACGGCACGTCGGCACCAGGACGATGTTCGCCGTGCTCCTCGGCTGGCTCAGCGAACGCCGATCTCTGGTAAGCCTTGCCGATGGTCGACGACATTCGGGCCGCCGGGAACGGCGAGCACTGGACCCAGTTCACCGAGGCATGGACGGCGCTGATGAGCTACCGCTACCTGGGCAAACTCACACCGGTGCTCGACGCGGGCGTCGACATCGAGACGATGCCGCTGCGCCACGATATGCGCAATGCCACCGGTGGGATCATGGCCGCGCCCCTCTGCATCGCCGCGCCCGAGCCGTACTGGCTCGATACCGAGTGCATCCCGGCCCCCGTCGTCATGTCGTACGAAATCCTCGATGCGGCGCACGGCGTCAATCAAGTGGTCGTGCACCGCGAGGTGATCCATCTCGGCCGCACGATGGGATTCAGCCGCTCGCGGGTGGTCGACGCCGACGACCCGTCCCGGCTGATCGCCGTCTCGACGGGTACCGGTGTCAGCCTCGGGGCGGCTCCCGACGGTTATGTCGAGGTCGACAACCCGCCGATCGAGGTCGTGGACCATCCCGACATGCCGACCTTGGCCCAGGCCTTCGGCGTGACCCGCACGTCACCGGGAGTGTGGCACCTGCCCGAGATCCGCCCCGAGTTGGCGTCGCCGCACGCCGCCTTGCACCTCGGCCCGATCAACGTCGCCCTGGAGGCGTCGGTGATGGACGAGGTATGTGCCGCAGCCGGCACCGACGCGCTGCAGATGGAGAGCTGGACGGTGATGATGGTCCGCCCGGGCGTGGCCGGCCCGTTCCGGGCGACGGCCACGGTCGTCGATCCACGGGCCGACCGGATCGCCGTCGAAGCGACATTGTGCGACGAGGGTCGTCAGGACCGGGTGATCGCCACCGTCAACGCCGTGCTCCGTCGAGTGTCGGGTTGACGCCCCTGCGTCGACGACGCACCGACATGCGATAGCGGCCGGCGCGGAACGATCCTCACTCGCCGGTGAACCGGGCCGGGCGGCGCTCGATCAGCGAGGCGACACCCTCGCCGCGGTCGTGGGTGGTCGAGATCAGGGCCTGCGCGGCGCGTTCGGCCTCGAACGCTGTGGTGATGTCGCTGTCGAGCGAACGGCGGTAGAGCCGCTTCGTCATCGCCAGCGAACGTGTCGGCCCCTCGGCCAGTCGCCCGGCGAGTTCGAGTGCCGTCGCCACCACCTCGGTGGCGGGGACGCAGCGGTTGACCACACCCCACCCGAACAATGTCTCTGATGGAATCGGGTCACTGAGCATGGCGATCTCGTTGAGGCGATGGAACGGGATGAGGCGCGGCATGAAGTACGGGTCGCCGGCATGGGGGATCATCCCCCGGCGACTGAATACATGCGTCCAGCGGGCTCCCTCGGCCGCCACCACCAGATCGGCCAGCAGGGCGAGCATCCACCCGGCCCCGGCCACGGTGCCGGTGACCGCGCTGACCAGCGGGGTCTCCATCTCCCACAACCGTTGGAACAATGCCTGGTAGTCGGTGGTTGCAAAGCGGTAGTCGAGAGTCGTCATCTGGGCGATTGCGTCGGGCGACGCGGTGACATCCGCTCCGGTGCAGAAGTCGCGCTCACCGCCGGCCAGCACGATGGCCCGCACGGTTCGATCGCGATCGGCCGCCCCGAGGTAGTCGTGCAAAGCGACGCAGGTGGCCAGGTCCATCGCATTGCGCTTGTCGGGTCGATCGAACGTCACCTGGGCGACGCCGCCGTTCTGTTCGATGCGCAGTGATGCAATGTCGGGCATGGTGAGGAGCGTAGGTCCGGCGTCAGCTCGCGCCGAAGAGGGACTGGGGGCTGCGCCCGTCGACATCGACCCGTCGGCGGGCGAATCGCCATATCCCGTCGACCGTGCGGTATTCGTCGACGTACCGCCCCCAGTGGTCGAGTCCGACCGACGTGAGCACCTGGAAGTATGAGCGTCCCGTCGCGTGACGCTCATCGATCACGTCGATCTGGTGGGTGGCGGTCATATGCCGCAGGTAGGCCGGGGCGGTGCCGCCCGAGCTGAGCATGTCGCGCGCACCGGTGAAGATCGTCATGATGTCATCGATGCCGGTGTACACCGTGCCCTCCAACGACATCACGGCATCGTCGGTGAACAACTTGCGCACCTCGGCGAATCGTCCGGAATCGCCGTTGGCGTTGTAGCGGACGACAAGGTCACGGATGCATTCACGGGCTTCGATCTCCCAGGGTTCCATCGTTTGTCTCCTGCTCAGGCCGCGGCGAGTTGGTCGACGAAGGCGGCGTAGTGGTCGATGAAGGGCAGCGCAGTCGCCGGGTCGTCCCAACCGTGGCGGGCGGCACCGACGACCACCCGCCCGATCCCGAGGTCGCGGTACTGCTCCAGCGTTTCGATCATCGGGTCGCCGTAGGTGATCAGCGTGATCGGGATGTCGCCGCGCCCGGCATCGGTGGCCAGGGCTCTGAACCGTTCCACCCGGCGCGCCACGTTGCCCAGGGCGATGTCCATCGGCGCCCATTCGTCGGCCCACTGGACGGCGTGGGCCGTTCCCAGCTTGCCGCCCGTGCCGCAGACCACCGGCGGATGGGGCCGCTGGACAGGTTTGGGAAACGACCACACCGGGTCGAAGTCGTAGAACTCACCGTGGAACTCGGCATCGTCTTCGGTCCACAGCGAGCGCAGCGCGCCGACGCACTCGGCCAGCGCCCGGTACCGCTGGCGCCACGGGATCGGACGGTGGTTGGCCAGTTCCTCCTGGTTCCAACCCACGCCTACACCGAACCGCACTCGTCCGCCCGACATCAGGTCGAGTGTCGACACGGTCTTGGCCAGGGCGAAGACGTCGTGTTCGAGGGGGAGGGTGACCCCGGTGCACAGCAGCAGGTCGGTGGTGGCCATCGCCGCCATCGTCAGCGACACGAACGGGTCCATCATTCGCAGGTACTGCTCGGGCAAGTCGCCCCCGGCGGGGTATGGCGTCGCCCGTGACGCCGGGATGTGGGAGTGCTCGCTGATCCACAACGAGTCGTAGCCGCGCTGCTCCAGCTCGATGGCAAGGCGATCGGCGCGCACATCCTCCGGGGTGTTCATGCTGGTGAAACCGAGTCGCATGCATCCTCCGGGGATCGATGGGGAAGGGGAGATCGCAGCCGGGCCGAGCCGGTCGGCGAGGGAACTTGACGATAGTGTCACATGTGTCGGATCACCGGGTTCCCGGCCCGGCGACAAGGAGGCTGTGATGACGATTATGGAAGCCGAGCGTACGACGAGCACGATCGTCGACTACGGGCTGTACGACGCCGACGAGCATTACTACGAGGCCACCGACGCGCTCACCCGCCATCTGGCCGATGAGTTCAAGCGCAACGTCCGGTGGGCGAACATCGAGGGTCGCCAGACGCTGGTGATCAACAACAAGCTGGTCACCGTGGTGCCCAACCCGACCTACGACCCGGTCGGCGTACCTGGCTCGTTGGAGGTGTACTTCCGGGCCCAGAACCACGACGCCCGAGAGTTGCGCGACATCATCAAGATGGCCCCTATCCGGCCGGAATACCGCGAGCGTGGAGCCCGGGTCAAGGTGATGGACGCCCAGGGTGTCGACTTCGCCTGGCTGTTGCCCAGCCTTGGTCTCGGGATCGAGGAGATGCTTTCCGACGACCCCGAATCGGCTCACGCCATCTTCGAGGCCTACAACCGCTGGCTCGACGACGACTGGGGATACGACCGCGATGGCCGTTTGCAGACCGGTCCGCTGATTCCGTTCCTCGATCCGGCCCGGGCCGAAGCCGAGTTGGCACGGGTGATCGAACTTGGCGCCAAGTTCGTCACCATCCGACCGGCGCCCACGCGCGCTCCTGGTCTCCATCGCAGCCCGGGCGATCCAGCCCACGACCGCATCTGGGCGATGGCGGCCGAGGCGAACACTGTCATCGGTATTCATGCGGCCGACTCGGGCTACGGCAAGTACGTGGCCGATTGGGGCGAGAGCGACCGTTACACCGGGATGAAGGCGTCGCCACTGCAGGAAGTGATGTCGGTCCATATCGAGCGGCCGATCTTCGACATGATGGCGGCGATGATCTGCCACGGAGTATTCGATCGTCACCCGAAGTTGCGGGTCGCCACACTGGAACTGGGTGCCGCATGGGTGCCCGAGCTGCATCGCCGCCTGCGCGTCTCGTACGGCAAGTACCCGCAGAACTTTGCCCAGGATCCGGTCGAGTCGTTCCGTGAGCATGTGTGGATCGCCCCGTTCTACGAGGACGACGTTCGGGTGTTGCGTGATGTCCACGGAGCCGATCGTGTGATGCTCGGCTCCGACTTCCCGCATCCCGAGGGTCTGGCCGAGCCCCGCGCGTGGATTCCCGATTTCGCCCGACTCGAGCCCGACGAGATGCGCCTGGCGTTGCGCGACAACCTGAAGTCGCTCTCGGGTCGCTGAAGCCGATCGTGCCGTCCGACCAGCAGAAACGCGCTGCGGCCGAGGCGTTCATCGCCGCCACCGGCACCAACGACGGCGCGGCGATCACGGCGATGTGCGCGCCCGGCGCGATGACGTGGCACAACCACGACGGCCTCGAAACCCCGTCGACCGAGACGGGTAAGGGCTTGGCGTGGGTGCATCGGGCGGTACCCGACGTGACGTGGCGGACGGTGTCGATCAAGACGACCGACGATGGATTCGTGTGGCAGTCGACGTTGACCGGTACCGCTCCAGGTGGGCCCCTCAACTGCCACTCATGCGTCGTCGTCAGCCTCGAGGACGACGGCCGTATCCGGCGGATCGAGGAGTACCTCGATGCCGCGCAGACCCGAGTAATGCGCGGCTGACCAGGCGCGTCTAACGTCCCCGCCGCTACGGCGAATCACCCCGAGGAGTAGTCGGATGACTGAGGCATGGATCATCGACGGCGTGCGGTCGCCGCGCGGCAAGGGCAAGTCCAACGGGTCGCTGCACCACATCCACCCGCAGGAGGTGCTCGCCCAGGTGCTCAATGCGCTGGCTGCGCGCGCCGGGGTCGACCCGAAGCTGATCGACGATGTCGTCGTCGGCAACGGCAACTCCGTCGGCGATCATGGGGCCTGCATCGGCCGCATGGCCGTGCTCGCGGCCGGGTGGCCGGTCGAAGCCCCCGGGATCACGCTCAACCGCTTCTGCGGGTCGGGCCAGCAGGCGGTCACCTTTGCGGCGATGGGCATCCAGGCGGGGCATCAGGATCTGGTGGTCGGCGCCGGCGTCGAGTCGATGTCGCGCTGGCCGACCGATGGTGTCGGCCCGCCCGATTTCACGTCGGGCAACGCCGCGTTGCGGGCGATGTTCCCGCTGGTCCCGCAGGGAATCTCCGCCGACCTGATCGCCACGATCGAAGGCTTCGACCGCGAGGCCGTCGACGCCTTCGCCCTACTCAGCCAGCAGAACGCCGGTGTCGCCATGGCCGAGGGTCGCTTCGATCGTTCGGTCATCCCGATCCTCAATCCCGACGGTTCGGTGGCCCTGGCCGTCGACGAGTTCGTCCGCCCGCAGACGACGATGGAAGGCCTCGCCGGGCTCAAGCCGTCATTCGCCGGGCTGGGCTCGCGGGTCTTCGAGGGCTTCGACGCCTCGTTCGACGACATGTGCCGCCAGGCGTACCCGAATGTCGGCGAGATCGACCACGTGCATCACGCCGGCAACTCCTCGGGAGTCGTCGATGGTGCTTCGGCGATCCTCGTCGCCTCGTCCGACTACGTCAAGGCACACGGCCTCACGCCGAGGGCCCGCATTCGGATGAGCGGCGTCGCCGGCGCCGAGCCGGTGATCATGCTCACTGCGCCGGCGCCGGCATCGCGCAAGTGTCTGGCGAGGGCCGGGATGACCACCGGTGATATCGACCTGTGGGAGATCAACGAGGCGTTCGCCGCCATCCCGCTCAAGGCGATCCGCGACCTCGACATCGACCCCGACAAGGTCAATGTCAACGGGGGGGCGATCGCCCTCGGTCACCCGATCGGAGCGACCGGGCCGATGCTGATCCAGACCGCGCTCGACGAGTTGGAGCGGCGCGATCTCACCACCGCTCTGATCACGATGTGCACCGGTGGGGGCATGGGCACCGCCACGATCATCGAACGCATCTGACGTCAGCAGCCACCGACCGGTCAGACGGTGGCGAGGAATTCGATGGTCCGTCGGCACTCGTCGACGGTACCGAACGGTGTGATCTGCACGTCGGTGACCCCGGCGTCGCGCTGGCGGGCCACGGCGGCAGCAAGGTGTGCCTCGTCGCCGATCACGGCGATCTCGGCGGGGCGTGTTGCGCCTTCGATCTCGAACATCGCCCGGTAGGCGGGCAGCTTGGCATACAGGGCGAACTCGGTGTTGGCCCGCTCGACCGCGGCCTCGATGTCCGACGCCAGCAGATAGGGCAGGCTGACCAGAATCCTCGGGGCGGGCCGCCCGGCCTTCGCGGCTGCGGCGTTGGCCAACGGCACGGTGTGTGTGGCGACGGCCCTGGTGCCCACCATCCACGTGGCCACTCCGGCCGAGCACGTCGCGCCGACCGACAACATCCTCGGACCCAGCGCGGCGACGAACACCGGCGGGCCGGCGTGCCCCGAGCGCGAAGCGTCGAGCTGGTACCTGGTCGACATCAGCTCCCCGGCGAACTCCACCCGTTGGTCGGTCAGCAGTGGTACGAGGACACCGAGATACTCCCGCATCCGCTGGGCGGGCCGGTCGTACGGTAGACCCCACAGGTGCTCGACGATGCGCTGATGCGAGGCGCCGATGCCCAGGGTGAGGCGTCCCCCGACCGCGTCGTTGACGGTCAACGCCTGGCTGGCGAGCGCCACGGGATGGCGCGGCGGTGTGGCGACGATGGCCGGCCCCAACTCGATGCGGCTTGTCGCCTGACCGGCGAGGGCGAGGAGCGTGAGCACGTCGGGCCCGTTCGGAATTCCGGGCATCCATCCGCTGTCGTAGCCCAACGACTCGACAAAGGCCAGGTCGTCGGCCATTCGGGCGACCGTTGCGCCCTGGTTGGGGACCACCACGCCTTTGTTCACAGCCGCTCCTTGGCGGGCAGCGTCATGCTGCCTCATGGATGATGTCGCAAAGCGCCGACCGTACCATCGTCTCCAACCCGCCCAGTGGCGAGCAGGAGTTGCTGGGCGGCGACTGCCCGCAGCGCCGCGTCCGCCGAGGTGAACGCGGCGGCGACTCCGTCACCAGTGGTCACTCTATGGGCGCTCATTTGACGTGCCGACCGGCTTGTGCGGGTCGGTAGTCACACCGCTGCGAGCTCGCGGACTGCTGCCCGTTGTTGACGGTCGAGGCCTTGGAACGTGGCGAAGGCGGCGACGTTCTCGGCGAGTTGCTCGGGCGAGCGCGCGCCGAAGACGATGCTGGCCAGGTTCGGATGCTGAAACGCGTAGGCGAACGCGACGTGGGATGGCGGCACACCCCATTGCTCGGCCAACGCGACGACGGCGGGTGCCAGCCGCTTGCCGCGGGTCGTCGCCGGTGACTCGTCGGCCTCGGCGCGCCCGATTCCACCCCGCTGATACTTGCCCGAAAGCGTGCCGCCGCCCAGGACGTACGCCGCCACCAAACCGATCGGGCCACGGTCGAACGCACGGCGCATCTCGGGATCGTCGGGCGCCGCGTGCTCGATCAGGCTGTTGGCCATCTGCGCGGCACTCGGGCGGGGAACGCCCAGCTCCTCGCAGCAATCGATCGCCTCATGATGTTGCCCGGCGGTCCACATTCCGGTGCCCCAGGCGCGAGCGCGTCCCGTCTCGATCAGCCCGCCGACCTGCTCCACGACGGTGCGGATCGTGAGATTTTCGGGGGGATGAATCGCATAGATCAAGTCGACGTATGCGAGGCCCATCCGCCCGAGCGAGCCGTCCAACTCCGCCGCGGCGTCCTGGCGCGGCCAGAACTCCCACCACAGCTTGTTGGCAACGACCACCTGGTCGCGTTGCCACCCGGCGGCGCGGAACAGCTCGCCGAACACCACCTCGGAGTACCCGGTAGGGATCGGCGCCTCGCCGGTCTCGTCGTTGTAGCGGGCATCGTCGAGGAAGTTGATCCCGGCGGCCCGGGCGGCTTTCATCACGGCCACGCCCTGCTCGCGAGGGATGCGCTCGAACGTACGCCACGATCCCAACGACATCACCGAAACGTCAAGACCCGACCCGCCGAGTGGTCGCCGAGGAAGCTCTGCCATCCCCCAGGTCTATCGCATCGGGCCTCAGATGATGGGCAGACGGCGGATCAGGTCGGGTCGGGAAGGGTTGGTCCGTCGAAGCGGTCGATGGTGGCGAATGACGAGACCGGGTTGCGTTTCAGCTTCGTGGGCTGGCGGACCGGGTAGCCGAGATAGATGGTGGCGATGATCGCGTGGTCGGCCGGTAGGCCGAGGAGCGGGGCGACCTCGGGTTCGACGCGGCTCATGAACGTGGTCAGCACTCCACCCAACCCGCGGGCATGCGCCGACAGCAGGATGCTCCAGCAGAACGGGAAGACCGACGCGCCTCCGGCCATCGGCATGCGATCGAGATCCTTGTCCATTACGGCAATTCTCCCGAGATCTCCGGCCACGACGAGCATCACCGGAACCTCGGCGATGCCGTCGAGCAGGGGATTCGGTACCGTCCCGACACTCGGTGCACCCTGGCGCTCCAACGTGTATCCGGCGGGCGTGACCACCGTGAATGGCGTGACACCGGTCTGCGAAAGAACGACGTACTCGTCCCACACCGGTTGCATGGCGGTCGCCAACTGCCGACGCATCATCTGGTCCTTGACGACGGCTACCCGCCAACCCTGCCGATTCCCCCCGCTCGGAGCGAAGCGGGCATCGTCGAGGATCGCCGACACCACCTCGTCGTCGACCGGTTGGTCGGTGAAGTCGCGGGCTGCCCCGGTCGTGCGCAGTGTCGTCAGGACCTCGTTGTCGATCATCTCCGCCAGCCTGCCATGACGGCGTCGGCGAACCGGGCGTCGAACACCTTCGCCGCTCAGCGGTGAGTTGTGTCCAAACCGGTTGGAGGCTCAGCGAACTCGGATCGCCAGGTCGGCGTGAGGTGGCGAGAACAGCTCGGGATGGAGAATCGCCGCGATGATCTCGGCTCCGTCGACCAGCCGCGGGCTGGGGCGAACGATGTAGGCGTTGGCATCGACCGCCCAGAGCGGCACGCCCGGGGTTGCCAGTTCGACAATCGTCGCCGCCTGGGCCGCCGAGTCCTCGGTGCCGAAGCCGCACGGGGCAACGATGATCACGTCGGGTTCGGCGGCGTTGATCTCATCCCACGTCGTGGGATAGGAGCGGCTGCCCGGGGCGCACAAGACGGGCTCGCCACCGGCCGCCACCACCACGTCGGGGACCCAGTGCCCGGCCAGAAATGCCGGTTCGACCCACTCCAGTACGAAGACCTTGGGTCGTGGCCGGTCGCTCAGGCGGGTGGCGAGCGCGGCAAGTCGCGAGCGAAGCGAGGCGACCAACGAGCGGCCACGTTCCTCGACGCCGGCGGCGATGGCCACATCGATGAACGACTGCAGCACGTCGTCGAGCGTGTTCGGGTCGAGGGTCACGACGTCGGCGGTGCAGCCGATCGTAATCATCGCTGCGTCGACCTGGCCACTGGGTACGGCGCAGACCCGGCAAAGATCCTGGGTCAGGATGAGATCGGGTTGCAGCGCCTGCAGGCGGTCGATCTGCAGCTCGTACAGGTTGTCGGCGGCGATCAGCTTCTCGCGCACTGCGGCATCGATCTCGGCGGGCGAGAGGTGGAGCGTTTCCATCCCCCCGACGACGATCGCCGCATCGGCCCGGGCCTGCGGTGGATAGTCGCACTCGAAGGTGACCCCGACGAGATGGTCCTCCAACCCCAATGCATAGACGATCTCGGTAGCCGAGGGCAGCAGCGATGCGATCTTCATCGATCGGCAGCCTACGGTGCCGCCGTACCGTGCCGGTAGTGGGCCGCACCGGTCGTCGGCTCGCCGGCCGTCGGCCGCGCCGGTCGTCGGCTCGCCGGCCGTCAGCAGAGGCCGTCAGCAGAGGGCGGCCGCGAGCTCGCGCCAGTCGGCCAGGGGCAACGCGCTCTGTTCGTGGGACAGGACCTGGATGCAGACGTGGTCGGCGCCGGCATCGAGATGATCGGTGACGCGGGCCGCAACCTGATCGAGACTGCCCCAGCCGACGATGGCATCGACCAGCTTGTCGGATCCGCCGGCGCCGAGGTCGTCGTCGGCCCAGCCGAGGCGACGCAGGTTGTTGGTGTAGTTGGGCAGGCCGAGGTAGGTGGACATGAACCGCCGGGCCGTCTCGCGGGCCTTGGTCGGGTCGGTCTCCAACACGACGGTCACCTCGGGCGCCAGCAGCGCATCGACACCGAGCGTCTCGCGGGCGAGTGCCGTGTGTTCCACGGGAACGAAGTATGGATGGGCGCCCAACCCCCGCTCGGCCGACAATTTGAGCATCTTCGGCCCGAGCGCGGCGAGCACCCGCCGAGGGGGAGTCGACGGCGCAGCGGCGAAGTACAGCCCGCGGTCCATTGCATCGAGATAGGCGACCATCGTCGAGTACGGCTTGTCGTACGACCCGCCGAGCACGCCCTCGACCATCGGCTGGTGGCTGACCCCGATGCCGAGTAGGAACCGCTCGGGAAACGCCTCGGTCAGCGTCTTCCATCCGGCCTGCATCGTCATCGCCGTGCGGGCATGCAGGCTGGCAATCCCCGTGGCCAGCACGATCCGGTTGCTGGCCGTCAGCAGCAATCCCGCCGAGGTGAACGGGTCGCGACCGACGGCCTCGGGCACCCAGATCGCGCCGTAGCCGAGTTCGTCGAGTTCGGCCGCGACCTCTTTGGCGCGAGCCATTGGTTGCATATCGAGTTGAAAGGTCCACAGACCGACACGACCAAGATCCATGGGCTGCGACCGTAGGCGGCGTCAGGCCACCGGACCGAGCCGCACCGGCATGGAGTGCACCCCGGCGATGAAGTTCGAGGCCATCAGCTCGCGTTCGCCGGCCGACTCGATGTGCGGGTATCGGCCGAAGAGGGCACGGAACATGGCGTCGATCTCGAGGCGGGCGACGTGCATGCCGAGGCACAGATGCGGTCCACCGCCACCGAAGGCCATATGCGGGTTGGGTGAGCGGCCGACGTCGAACCGGTCGGCGTCGGTGAACACGTCCTCGTCACGGTTGGCCGAGCCGTAGAGCAGCACGACCTTGTCGCCGGTGCCCATCTCGACGCCGCGCATCGTCACATCCTCGGTCAGGGTGCGGCGGAAGTAGATCACCGGTGTCGTGAAGCGCAGCATCTCGTCGATCGCCGTCGACATCAGCCCGTCGATGTCGGCCAGGAGTCGCTGTCGCTCGGCGGGATTCTCGA
>JANMJD010000153.1:0-2992 GCA_031371195.1 Actinomycetes bacterium | reverse complement strand
GCACGGCGCGCTTCATGGCCCGACGAAAGGCAATGCGGTTGATCAACTGATCAGCGACGCCCTGGGCGATGAGTGCGGCGTCGAGCTCGGGAGACTTGATCTCGACGATGTTCAACTGCACCTTGGGGTTGCCGGTGATCTCGGTCAGCAACGCACGCAGCTCATCGGCCTGAGCACCACGGCGACCGATGACGATGCCCGGACGGGCGGTGTGGATGTCCACCCGCACCTTGTCGCGGGTGCGCTCGATCTCGATCCGACTGATCGCGGCTGTCTCCAGCTTGGTCATGATCGCGCGGCGGATCTTCCAGTCCTCGGTGAGGTAGTCCTTGTACTCGCGCTCAATGAACCAGCGGCTCTACCAGTCGGTAGTGATGCCGAGGCGGAAGCCGTACGGGTTGATCTTCTGACCCATCAGTTGGTCTCCTCTTCTGCAGCATCCGCGTTGGCGGCCTCGGCTTCATGAGCCTGTGCTTCTTCGGCGGTCGCAGCGAAGCCAGCCGCCTCGGCGCTCTCGACGGAGTCGAAGTACACCTCGGCGACGGTCTGGTTGTAGTAGTGGGTGCCAGGCTCGTGGTACTTCATCGAGTTGGCGTTGCCCTTGATCTCGAATCCTTCGGGAGCCGAGCCGTCGTCGTTCGGCAAAGCGCTGCCGTCCCACTGTGGCTGGGCGGAATCCTGGTCGGTCTCGGTCTCGGTCACTGGGGTGTCCGGCAGTTCGGTGTCGATCACGGTGGCGTCAACGTCGCCGGCTTTCAGGCCCTGGGCACGATCACGGCTACGGGCCACGCGCTCGCGGCGGGCAGCGGTGCTGCTGACTGCGCCACGACGGCGACCGGCGGTGGTGCGGTTCGCGTCCTTGGCCTGGACCACGGCGAGGCGGGTGTCGTCGAGACGATCCACCAAAATGGTGATGTGACAGGTGCGCTTGTTGATGCGGGTGCCACGGCCACGGGCGCGAGCGGCGAAGCGGCGCAGGGTGGGGCCTTCGTCGGCGAAGCACGCCTTGACGTACAGCTCCTCAGGATCCGCCGCGTCGTTGTGCTGGGCGTTGGCGACGGCGCTGGCGAGCACCTTGCGGACCGTGACGGCGATGCCCTTGTCGGTGAACTGCAAAACCTCGTCGGCCTGCTTCACAGGAAGGTCGCGGATGATGTTGAGCACCAACCGGGCCTTGCTGGCCGAGCTGCGGATGTAGAGCGCCGATGCCTTCGTGCCGCCCTTGTCGCCGGCGACGAAGTTCTTCTCGTTGAGCTTGGGTCCGGTCACTTCCGTCTCACGTTCTTCTCTTGGCCGGCGTGGTACTTGAACGTGCGGGTGGGCGAGAACTCACCCAACTTGTGTCCGACCATGGACTCGGTGACATAGACCGGCACGTGCTTTCGACCGTCGTGGACGGCAATCGTGTGCCCGACCATGTCGGGGATGATGGTGCTGCGACGCGACCAGGTCTTGATGACCTTCTTGTCGTTCGCGGCGTTCATGACGTCGACCTTCTTCAGCAGATGGTCGTCGACGAACGGGCCCTTCTTCAGGCTGCGGGACATGATTACCTCCGACCCTTGCTGGTACGGCGGCGGCGAACGATGAGGTCCTGCGACGCCTTCTTCTTGTTGCGAGTACGACCTTCGGGCTTGCCCCATGGCGACACCGGCGGGCGACCACCGGATGTTCGGCCCTCGCCACCACCCAGGGGGTGGTCGACGGGGTTCATGGCCACACCACGCGTTTGGGGGCGGATGCCCTTCCAGCGGTTGCGGCCGGCCTTGCCGATGGTGACGAGCTCGTGCTCGCTGTTGCCGACCTCGCCGACGGTTGCCCGGCAGTCGATCAACACGCGACGCATCTCGGTGGAGGGCAGACGCACGGTGGCGAACTGGCCGTCCTTGGCAACGAGCTGCACGGCCATACCGGCCGAGCGAGCCATCTTGCCGCCGCCACCAGGGCGCAGCTCGATGTTGTGGATGACGGTACCGACGGGCATGAACCGCATCGGCATCGCGTTGCCCGGCTTGACATCGCTGCCCTGCCCGCTCTGCACGTGGTCACCCACGTTGAGACCCTTCGGCGCCAGGATGTACGCCTTCTCGCCGTCTGCGTAGTGCAGGAGAGCGATGCGGCAGGTGCGGTTGGGGTCGTACTCGATCGCTGCGACCTTGGCAACCACACCGTCCTTGGTGCGCTTGAAGTCGATGATGCGGTACTGTCGCTTGTGGCCGCCACCGATGTGGCGAGAGGTCTTGCGCCCATGGACGTTGCGACCGCCGCTGCGGCTGCGAGGAGCGAGCAGCGACTTCTCGGGCGTCGACTTGGTGACTTCGCTGAAGTCAGGCGACGTCTGAAAGCGGCGACCGGCGCTGGTGGGCTTGCGTGAACGAATGGCCATGTCAGATCTCAGTTCTCGAACAACGGGATGTCATCGCCCGCTGCCAGGGTGACGATGGCCCGCTTGGTGTCGGGCTTGCGGCCTTGACGGTTGCTCTTGCGGGCCCGCGTGACCTTGCCGGGACGGTTGAGGGTGTTGACCTTGACGACCTTCACGCCCCAGATGGACTCGACGGCGTCATGGATCTCGGGCTTGCTGGCGCTGGGGTGCACCTTGAACGTGTAGACGCCTTGCTCGATGAGCGCGTAGCTCTTCTCCGAGACGACGGGCGCCAGGATGATGTCGCGGGGATCCTTCATCACTCAGCCTCTTCTGTTTCGGTTTGGGCACCGGGCTTGGAGAAGCCGGCGGCCTCGGCGGCATCCTCGGTCGCGAACCACACTTCTGCGATGGTCGCTTTGTAGTAGCGACTGCCGGGCACGTGATACAGGTTCGATTGGGCGTTGCCCTTGATCTCGAAGCCAACGGGCGCGCTGCCGTCCTCCAATGGGGCGTGGCTGCCCGGACCATGGGGACCATCGGCGGTCGCATCGGCGCCCTTCGCGAGGGTCCGCCGCTGACCGGTGCCGCTGCTGATCGGTGCGCCGGCGGGCAGGTTGTCCTTGG
>JANMJD010000151.1:0-2367 GCA_031371195.1 Actinomycetes bacterium | reverse complement strand
CCGCGCAGCCCGGAGCCAGGGGATGGCCCGCGCCGGCGAACTCGTCGATCACTTCGTGACTCCAGATGCACAGCGCCTGCCACGGCCGACCATGGTGGTAGCGGGTGGCCTGGCGGTCGCCCTCGACCCCGGCGAAGGTGACGTCGGCCGTAGGGATCGCCAGTTTGGGCAAACCGCCGGGGGAGACGCTGAGTTGGGTCACCGTACCGCGGGTGGTGGCCGGCAGTTGACCGGCGGCTCTCAAGGCGGGACCTGCCGCGGTCCACGACGTCCACACTGCGTTGAGATCGGCCTCCACGTCGCCGCTCGGTGTCGGCGGCCGGAGACACTCGATGACCGACGCGTCGCGACCCTCGCCATAGAGATCGAAGATCTCGTCACCGAACAGCACCGTACGCTGGGCATCGGTCTCGGTGAATCGGTAGGGGCCGACGAAGTACATCACCTCACCGTACGCAACTGGGCTCCGACCTCGCGGCGAGAATCGGCCGGTGGGTGACTGTCAGCGGCGACGGTGGCAAGGTATCCACCGGGCCGAAGTCGGTCGTTGACGTCTGATTCCCGCTCATCGACGACTCGCCGACCGGCCACACTGGAGGGATGAGCAGGAGTAATCGCATCATCGTCGCGGGCCTCGATCCAGCTTCGTTGCGCCAAGCATTGGCCGCGGGTATCGACCCGGGCGGCAACCCGATCGAGCCGTTCATCGATGACGAGGGTGGTTGGCCATTGCGGTGTTGTCTGCAGGACTCGGTACCGGGTGACGAGATCGCGATCATTGCCTGGTCGCCGTTTCACTGGCAGGGCGCGTACCGGGAGATCGGACCGGTGGTGGTTCACACTGCCCGGTGCCCCGGTCCGTGGAACGGCGATGCATTGCCCGAGGAGTTCGCCGCTCGGCCGATGACGCTTCGCCCGTATGGTGCGGCGCACACGATCCTCTACGACCTCGTCACCCATGTGCCCGCCGGAGACGACTTGAATGTGCAGGTCAAGCACCTGTTCGAGCGTCCCGAGGTCGACGAGGTCTACGGGCGCAACGTGACCGGCGGCTGCTTCGCCTTTGTCGCCCGTCGTGCGTGAACCCGCCGGCGCCCGGCAACCCCGTGGTTCCGGCGACCGATTCGGGTGTCCGAACACCGAAGACGGTCGCCAGAACGGTAGCGGTCCCGACGCCAGCAGGCAGGCTGAGGCCGTCGCGGCCCGTCGCGGCCCGTCGCGGCTGAGAGCCAGGGCGGCTGGGTCGCGGTGGCCGGGGTCGGACGTCGATCGGCGGCTGCGGGTTATGGCACGCTGGCGGGATGACGATGTTGGAGCGGTCGGCGCGGTGGATCAGCGGCGCCGAGGCGCCGGCGATGAACGGATTGTTCAGTGGCTCGACAGGCACGGTCGAGGAGGTGGGGGAGGGGACGGCGTTAGTCGAGGCGTTCAGCAACGTCGTCGCCTTCGACACCGACGAGGGCCTCGTCGTGTTCGACGTCTCGCATGCCGTGTCGGCACCACGAGCGTTGGAGGGGTTGCGCACATGGTCGGACGCGCCGGTCCACACCGCGGTGTACACCCACGGCCACGCCGATCACGTGACGGGCGCTCAGGCCTTCGATGCATCGGCGTCGAGCCGCGGCGAAGCCCCGATCCGTTACGTCGGGCACGAGGCGGTCGCTGCTCGATTCGATCGCTACCGGCTCACCAACGGCTACAACGGTCACATCAACATGCGCCAGTTTCGGCTGCCGGCGCCGATGTGGCCGAGCGACTTCGTCTATCCGTCGCTGACGTATCGCACCTCGTCCCGACTCGATGTCGGCGGACTGCGGTTCGACTTGCACCACGCCCGCGGCGAGACCGACGACCACACCTGGGCATGGGTTCCCGAGCGGCGGGCGATCTGCGTCGGCGACCTGTTCATCTGGCAGTTCCCCAACGCCGGCAACCCGCAGAAGGTGCAGCGATACGCCTGGGATTGGGCCGTTGCGCTGCGGGAGATGGCCGCGTTGCACCCCGAACTCATGCTGCCCGCTCACGGCCCGGCGATCGGCGGCGTCGATGACATCGCCATCGTGCTGACCGACACGGCGTCCGCGTTGGAGTCCCTGCATGATCAAACTCTGGCGCTGATGAACACCGGCGCCCGTCTCGACGATGTCATCCACCAGGTGAAACTCCCGGCCGAGCTGGCTGACAAGCCGTATCTCAAGCCGACCTACGACGAGCCCGAGTTCGTCGTGCGCAACCTGTGGCGGTTGTACGGTGGCTGGTACGACGGCAATCCGGCCAACCTCAAACCGGCGCGCGACGCCGAAATCGCCGCCGAGGTGGCTGCGCTCGCCGGCGGTGCCGATCGACTCGCCGCTCGGGCCGAGGTGC
>JANMJD010000150.1:0-11849 GCA_031371195.1 Actinomycetes bacterium | reverse complement strand
TCGGGATACGAACGCGCACCGGCCGGTCCTCAGCGCGTCGATCGATCGGCGTCGGCGTGCTCGACCGACAGGATCTCGGGCAGGTGCGAGGCGAGGCACTGCCACGTCTCGCCGTTGTCGATGCTGCCCCACACCTCGCCGGGTCCCGATGAGCAGCATGGCATCGACGTTAGGCGATCTCCCGACCCGGAGCGATCGCCCCATCAGGCGCCGGAAACGTCGAACTCGTCGGGAATGTGCTCGGTTACGCACCGGTCGGATGTTGGAACCGGTACCCCATGCCCGGTTCGGTGTGGAAGTAGTGGGGGCGGGGCCTGGCCGGCGACCACGCCGACAACTACGCCGACGACCATCAGCAGCACCGCCGCCACCCCGTCGTCGGCGCTGTCGATGGTCAGGGAGTTGTACGGGCGGGTCAGGAGGAAGTCGAAACTCAGCGTGGCGATCAAGGCGGTGATCACCCCGCCCTGCCAGCCGCCGAGCACCGCCCCGAACAGGACCGGAATCACCAGTAGGAGGGCGACCGAGCTGTTGTCGATCGAGTTGCGAAACGGTACGAGGACGAGCCCCGTTCCGAACGCGGCAAAGGCACCAAGGCTTGCGCCCAGTCCTGGTTCGAGGGAATTTCGTCGCATGTCCGCATTCGGCCACGGGTATGCGGCAGTTGCAACGGCCTTAGCACGTTCTCAGCGGCAACCGCCGCACCCGTATCGCCGTCGCAACGCGGCGTCGTACGGGTGCGGCGGTCAGCTGAACTCAGCTCTGCCCGACCCTGTCGTCGGTATCGGACCGGCTCGCCGGACGTCGATCGACCGGCGCTAGATGGGTGTGACCCTCGACATCGATCCGCGGCAGCAACCGGTCGATCCAACCGGGGATCCACCAGTTGCGGTTGCCGAGCAACTCCATCGTCGCCGGCACGAGCAGCATGCGCACGATCGTCGCATCGATGGCGACGGCTGCGGCCAGACCCAACCCGAACAACTTGAGCGAGCGGTCGTCGCCGAGGACGAAGGCGCTGAACACGCAGACCATGATCAGCGCCGCGGCCGTGATCACGCGGGCGGTGACGGCAAGGCCATCGGCGACGGCGGTCGCGTTGTCGCCGGTGCGGTCGTATTCCTCCTTGATCCGCGACAACAGGAACACTTCGTAGTCCATCGACAATCCGAAGATGATGGCGAACAGCATCATCGGTACCCATGCCTCGATCGGCCCCTCCTTGCCGACGCCGATCAGGTCCTTCGCCCAGCCCCACTGGAAGATGGCGACGATCACGCCGTAGGCGGCGCCGATCGACAACAGGTTCATCACCACGGCTTTGAGCGGAACCAGCACACTACGGAAGACAGCCATCAACAACAGGAAGCTGAGGACCAGCACCGCACCGATCAGGAGCGGCAGTCGGCCGCCGAGGTAGCTGGCGAAGTCGAGGCTTGCGGCGGTCTGTCCGCCGACCATGGCCTCGACGCCGCTGCTCGGAATGACGGTGTCGCGCAGTCGCCGGACCAGTTCGCTGGTCGCTTCGTCCTGCGGGGCGCTCGTCGGGTTGACGGTGACGAGGGCCAGCCCGGGCCGCACCGGGTCGGGTGGCGAGAACGCCGCGGCGACCCCGTCGGTGGATTGCAACAGCGAGACGAACTGCTGTCGTTGGGCGACGTCGTCGACCGCCGACCCTTGCACGGTCAGGATCAACGGTCCGTTCGAACCCGGTCCGAAACCCTGGGCGAGCAGGTCGTAGGCCTTGCGAACCGTCTGTTCCTTCGACACGTTGCCGTTGTCGCCGAAGCCGAGGCGGATGGAGAACAATGGAAGGGTCAGCACGATCAGTACGCCGGCCGCGATACCGAGGATCGGCCATGGTCGTCGCTGGACGATCCGGCTCCAGCGGAACCACAGGCTCTGCTCGCGCGGCTTCTCGCGTCGATGAGGGAGCGGGGCCCGCAACGGTTTGACGAAAATGCTCAACACGATCGTTAGCACGCCGATGGCAACACCCGCCAGCAGCACCCCGGCGGTGCCGGTGATGATCGCTCCCAACGCACCGACGACGATGGCCGTCAGGGTGATCAGCGCGGCGCGTGACGTGACATCGATGCGTGTGCCGGTCATCGCCAGCAGGGCCGGAAGCAGGGTCATCGAGGCGATCATCATCAGCAGCACACCGACGGCGGCGCCGATGGCCAGGCCTCGCACGAAGGAGAGTCCCATGATGAACAATCCGAGCAAAGAGATGATGACGGTGATGCCGGCGAACAGCACGGCCCGCCCGCTGGTGTCGACCGCTTCGACGACCGATTCCTCGACCGACAGACCGTCGTGCAGTGCCTCGCGATAGCGGGTGACGATAAACAGCGCATAGTCGATCCCGACGCCCAGACCGATCATCGTGACCATCTGGCTGGTGAAGTCGGGCATCTGCTGCAGGTGACTCAACAGACCGACGATCGCCGTTCCCATGCCCAGTCCGAACAGTGCCGTCCCGATCGGCAGGCCCATGGCGATCACCGAACCGAACGCCAGCACCAGGATGACCACCGCCGCGATGACGCCGAGCGCCTCGGACGCCGGGAACTCGAACTTGCCGAAGATGAAACCGCCGTACTCGAGTTGCAGTGTGCTGCCGTCGGCGAGCGTGGGGGGCACGGCCTCGCCTGCGGCACGAATCTCGTCGGCCAGGTCGAGGGCGGCTTTCTGGCTGCGGTCGGTGATCTTCAGTCGGGCGACCCCGATCGTCCCGTCCGCGCTGATCTCGGGTTGAGGAGACGTGAAGGGATTGGTCACCTGCACGCCGTCGAGGGCATCGACCTGCTCGAAGAAGGGGGTGAGCGCCGCTTTCACCTGGTCCTTGTCGACTCCGTTCGGGTCTCGGAAGACCAGTTCGGCGTCGAACCCGGCCTCCTCGGGGCTGATGCTCTTCAGCAGGCTCAGCACATCGTTGGCTTCACCGTTCGGCAGCTTGAACTCGGTGTGGTAGTCGGTGCCGACTGCCCCCGACACGGCGAACAGGGCGATGAACGCCGGAATCCAGATCCCGAACACGACGAGGCGCCGCCGCCGGACGCACCAGCGGGCGAGCCTGGCCAGCAGATGGGGCGGGCGACCGGTGGGCTCGGGGGCGATGACTGGTACCTGGTGTGTCGTCGACATGGGACTCCTCCTGCGGATGACGGACGCGGGATGGCTGCCTGCGGGATGGCTGCCTGCGCGATGGCTGATCGAGGGATGGCTGATCGAGGGATGGCTGATCGAGTGATGGCTGATCGAGGGATGGCTGATCGAGGGATGGCTGGCCGCTTATGCGGGTATATCTAGCGGGCCGGGTCCGGAATACGTACCCGGCTATTGGTGCAGACGAAACGCGCGACCGAAATTCATCGGTCGCCCGTCGATTTCGCGTGCGGCGGTGCCCTTTCCAGGCGGAAAATCGTCGCAATTCGAGGATCTAGGATCGTTCTCGATGTCACGCTCAGCGACACCTACCGCGACGGACCACCTCTTCGAGACCCACCGTCGGGAGCTGACCGGATACTGCTACCGGATGCTCGGGGCCAGGTCCGAGGCCGAGGACGCCGTGCAGGAGACCATGATGCGGGCGGGGCGATCGTTCGGCTCCTTCGAGGATCGGGCCTCGCCCCGGACCTGGCTCTACCGTATTGCCACTCACGTGTGCGTCGACATGCATCGCAGTCCGCAACGCTCGACCCCATCGACGATCCCGTGCATCGCCAACTCGTCGATCAGTACGTCGACGCGTTCCAGCGCTACGACATCGCCGCCTTGATCCGGATGATGCGTGACGACGTCGTGTTGTCGATGCCGCCGTACGACTTGTGGCTGCAAGGGCCCGACGACGTGGCCTCGTGGTTTCTCGGCCAAGGCAGTGGCTGCAGAGGCGCCCGGCTACTGCCCGTCACGATCAACGGCACCGACGGATTCGGCAACTACCGACGCGCCGGGCCCGGCCGATGGGAGCCATTCGCACTTCAGGTGATCGAGTTCCAGAATCGCCGCCTGACCGGTCACCACAACTTTCTCGACCCGGTGGCATTTACCGCCTTCGGTCTGCCCGCGTCGATCGGATAAACTGCGAAGGCGGCCGACCATCACGAGTTGGGTCACGAGTCGGGTCACGGGTCGGATCACTGGCCGTTGCGCACGTCGAGTTCGTTGCACAGAAGTACCAGTCCGTCGCGAACCAGGATGGCGACGGTGGCATGGGAGACCTCGAGGATCAGGGCGATCTCCCGGCACGTATGTCCGCCGAAGTAGGCGAGTTCAAAGGCCTCGCGCACCAAAGGAGGCAACCGGCGCATCGCCCGTCGAACCCGGGCCGCCTCCAACGAGACCGACGTCGGGTCGGGGGTCTCCGGCCTGGTCATCCTTCGACCTCCTGTCAGTATCTGGCGATGTGGTCCGGGTCGGTCTGGGGATGTCGGTATCGGCGCTCGTATGTGTCATTCGGAGGCAGCAACGATCGGGATGGGTCGATCGTCGAATTTGTCACCCGGATCAGCCATCGCCATTCGATCAGCGTCGGATCAACCCCCCAGTGCTGCGAGTTGGTCGGCGGCGATCCGGGAGTCCAGCGGATCGAAGTACGGGTTGGTCGCCAAGGCGCGGGTCAGTTCGCTCCGGGACGCTTCGGCGTCGCCGAGGGCGAGGTGGATCATGCCGGCGTGGTAGTGGAACAGTGCGCTGGGCGTGCCGAGCGCGAGCGCACGCTCCTCCTGCACGAGGGCCTCCTCGTCGCGCCCCGCGGCATGCAATGCCCAGGCATAGGCGTCGTGCATCGTGAGAAACGGTCGGGTGGTCATCGCCCGCTCGGCGTCGGCGAGGGCGCGTTCGATGTTTCCGTTACGGGTCTCGAACAGCACGAGGTCGGCGTCGGGAATGACGCCGTTGGCCGCAAACAGCCGTCGCGTGGCGTCGACGACCGCGTACTGGTTGTCGGCGTCGGTGCCGCGCCCGACCGAGTCCAGCAAGGTGCCATAGAACACCAGGTAGCTGGGGTCGGGCACACTGAGGACGAGCGGTGCGAGATGGTCGATTGCCGTCGCCGTCTGTCCAAGAGCTGCTTCGGCCACGGCTCGACCGAAGCGGGCTGCCGGGTCGTCGGGCGAAATGGCCAGTGCCTTCAGCTCCAACTCGAGCGCACGGTTCGGATCGCCGCGATCGAAGGCCAACGACGCCAGATGGTGCAGCGCAAACGTGCGGTCGGCCGGCGTCGGAGCATCGTCGAGGGCGCGGGTCATCAACGAGGTGGCGCGGTCGGCCTCGCCGCGCAGCTCCCAGGTGTACGACGCCCGCGACAGCGAGGCCGTGTCGGGCGACAGGTCGAGCATCCGCTGCACGGAGTCGAAACCCGCGGCATACTCCCCGAGTTGGATCTCGGCATCGCTGAGCGCACCGAGCAGCAGCGAACTGTACGGGTTGATCGTCAATCCGTCCTGGGCGAACCGGCGGGCGGCCGGGAAGTCGTGCCGGGCGGCGGCGAGTGCCGATCGTCCGGCGTATGCGAGAAAGTTGTCGTCGGTATTGATGTCGAACGACTGGTCGAGCGCCCGCTCGGCCTGGCCGTAGAACTCGGCGTTCACGGTGATTCTTGCCTGTTGCACATAGGCCAGTCCCAACGTTGCCCACGACACGTAGTCACGCGGCGCATCGGCGAGTCTCGCCTGTAGCGAGTCGATGGTGCTCTGCATTGATGACCGATCGATGCGGGTCACACCGTCGGCCAGATCAACGGCCGCCGCCGGGAGCTTCGAGGCGACGGCCTCGTCGCCTCGGGATTGCTGCCCGCCGCGCACGACGCCCAGTGCTCCTGCGGCGGTCACGAGCACGCAGAGGCCGATCGCTCCGAGGATCAACTTGTGGCGTTTGTGCATGCGAGGGACTCTCTGTGTTCGAAACGGGGGAATACGACGGGCGGGTGTGGCGGCGCCCGCAGGACACCACCACACCCGCTCCGTCGGTTACTTGTCGGCGGGGTCGCGTACCCCGTCAGCCGTCATCCCAGCAGGGTGTCGGCGTAGTAACCGTTGATATCGGCCAGCAGATGGGTGCTGGTCGAGGTGTAGATGCAGACGCGACCGCCCTCACCGATCTTCGACACGACCATGTTGGCGGTGGCCAACGTCGAGTAGTTGACATTCGAGGCGACCGGCCGCGGCGACCCGCATGGGTACACGGTTGCGTAGCCGAGCGGTGCGTCGCTATCGGTCGAGGTCACGTTGAGGACCACCGTCCCGGCGTCGGCCGGAATCTTTGTCGTGCCGAATCCGGTGACCTTCAGTTCGATGGTCTGGCCCGTCGTCGGCTTCGAGGCCGTGTAGCTCACCCGGCTCTCCGGACGGGTGTCGAGCACTCGTTCGGGCGATGTGGGTACGAACGTCGAACCGGCGGGCACGTATCCCTCGAGGTCGACGATCACATTCGTCGACTGGCTGAGGAACAGACACACCGATCCGTTCGCCCCGATCTTCGCTGCGGCGAGGTTCGCTCGGACGTTGCCCGGGAACAGGTTCACGGTCGACGCGTTGGGTACGGCTTCGCCACACGGGTAGACGGTGACCCAGCCCTGAGCGGCAGGATCTGTCGCGGTCACACTGATGACCACCGACTTGGCATCGCCGGGTACGGCAGGCGTACCCAATCCGGTGACCTTGACCGGGACCGTTGCTCCCGTTGCCGGCTTGGCGCCGCTGTAGCCGATCTTCAAGCCCTCGCGGGTGTCGAGAAGTCGGACCGGCTGGGTCGGCACGTACTTCGCTCCCGACGGGTGGTACCCGTCGACGTCGACGATCAGATGGGTGGCGTTCAGCGTGTAGATGCACACCGTGCCGGTTGCGCTGAGTTTGGCGGCCACCAGGACCGTCGTGGCCGTACCGGCCACCGGGTTGAAGTTCGACGCCACCGGTCGCGGCGCGTCACACGGGTACACCGTGACGTATCCATCCGCCTCGGCCTGGTCGGCCGTGACATTGAGATACACCGTCGAGGCATCCCCGGGGACGAGGGCGCTACCGACTCCGGTCACCTGCACCGTGGTCGTCGAGCCTGCCGCCGGACGGGTTCCCGAGCGGGTGTCGAGAATCCGGTCGGGGTTGACACCGATGTATTCCGGCGACCGGGGCGACCGGTCGACACCGCGATTGACGGCTTTGACGTGGGGCAGGGCCAGGTACGGGAAGGCCGTGCCGAATGCCGTGTCGTTGCGATCGACCGAGTCGAGCGTCGTCAATCCGGGGTTGAGAGCGCCCGTGATGGCGGCACCCTCGACGACCTGAATGGCAATGTCGACCACGTCGTCGGTGAGGCGACGACCGTTCGGGAAGCCGGCGACGTCGCCGGCGATCACGCCGTAGGTGTTGGGCTTGGCCGCGGGCGGGACTGCCATGTTGAGGCGCAGCATCTCCGACGGGCGGAACTTGACGCCGGACCCTCGGGCCGACTGGGCGTCGGCGTTGAGGTCCTGTGAGTTCAAGTCGACCGGCAGCACCTTCGTCGGGTCACCGGTGGCGCCGGCGTTGGCCTTGCTGATGCCCTGCAGGAAGATCTCGAACAGGTCGTTGCGGTCACCCGCAGGTGCTGGGACCTTGTAGATCGCCTCGACGAGATGCGGCAGGATCGGATCGAGCACCTTGGCGACGACCGGGGCAACCGTGGCGTCGATATCGGGGCTGATCGAGTTGAAGGCGTCCTTCAGGCTGAGGGGGACGACGACCTCGTTGACGAGCGGGTTGCCCAGGCGCGAGACCTGCACGAACTTGTCGTCCGGGGTCGCGCCGTCGGCCACCGTGGCGCTGCGACGCTCGGTCGTGCTCCAGATGCCGACGACCGGGTTGGTGGTCGCGTTCCCGCCGATGGCGAGGGCGGTCTTGGGTACCTGGATGGCCACCGAGTTGACGTTGTAGCCGGCCAAGGTGTCCTGACCGACCTTCGAGGCGTCGCCGCCGTACAGCAGGTCGAACACCCGCAGGTCGAGGAAGAACGGGTCGTCGGCCTGCCCGGCGTAGGCCTTGCCGCCACCGCTCAACGGATATACGGCCTGGTCGCGCAGCGGGGTGTAGTCGGGCATCGACGCCGCTCCGGCAATCGACGGTGCCGCAATCGGATCTCCGGGCGAGGACACACCGTCGCCGTTGCCGAGCAGGTTGATCGTGGAAGCGCCCTCGCGCTCCAGTGTCAGGTCGTAGGTCTGATACACGTTGAGGTCGGTGTCGTTGAGCGACGTGACCTGGCCGGTGTTCGACAGGAACTGCCCGTTGGCGTCGCGGGTGACGGTATCGAACACCCACACGTATTTGAGGTCCGCCTTGGCGTCGCCGTCGTTGTCGATGTTGATCGTGTAGCGGGTGTCGTCGGCCCACGTGTAGAAGTTCGGGCCGCCTGTGGGCTCCTCGAACGGGATCCAGTTCGAGATCATTGTGACGGTCGTGGGCGCATCGGGACTGACGAAGGCGTAGACGTCGGTGTTGTCGGCGCGTGGATCACCGGCGATCAATGGTGCCTCGCGGTGACTCGAGGCGCCAACGCCTCCGGGGCCCGCCTGGACGGCTACGAAGCCGCCGAGTAGCGCGACACCGCCCGCCGCGGCGACATAGCGTCGCCATCTGGGCGGGGAGGTGGCTGGGACTGTGTGATTCATTGGGGGTCTCCTAGTGGTCAGGGGCCACCCGGGCCATGATGTCCGCGGGGTCCGAGGGGGAGACAGGAACGGCTTGTGTTCCTCTCTCGAACACCACTACGAAACTGTCCTGACGATCGGATCAACGAGCCGCGGCGCGTCGAAGACCCGACTGGCTCGAATATCGGCGGCCTCGATGACGCTCAGGTCGTCGATGCGCACGACTCCGGCCGCGACGTGGCGATCGGCCTGCCGGAGTCGGGCGCGGTCGAGCGCGTTGCGCACCCATCGGGCATTGGCGAAGTGAGGTTGGACCCGCCGCAGCGTGAGGTAGTCAGCGAACGCCTGGCCATCGTGGCTGCTGAGGCGGTAGTTCTGCTCGGCCAGCATCCGTTCGGCGATGGCGACGAGTTCGTCATTCGAGTAGTCCGGGAACTCGATGTGATGGGCGATCCTCGACCTGAACCGGGGTTCGAACCGAAGAATCGATCCATGCGTTCGGGGTACCCGGCAAGGATCACGACCAGGTCGTCGAGATAGGTATCGAGTCCGGCTGTAGTACGTTCGCCGGCCAGGTCGACCACCTCGGGCACCCGGCTCGGCGGATCATCGGATCGAGACCATCGAGAGGCGGTCATCGCCGATCTCGGGATCGCGCCGCGCTGCTCTACACACGTGGCGTGACGGAGGCCAGCAACATGCGGCCCAGTTCCTGAGCCCGCAATGCGGCGTCGACGTCGCCCTCGCCGGCCGAGATGATCGAGCCCTTCATCAGGATGTGCCATTGGCGGGCAAACGAGTCGGGATCTTCGATGCCGGCATCGCCGGCCAGTACCTCGATGAACGATCGGATGGTGGCGAGTTGCACCCGACATGCCTGGTGGACGGGACTCGTGCGATCCGACACCTCGACGAGCGCGTTGACGAACAGGCATCCCTCGAAGCTGCGCCGCCGGAACCACTCGTCGAACACATCGAAGATGGCGATCAGGCGCTCGCGGGGTAGATCGGCTCGTCGCACGACTTCGGCTTGCAGCCAGTCACGCGTCCATAGGTCTTGTCGCCGGTCGAGGACGGCGAGTACCAGCTCGTCCTTCGAATGGAAATGCCGGTACATCGTCATCTTGGCCACGTTGGCCCGCTCGATGATGGTGTCGATCCCGACAGCGCGGATGCCCTGATGGCAGAACAGCTCGTATGCCGTGGCGAGTATCCGCTCGCGGGCGGCGGAGGCCACCACGACCGATTTCGTCGGGCGAGGGTCGCCGCACCGAAGCGATTGGTTCCCGCTGATACCCATCAAACCCGACAGTAGCAAGGGCCGTGCCGCCGGCCGAGGACGCGTGGGGCCATCCGGCCGCTGCCGGCGCGAATTTCTGCTCGGACCGTTGACATGGTTTCGGTGCAGTCGTACGTTGCCAGACAGACAAGTCTGTCTCTCACTGAAGGGAACACTCCGATGAGCACGTTCGATCCCAGGGCCGAGACCGGCATCCCGACCGAGTCGGTCGGCTCCCTTCCCCGACCCGCCACCCTGCAGGCCGCCTATGCCGCATACGACGCCGGAGACATCGACAAATCCGCCCTCGAGGCCGAGCAGGACACCGCCGTCAAGGACTCGATCGAACGTCTGGAGGCCACGGGTTCACCGATCATCTCCGATGGCGAACAGCGCTGGTCGAGCTTTGCCACGTACGCCCTGGCCGACACCCTCGCCGGCACCGGCTTGGCCGACAACCTGGGCGGAGGGGGCCAGTTTTTCGCCATCTTCGCCGACGGCCACGGCCGACAGCTGCCGAAGTTGACCGGCGGTCCCTTCCGCTACAAGACCTATGCGGCCGACACCTTGGCGAAGTCGATCGTGATGGCCACCAAGCCGATGAAGCAGGCGGTGATCGCTCCGTCGATGTTGGCGCTGCTCTACCCGCTCAGCACCGAGGTGCCGGGCTATACCCGAGAGGCGTTCGAGGCCGATCTGATCGACGAATGCGAGAAGGACATCCGCCAGGCGTTCGCCGCCGGTGCCGTGCGAGTCTCGGTCGACTTCACCGAAGGCCGGCTCGCTACGCGGGCCGATCCGCGCAACCCGTGGACCGGCGCCGATCTGCTCCCTCATTTCATCGAATTGAACAACCGGGTGATGGCCCGCTTCACCGCCGAGGAGCGGGTCAACATCGGTATCCACACCTGTCCCGGTGGCGATCGTGACTCGGTGCACAGCGCGGATGTGCCCTACAACAATCTCCTGCCCGAGATGTTCAAGATCAATGCCGGCTACTTCCTCATCCAACTCGCCAGCGAGCGCGACAAGGACCCGGTATACGAATCGATCGGCAAGTACAGCCGCGACGACGCCGATGGCGTCTCGCAGATGTGCTACCTCGGCGTCACCGTGACCCAGAGCCCGCGACCGGAGTCGGCCCAGGAGATCTGCAACCAGTTGGTCAGGGCCGCGAATTTCATGCCCAAGGAGCGGATCGGCTCGACCGACGACTGCGGTTTCTCACCGTTCAGCATCGACGAGAAACCGAACCACGGCTCGCCCGACTATGCCCGCGACATCGCCTTCCAGAAGATCACCAATCGTGTGCTCGGCACCAAAATGGCCGCCGAACAACTCGGCATCTGATAACCCGATCAGTTTCCGTCACGTCGCGGCGGCGTAGAGGATGGGGAGTGTTGGAGAAGCCGAGCCCGTATCGGGTTCGATGGTGATCCCCATCTGGGTTCCGGCGCCTTCGATGTCCACCACTCGCCGGATCGTGCCGTCGCTGGCATCGTCGAGCAGATGGACCGGATGGGGTCCGGTGTCGTTGATCAGCCAGAGTTCGTAGGCCCGCCCGTCACCCGGGTCGGCCAGTTTGTCGGCGGTGACGACGGCTCGCCCCCGAGCCGGTGACCAGACCACGCGGACGTGCGAGCTGTTGGGACCATCCATGTCGACGACTCGGCTGTCGGGTTGATCGAGCACGTCGGCGGCCGCGCCGGCATACGAATCGTCGTGCGATCGCCCGACGAGCACACCCGACCCGATGGCGAGTGCGATCGACGCGGCGATCGCCAGGATCGTTCCGGTGCGGCGGATCATGCGATGGCGCGACGGGTCGGCTCCGGAGATTCGGGGTGACAACTGGCGGGTCTGGCCGACCTCGGTCATCACCCGTGACTTCAGGTCCGCAGGTGGCGCGACCTGGTCGGCGGCGCCGACCGCGGCGAGCGC
>JANMJD010000140.1:0-6631 GCA_031371195.1 Actinomycetes bacterium | reverse complement strand
CCGCCAGGAAATTGGCGAACATCGCCACCGCATCGGCCGGGTGACCCATGCATGCCGCTCCGGCAGCGGTGGCGACGATGTCGCCGTCGACCTCCAACAGCAGCCCGACCAGGGCGAGATCGATCGAATCGGCGGGAACCAGCGATGGCCCGGTGATGATGCGCGCTTCGGACGTGTTGTCGGCGACGACGTCGGCGGCGGTGAACGAGAAATCGGCATAGCGGGAGTCGATGATCTCCAACCCGCACGTCACCCCCCTCGTGGCGGCGATGATGTCGGACCCCGTGACACCCGGGCCACGAACGTCGTCGCCCATCACGAACACGATCTCGGGTTCGACGCGCGGGTGGATCAGCTCCGACACCACGATCGGAGCGTCGGACGGATGCACGCAACCGGAGTAGAGCTGCCCATAGAGCGGTTCGTTCACGCTCATCTGCACCTGCTTGGCCCGCGACGTGAGGCCGAGTTTGGCGCCGATGACGGCTTCCCCGTTGGCGACCCGATTCGCGCCAAGGCGGTTCTGGATCGCATAGGCGTCGTCGATGTTCAGCTCGGGACGCAGCTCGGAGAACCGGCCGACGGCGACTCGCCGTGCCCGGGCGTCTTCGAGATAGGCGGTACCTTGATCGACGACAGCGACACTCATGACCGTGCTCCGGCGAGGGCGGCGGCGATCTGGATAATCTGGTCTTCCTGGCCACCGACGAGTTTCTGGCGTCCGCACTCCATCAGGATGTCGGCCCCCGACACGTGATAGCGCTCGGCGGCCCGATAGGCGTGCTTCAGGAACGACGAGTACACCCCGGCGAAGCCCATCACCACGGCGAGACGATCCTTCAGGCATTCGCCGTCCATCACCGGGCGCACGACGTCCTCGGCGACGTCGATCATCTTGAGCACGTCGAGGCCGGTCCTGATTCCCTGCCGCTGGGCAACGGCGGCAAACACCTCGAGCGGAGTATTGCCCGCCCCGGCCCCGAATGCCCTGGTAGAACCATCGATCTGGGTCGCTCCGGCGCGTACGGCGAGGATCGAGCTGGCGACCGACAGGCCGATGTTCTCGTGCCCGTGGAACCCCACGCGGGCATCGCTCCCGACCTCGGCGACCAGCGCCGAGACCCGGTCGGTGACGTCTTCGAGGATCATCGCCCCGGCCGAATCGACCACGTAGGGACACTCGCAGCCGGCGTCGACCATGATCCGCGCCTGCTTGGCGATCAGCTCGGGCGGCTGGGAGTGGGCCATCATCAGGAAGCCAACGGTTTCCATTCCCAGCTCACGGGCGAGTTGGAAGTGCTGAATGGCCACGTCGGCCTCGGTGCAATGAGTGGCGACCCGCACGATCGATACGCCGATGTCCGCCGCAGCGCGCATGTCGTCCTTCGTCCCGATGCCGGGGACCATCAGACAGGCGATCTTGGCGTTGGTCGCCGTCTCGACTGCGGCACGCATCAGCAGGCGCTCATCGGTCTTCGAGAAGCCGTAGTTGTACGACGAACCGCCGAGGCCGTCGCCGTGGGTGACCTCGATCACGGGCATGCCGGCGTCGTCGAGGGCGGCGACGATCGACCGGACCTGGTGCTCGTCGAACTGATGGCGCTTGGCATGCGAACCGTCGCGCAAGCAGGTGTCGGTGACCCGGATGTCGAGGTCGGGCGAGTAGGGCATCGTCACTTCTCCAGCAGTCGGCGGGCGATTTCGTCGCCGACCTTGGCGGCGGCGGCGGTCATGATGTCGAGATTGCCCGAGTAGGGAGGCAGGTAGTCGCCAGCCCCCTCTACCTCGATGAAGGTGGCGACGCGACCGGTGCCGTCGTCCATCTTGTCGAACTGCGGCTCACCCCGCAGGCGGTAACCGGGCACGTAGGTCTGCACCTCGGCGACCATGTCGTGGATCGATCGGGCGATCTTGTCGTGGTCGGTGTCGGCGGGAAGCGAGCAGTAGATGGTGTCTCGCATGATCAACGGCGGCTCGGCCGGGTTGAGCACGATGATCGCCTTGCCGCGCACCGCACCGCCGAGTTGCACGACCGCCGCCGAGGTGGTGCGGGTGAACTCGTCGATGTTCGCCCGGGTGCCCGGGCCGGCGGAAGCCGAGGCGACGGTGGCGACGATCTCGGCGTACTCGACCGGCACGACCCGAGAGACGGCATAGACCATCGGGATTGTGGCCTGACCGCCGCAGGTGACCATGTTGACATTCATCTCCGACACATGCTCGGTGAGGTTGACCGGCGGAATGACGTACGGTCCGCGGGCCGCCGGCGTGAGATCGACGGCGTGGATGCCGGCCTCGCGGTAGCGCGGGGCATTGCGGACGTGGACATAGGCCGAGGTCGCCTCGAAGACGATGCCCGGCAGCTCATCGCGCGACAAGAGCCAGTCGACGCCGTCCGATGACGCCTCGAGTCCGGCTTTCGCCGCCAGCTGCAGCCCTTCCGACGAGGGGTCGACACCGACCATGTAACGCGGCTCGATCACCTCGGATCGCATCAACTTGTACATCAGGTCGGTGCCGATGTTTCCCGGTCCGACAATCGCCGCAGTGATCTTCCTCACTCGATCCCCTCGCTGTTGATATTCGACCAGATCATGCCGTATCGACCCGCCGCCGACCACACTTCCGGTTCGTTGTCCGGAACGGTCATCGCGTCCGGCGATAGTACCCGATGCAATGTGGCCTTGGTATGCTGACGCGCATGGCAGCTACGCAATTGGCAATTCGATTCACCGAACGCCAACTCGAAACGCTCGACCATTTGGCGACCGCTTCGAAGACGAGCCGAAGCGCAGTCGTGAAGCAACTCGTCGATCAAGCCGAACGCGCCCGCGTCGCCGCGTTGTACGTCGCCGGCTACCCATCGGGCGGATCGAACGTCGACGACTTCGGCGATCTCGAGGCGTTCCACGCTGCGGCCGAAGCGGACCGAACCAACAACCCGAGCACCCAGTCCGCCTGGTGAACGCAGTACCGGGTTGGGCGGAGCTCTGGTTCGTCAACGCTGGGGATTCGCGGCGACCGGCACTTGTCCTCACGCGACCCGAGGCGGTCGACAGGCTTGACCGGCTCCTCGTCGCGCTCGCCACAACACGTGTGCGCGGCCTGCCATCGGAGGTGGAAATCGGCACCGACGAAGGGCTGCACGTCGATTGTGTGCTCAATTTCGACACACCGGAGTTGCTCAGCCGCGATCGATTCGCCACCTTCATTGGGGAGTTCCCTCGCGACCGTTGGGACGAGGTCTGCTCGGCAATGGCCTCGGCGATCAACTGCGGGGGTTGAGCCCACATCTCGGAACGGATCAGATGGCCGGCACCCGGCTCGTAGCAGTGTGTGGCCAACGGCCCGGCGATGTCGGTTTCGAACTGCCGGCACGCTCGACCCGATGGCCTGCGCATGGCAGTGTGTCGCGAGAGTCTGGTCATCGAAGGTGAGGGGTACGCGATGCGAGGAGTGCTGGAGGGCCAGGTCGCTCTGGTCACCGGGGGAGGCCGAGGTATCGGACAGGGGATCGCTCGGGCGTTCGCGGCCGAGGGAGCGGCGGTGGCAGTGATGTCGCGGACCGCCGAACAGCTTGCCGCGACGGTGGCCGAGTGCGAGGCGCTCGGGGCGACGGCCGTCGCGGTGGCCGGCGACGTCACCTTACGCGCCGATGTGGAGCGGGCGGTTGGCGAGGCTGAACGCAGACTCGGGCCGTTGACGATTCTGGTCAACAATGCCGGTATCACCGGACCGTTCGCCCCCGTGCACGCCGCTGACCCCGATGAGTGGTGGCGCACCCAGGAGGTTCACGTCCACGGCATGTTCCTGTGCACGCGCACGGTGCTGCCGGGCATGATGGCCCGGGGCGCCGGACGAGTGATCACCATCGCCAGCCGGGCCGCCGAGACGGGCACCGCGAACTTCTCGGGCTACAGCTGCGCCCGGGTCGCCCAGGTGCGGTTCACCGAGCCGCTCGCCGCTGAAGTCTCCGGCTATGGGATGAGCGCATTCGTACTCCACCCGGGCACGGTCGACACCCAGTTCGCCGACGAGCCGCTCGTGCGGGCCGATGCCCTGCAATGGATGCCCGGCTTCGTCGAACGGCTGCGGATGTTGAAGGAACAGCCCGACACCGGCAACCCAATCAGCCAGGTGATGGAGTTGTGCGTCTCACTGGCGTCGGGTGCCGCTGATTCGCTCAGTGGTCGGTACCTCTCGGTGGATGACGATCTCGCCAGAACGCTTCACCATGTCGACGCCATTCGGGCCGGCGACCTCCACACCCTGCGAATCGGGCGACTGCCCGCCGACTAGCGAGTCGGGTCGGCCTATCCACGGAGCCGCCCATCGAGTGGCCTTCGCTACCTCGACTTGCAAACCCCTGTTTCTCGACCTGCAAACCCCTGTTTCGATCGCTCCGGTGGAGTCAGCCCTCGTGGCGGCCACGAGGTCGACGACGACGGGACACACCTCGCCGAGTTTCTTGACGAAGTTTGGGTGAGATGTCCGCGCTGCGCCGCCGTCGCTGCTGTGCGCACCCCTGCCGTACTGGCAATCGACGCCACGCCTCGTCTGCTCGTCGTGCACACTCTCCGTCGAGGGTCGGCACTCGCGTTGGTTCGGCGAAGCTCAAAGCCGCGCCGGCGTGAGGTGCGGCCGATGCGGCGCCCAACTGTCCAAACTCATCAATGGTCGATCCGTCGGCGAGAAGACCACCAAGCTTCGATGCACAACATGTGGGGCGATGACGCTCGCTGCGGTGACGTGATCGTTCGATGCATCTGGCGGATCCCTCGAGCCGAGCTTCGGGATGAGCCTGTTGCTGCAAACCTCGTGCGTCGGCGAGACGTTATGGGCGTACAACTCCCGGCACCTGGACTTCCTCACCGGCTACGTCGCCGCGACGATCCGAGAACGGTCGGCGAACACCAACTCGACCATGGCCAGCCGCCTCCCCAAGTTGCTGAAAGTGGCCCAGAACCGTCGCGCCGTCCTGCAAGCCATCGAAGCACTCCGCGTCGAACTTTCTCGAGCGACGAGATGACTGCCGCAGAGACGCCGGCACGGTTCGCAATGTGACCTCGGCGGTAACCAGAAGCGGGCGCCCGTTGCCATCGGGGCGGCGGCACCTGCACCCGTTGGGACGCCGCTGCATCAGTACGTGACCAGGCCCATTGACTTGGCGATGGCATTGCGCTGGATCTGGCTGGTGCCGCCGGAAATCGTTGCAACGATCGATTCCCGCCACCGAAAGCTCATCACGCTCTCGGTGGAGAACCCGTGGGCCGCCAACACCTGCATGCCGAGACGAGCAGCCGCGACGTACGCCTCGGAGCACTTCAGTTTTGCCATTGCCGCTTCACGAGTGCACGGCACGCCGGTGCTCAGCATCCATGCGGCGCGTTGAGCGAGGAGTCGGGCCCCATCGATCTCGGCTTGCATGTCCGCCATCGGGTGGGCCAATGCCTGGAAGTTGCCGATCGGACGATCGAACTGCCGTCGCTGCTTTGAATATTCGAGCATTTCGTCCATCGTCGCCTGGGCAACGCCGGTGTATGCGGCCGCCATCACCACCTTCTCGACATCAAGGCCCGCCATCAGCATCCCGAACCCACTGTTCAGTTGGCCGACAAGATTCTCGCGAGGTACGACCACATCCGTCAGAAAGACCTCGTTGGTGCCGAGCAGGTGCCGAGCCAGAGTGGGGGTGCGACGGACCTCCACCCCAGGCGCATCGTTCGGGACGAGGACGAGGCTGATACCTCGGTGTTTCGGCGCGTCTGCGTCCGTTCGAACGTAGAGGGCGATCAACGCCCCGGGAAGCCCCGCACCGGTACACCATGCCTTTTGGCCGTTGACGACGAAATGGTCGCCGCGATCAACGGCCGAGCAACGCAACGACGCAGCGTCGGAGCCTGCGTCAGGTTCCGAGATGGCCACCGAGATCCGGTACTTTCCGTCGAGGAGCCCGGCACGAAACCGCTCCCGTTGCTCGTCGGTACCGTGTCTGAAAATGACGAGCCCGGGAATGAACGTTCCGACGTAGGCCATTGCGACATCGAGGCTGGCCCGGCCAAGCGCCTCGGCCACGACGCACAAGTCGCTGACCGAACCACCACCGCCACCCCACGCCTCGGGGTAGGGCAGCGCGAACCAGCCCATATCAGCCATCCGCTGCCAGAGCTCGGTGGGAAACACGCCTGCGTCATCCCATGCCTTGGCCTGCTCCGGTGGGCAATGCTGCTCGACGAATGAACGGACCGTTGTCTGCAGTAGCGCCTGCTCCTCGGTCAGGGCAAAGTCCATTCGTTCCTCCCCTTCGATACAGTGCAACAATCTAACTGATTTGTTCAACACTATGGGACGACGAGAGCCACATGACCAGCGATGACTCCACGAACACGCCGAGTTGCCGGTTCGAGCGACGGGGTCGAGTTGCTCTCCTCATCCTCGACCGCCCTGCCCGCTTGAACGCCATCGGTTCGGACACCATCGCCGACCTTCATGTCCACCTCGATCTCATCGAGGCCGACGCCGGACTTCGCGCGATCGTGATCACGGGCGCAGGCCGGGCATTCTCGGCGGGTGCCGATATCACCGAACTCGACTCACTCGACGACGTCCTCGACGCCGCCTTGGGTCTCGC
>JANMJD010000107.1:0-1856 GCA_031371195.1 Actinomycetes bacterium | reverse complement strand
GTTGCAGGTCATGGGCATGTACCCCAACCCGCGACCCTCGGCACTCGAGATACCCGGCCTCGAGTTCTCCGGGACGGTGCATGCCGTGGGCGAGCGGGTGACGATGTGGAAGCCCGGCGACGAGGTGATGGGCATCGAAGCAGGTGGTGCCTACGCCGAACGGATCGCGACCCACGAGCGCCAGTTGATGCACGTCCCGGCAGTAGTCGGGGTGGCCGATGGTGCGGCGATCCCCGAGGTGTTCCTCACGGCGTGGGATGCCCTCGTCGTGCAAGGTGGGCTGACGTCGGGCCGCTGGGCGCTCGTGCACGCCGGCGCCTCCGGAGTCGGCACGGCCGGCATTCAGATCGCCAAGTCGATCGGGGCGCGGATCGCGGTGACGTGTTCGAGCGGCAAGATGGATCTCTGCCGTGCGCTCGGTGCGGACCTGGTGTTGGAGCGTTCGCCGGCCGCGTGGCTGACCGAGGCGATGGCCGCGGTGCCCGACGGGTTCGACACGATCCTCGACGTCGTCGGCGGCGAGGAGATCGAGCGGAACCTGCAAGCGGTGGCGATGAAGGGACGCATCATCCAGGTCGGGTTGATGGGCGGCAGCACGGTCCCGGTCAACGTCTACGCGCTGATGGGTCGCCGCGCGTCGTGGATCGGCACGATGCTGCGTGCCCGTCCGATCGAGGAGAAGATCGCCCTGACCCGCCGCTTCGCCGCCGAGGTGTTGCCGTTGTTCGACAGCGGGAAGTTGAAGCCGGTCATCGACAGCCGATTCCCGTTCGACAAGATCGCCGACGCCCACCGGCACATGGCGGCGAATGCGAATGCCGGCAAGATCATGATCGACGTCGGCTGATCGAGCCGATCGAGCCGATCGACTGGTCAGACGACTTTCACGGTACGCGTGTGATATCCGGTGGCGCCATCAGGATCAGGCGGAGCGACGTCGGCAGTCTGGGTTTCGCCGTTCCTGTCGGTGGCACGGACCTGGATCGTGTACTTGCCCGGCGTTGCGTCCCAGTCGAGCACCCACTGGCGCCAGGAATCGTCGGTGACGTCTGTACCGAGGCGCGCCTGCTGCCACTGGCCGTCGTTGATGCGTACCTCGACCTTGTCGATGCCGCGATGCTGCGCCCAGGCGATGCCGGCGATCTTGGCGCTGCCTGCCTTGACCTTCTCGCCGTCACGTGGCACGTCGATGCGTGATTGCGTCTTGATCGGCGCGTCGCGGGCCCATCCCCGAGGCACCCAGAAGCCCTCGGCGTCGTCCCATCGGTTCAACTCGATCTTGCTCAGCCACTTGGTCGCGCTCACATACCCATAGAGCCCGGGGACCACGAGACGAGCGGGGAAGCCGTGCTCCAGTGGCAGCGCTTCGCCGTTCATCCCGACGGCAATCATGGCGTCGCGACCGTCGAGCGCGACGGCGACCGGGAAGCCGCATGTCCATCCATCGAGGCTGGTGCTGTACACCTGCTCGGCGGTGCTCTGCACGCCCGCCTCGTTCAGCAGGTCGGCAAGCATGACGCCCTGGAACGTCGCATTGGAGATGTACTCGCCGCCGACCTCGTTCGACACGCAACACAAGGTGACGATCCGCTCGATCTGTGGGCGGGCGAGCAGGTCGTCGTACGTCAGCGTCAGCGGCCTGTCGACCAGGCCGCCGATCTCGACCTTCCAGCTCGACAGCTTGATGCGCGGGAACGACAGCGCGGTGTCGATGCGGTAGAAGTCGCCGTTGGGCGTGATGAACGGTGTGATCGGGCTCAACGTGGCATCCGCGGGAACCGACATGGTGCTCGGGCTGATGCTGCCGGTCGGCTCGGCGAGCGGCGGGAGCGTGTCGGAGATGTCGGCGCGAATCG
>JANMJD010000096.1:0-5423 GCA_031371195.1 Actinomycetes bacterium | reverse complement strand
GACGAGATCCTGCCGATGCAGGCCAGCGAAGTGGTACGGGCGATCGCCGGGGACGGCGACCTCGTGGTCCTGCACGGTGACGGCCACCTGCTCGCCAAGAGCGGCCCGATCATCTGGGACCGACTCGGCACCTGGCTCCCGACAACGTTGGGTGTCGGCTTCACGCTGACCCCGTATCCGATGGTCGGATCGGGCGCGTAGCGAACGGCAGGTCGCCCGTACGGGGTGTTCCGCGGTCGGGAACATCAACGACACCCTGCCCCACCGCACCTGCGACAGTGATGGCATGACTCGGGGTGGCAAGGCGCTGGCGGTGACGGCGATCGGGGTGTCGATGTCGGCCCTCGATACGACGATCGTCAACGTCGCCCGCCACACCATCGAGCAGGACTTCCACGCTTCGGCATCGAGTGTCTCGTGGGTCTTGTCGGGGTATTCGATCGTCTACGCCGCCGTGCTGCTGACGAGCGGTCGCCTGGCCGATCGCTACGGTCGCAAGCGCATCTACACCACCGGGCTGCTGGTATTCATCGGGGCGTCGGCGGCATGCGGACTGGCGCCGACGCTGGGACTGCTGATCGCCTGTCGAGTCGTGCAGGCGATGGGAGGAGCCCTTCTCGCCCCCGCGGCGCTCGCCCTGGTGCTGCCGGAGTTCCCGATGGAGAAGAAGTCGGCGGCGATCGGTGTTTGGGCCGCGATCGGTTCGCTCGGGGCAGCCGCCGGCCCGACGTTGGGCAGCCTGATCATCAATGCCGGCAGTTGGCGGTGGGCGTTCTTCATCAATCTGCCGATCGGGTTGGCTGCCTATGTGCTCGGCCGCCGGGTGCTGCACGAGTCACGCGACGAGAACGCCACAGGGGTTCCCGACATCATCGGCATCGTCACCGGTGTCGGCGCCGTGGGCCTGCTCGCGCTGGGTATCTCCAAGGGCAACGAGTGGGGATACCTCAGCCGGCGGGGTATCACCTGCTTCGCCATCGCCGCGTTGCTCGTGCCGGTGTTCATCAGCCGCTGTCGCTCAGCCCGACTCCCGGTGATGGATCTGTCGCTGCTGCGCCAGCGGTACTACGCGGTCGCCAATCTCGCCGCGCTGCTGTTCACCCTGCCGTTCTACGGATCGGTGTTCTGCAACGTCAGTTTCCTCCAACAGCAGTGGAACTACTCCGTACTGGGGGCCGGCATCGGCACGGCCCCGGCGCCGATCATGGCCCTGATCACGTCTCGCGCCGCCGGGCGCTGGTCGGATCGTGTCGGTCAGGCACGCGTCGCGTTGCTCGGCGGTGGCCTGTTGGCGGCGACCTGCTTGATCTTCTCTGTCCGCATGACGGCGACGCCGACCTACCGGTCCACCTTTCTGCCCTACAACCTGGTCGCCGGCGCCTCATTCGGCATGCTGCTCGCCAGCCTGCAGTCGGGAGCCGTGAAGTACCTTCCCCAAGATCGCCTGGCGATGGGCTCGGCTTTCTACAACACCCTGCGCCAGCTCGGATCGGCCCTGGCGATCGCCATCGCCGTGGCGATCATCACCCGGCCGAATCACCCGCTGCTGGCCAGCTTCCGTGCGGCCTGGGCCGTATTCGGGATCGCCGCGCTCGCAGTCGGACTCCTGATGCGCTTCGTGTATCGAGCGCCGATTGCCCGGCGTTCCGTCGTGGCGACCGTCGTGGTTGAGTGACCGTCGCCCGACGAATTAGGTTTGTGACCCGTGGCACTTGCAACCGACCCCCGTTTCCGTGTTCACCATGCCCTACGGATCAAGGGCTTCGTCAAGATCGAGCCACTGGCCGAACTGGCCGGTGTGTCCGAGAGCGAGGCCGAGGCCCAGCTCAAAGAACTCGAAGCAGACGGGTTCGCGGCCTTCAAAGAGGCCCGCGGTCTGTGGCAGCTGACCAAGGATGGACGCGAAGCCCACCTCGTCGCCCTCGAGGTCGATATCTCCCGACCCGGCTTCCGCGAGGGTCTGGCCGCCAGCTATCACTCGTTCCTGGAGTTGAACGAGGAGTTCAAGGCCCTGTGCGGTGATTGGCAATTGCGAGACGGAGCGCCCAACGACCACTCCGACCCGGCGTACGACGCCGCGGTGATTGCCCGACTCGGTGCCATCGACGATCGGGCGCGGCCGTTGTGCGCCGCGATGGGCGAGATCATCGAGCGCTTCAACCGGTACGAGCGCCGCCTGGTCGAGTGTCGCGCCAGGCTGGAAGGCGGCGACGACAAGATGTTCACCGGCGTGATGTGCGGCTCGTACCACGATGTGTGGATGGAGCTCCACGAGGACCTGATCCTCAGCCAGAACATCGACCGCGCCGCCGAGGGCTCGTTCTGACGACCGGTTGCGCGGCTACAGCGTGATGGTCTCCACCGATTCGCTGAACTCGGCGAGGGCGTCGCTCAACGGGTCACGGCCGATGCCCGGTCCTTCCGGAACGGCGACGTGGCCGTCGTCGAGCAGGAACGGCTCGGTGACATCGCGGTGGTAGTAGCGGGCCGACGCTGACGTGTCGCCGGGCAGGGTGAAGCCCGGGAGTGCGGCGAGGGCGATGTTGGCGGCCCGCCCGATCCCGGTCTCCAACATGCCGCCGCACCATACGGCGATCCCGTTGGCGACACAGAGATCGTGGATACGCACCGCCTCGAGGTACCCGCCGACCCGGCCGGGTTTGATGTTGATCACCCGACAGGCGCCCTGGGCGATGGCCTGGGCGGCGACCCGGGCCGACACGATCGATTCGTCCAGGCAGATCGGGGTCTTGACCAGTCGGGCCAGTCGGGCGTGGCCGGCGATGTCGTCCTCGGGCAGCGGCTGCTCGGTGAGCAGCAGGTCGAAGGCGTCGAGCCGGGCCAGGTGGGCCGCGTCGGCCAGCGTGTAGGCCTGATTGGCATCGGTCTGCAGCAGGATCTCGTCACCGAATCGCTCGCGCACGGCGCGAACCGGGACGACATCCCAACCGGGTTCGATCTTCAGCTTGATCCGCAGATAGCCATCGGCCAGATATCCGCCGACGGCGTCGAGGAGTTGGGGAATCGAATCCTGGATGCCCACCGAAACACCGGCGGGCACGCGGTCCCTCACCGCGCCGAGGCGGTCGGCGAGCGACTGGTCGTGCAGTCGGCATTCGGCGTCGAGCACGGCTGCCTCGAGTCCGCCCTTGGCCATCCAATGGCCCCGCACCGGCTCCATTGACCTCGCCAGATTCGAGGCGACGACCCGCGACGGCAGCCGCGGAAGCAGAAAGCGACGAATCATCTCCTGGGCGCCGTCGACATACTCCGACGAGTACAGCGGCTCGGTATCGGCGACGCACTCGCCCCAACCATGGGTGTCGGGACCGATCACATGGATCAGGAGCACGTCACGGCGTGTGTCGGTGCCGAACGAGGTCCGGAACGGCGACACGAGCGGCAGTCTCAGCCGGTGCAGCTCCACATGGGTGAGTTTCACGGGGTTCCTTGGGGTGACGATGGTGGCGCGGGGATGGCGGCGGGGCCGGTGATCGGGTCGCCGGCCGGTTCGAGTACGTAGTCGCCCTCGGGCGTGAGGCCGACGATACGCGAGCCGGTGGCGAGCCGATGCGCCAGTTGGTCGCGCATCGTCGTGCGCCAGATCCGAGCGGCGGACAGGTCCTCGCGGCGCAGCGCCTCGATATCGGGGGGCGTGGCAATCAACTCGTGATACCCGGTGCGGATCGAATCGCGGGGGATGGGGTCGGTCGGTGTTGCCGAGGCGACCGACCACCGGACCTCGAGACGGTCGGTCTCGTCGAGCCCGTTGATGGCGTCGTCGATCACCCCGTAGTAGTTGACGTGGTACGTGGCCACCTCGGTACCCAGGCGCACCAGGTTGAACCAGGCGTTGCGTCGGATCAGCGGATCGAACGTCCAGGTGATCGTATCGATGCCGCGTTCGGCCGCCCAGGCCCGTTGGTGGTCCTTGAGTCGTCGCCCGAGTCCCGATCCCATGTGACTGGGGACGATCCCGGTGACGTGCGAATGCAGACCCGTCCCGCCGGCGGAGATGAACCCGAAGGCGGCACCCACGGCCCGTCCATCGGCGTGAGCTACCGACATGTATCCCCCATGGCGGATCACGGCGATATAGACGTCGACGTCGGACGAGGCGCCCGGCCCCCAGATCTGGCGAAAAACGCCGAGCGCCCGGTGCACTCCGGCGACATCGCTGACCGGCTCGATGCGGATCAGGTCGTCGGCCACCGGGCGAATGTATCCGAACGGCCGTGGCGACCGCAGAACCTACGGCCCGCGATGGGTGAAGCGCAGCTCCATCGAGCCGAGTGCATCGAACGCCGCCGCCGCAGTGTGGAACACGAGGGGGACGGCGAACCACTCGGCATGCCAGGCGCCCGCTGCCCGCTCGAACTCGTGCGGCCGGGAGCGGGTGACGATCGACGCCAACCCGGCACAGGCATCGGCGGCGCCGAGGGTGCGCACGGCGTCGATGGGGTTGCGTTTGTGTGCCATCGCCGACGAACCTCCGGCGCGCACCTGCACCTCGCCGATTTCGGGCTGGCCGAGCAACGCCACGTCATGGGCGATCTTGGCGACCCAGGCCACGGCCCGCCCAACGACGCCGACCACCTCGCTGATCGGGGAGCGATCGGTGTGCCAGACATAGCCGACGTCGGCGAGCGCCAACCGGCGGGCCACGCCGGCGACGACGCCGTCGGAGATTCCCGTCCGGTCGCCAATCGGCCCGCCGAGCTGTAAAGGCAGTCGTGCGACGGCCTCCGACAGCGCGGCTCGATGCCGCACGAGGGGCTCGATCCAGTGCTGCGCCCGCTGGGCCACGGTCATCGGCAGCGCCGGCTGCAGCAGTGTTCGGGCCATCACCGGGTGCTTACCGCCGTCGGCATCGCGGGCGGAAGCCACCATGACGATCGCCCGGTCGGCGAGTGCGACGAGGATCCGAAGCGCCCGGCCGATCTGCACCATCGTGGCCGAATCGACGATGTCCTGGGTGGTGACGTGAAGGTGAAGCAGCGGGAGTTCTTGCTTGGCGCGGATGGTTTCCAGCAGCGGGATCACCGGCGTTCCCACGTGCCAGCCATCGATGAGGATCTGTTCGGCGATGGCCGTGTCGAGTTGTTCGACGACGGCGTCGATCGCCGTGGAGATCTTGTCGAAGGCGTCGATGGGGATCTCACCAGAATCGGCCTGCGAGGCGGCGATGGCCCTCTCCACATCGAGCATCGCCGCGATGCGGGCGGTGGGCGTCCAGATCATGGTCATCGCCGGGGTGGAGAACCCCGGATCGAACGTCGGGAGGCCGGTCATCAATCCTTCGCCCGATCCATCGTCCACGTGCCCGTCTCAGGCGTCGAAGAAGATGGTTTCATCGGCACCTTGAAAGCGGATGTCGAACCGGTATGTCGGCACGCCCGACGCCGAGTCGGTGAGGATCCCGA
>JANMJD010000083.1:0-14308 GCA_031371195.1 Actinomycetes bacterium | reverse complement strand
GGTGGCGAGCATCCCGGCCTCATCGACGATCAGGGTGGTGTGCCGGGCCAGGTCCCATTCGGTACGGGGTGGCCGGTCGGGTTGGGACCATTCGTAGACGAGTTTGGCGACGGTGTCTGCCTGGGTGCCGGTCTCGCGGGCCAGGACACGGGCTGCTTTCGCAGTCGGTGCGACGGCGTACACCTCACGGCCCTGAGTGTGGAGGTTGTTGACGGCGGCGGCCAGCATGCTGGTCTTGCCGGTCCCGGCGGGGCCGACGACGAGCACGAGCCGGTCGTGTCCGGCGATCGAGGCGGCAGCGTCGAGTTGGAGGACGTCGAGCCGGTCGCTGCGAATCGTCGTCGACGGTGCCGGCGCCCCGATTTGGTTATCGAACGCCCATCGCAGGATGCGTTCCTCTTGGGCGATGACTGCCTCGCTGGTGAAATGTGCGGCGACCGGTTCGATCCATACCGACCGCCCATCCGACCCCCGTGTCCTCGCGCCGTTGGTCATGGTCGGGTCGAGATTGACGCTCTGCTCGATGACCAGATCGGTGCTGCGTTCCAGGAACGCGGCCCACCGTTCGCCGTCCATCCCGGCGTGCGGGCGAAGCTCATCGGTCAACGTCCGCAGGACATCCATCCGATGCCATGTCGATGACTTCTCCGACAGCACCCCGATGATCTCGCCCGTCGTCGTTCGCTGTGCCGGCTCATGCTCCTGCGCACTACGTCGGACGTCGTCGACCAACCGGGCGGGGGTGATGCCGAGGGTGTCGGCCTCGGCGAGCCACCGTGTCCGCAGATCAGGGACCGCCTGACCGGTCTTGTGGCTACGGGTGTCGGCGGCGGCTTCGCGTTCCATCGCGGCCCGTTCGAACCGGGTCGGGTCGCGACCCTCCCGGGCATGGAACTCGCCGAGCTTGACCGCCAGCGCATCATGGACTTGGGCGGCGCGTTTCGAGAACACCTCGAGCAACTCCTGTGGCACGCCGGTGATCTCGGCTTGACCGTTGACAATCTCGTTGAAGCGGACCCCGAATCGTTGGGTCAACTCCGCCCGCAACACCGACTGGTAGAGGCCGCCGAGGGCGCGTTGGTGCTGCTTCAACATCCGCGCGTCGAGCGCGAACCACCGGCCATCGCCGACTTGCACCTTGGCCGAAATCACCAGGTGGGTGTGGACCTGCGGATCATCCAGCCGTGACGTCGACTGGCGGAACGCCGCAACGGTGAGCCCTTCGCTGTCCGGATGCAGGCGGCCACCGTTCGAGCGGATCCGGGTCGTCGCCCCGTATCGCCCCAACGCCTCGACCACCGCGCTGACCGCGATGTCATGGGCGTCCAACAGGCGCTGGTCACCGGTCAGCGCCCACCACACCGACAACGACTTCGGGGCCGAGACCGTGGCATCAAAACCGGACACCGCTCGCACCACCCGACCATCCGCCAGCCTGCGATCAACGAGCGGAAAGCCGAGCCTCGCCCCCGTCGTCGGATCACACCCCGACAACAGCCGTTCAAGCGCTTCACCAGTCACATCGCCCGTCAAACCGAACCGGTCAGCCTGACGGCCGACCCACACACCCGGAATCTCGCCCTCGGCCTGGGTCAGGTACCGGGTGTAATACGCCGCCGTCACCGACGCAGTCGACGCGTACAGGGTGGTGACCCGCATCATGACCACACACCGCGATCCGTGGGCACCTGTCTGTTCAATTCTGGGTGAGTCAATCGATGAGGTAACACGAGGGTGATTCCTTCAGCGACCGTCGAGCAGAGACAGCTGGCTGGCGGTACGCGACGTGCCGCGAGCGGGGTTCGCGAGGCGCGGCCGGGATGACGTCCGGGATGTACTCGCAGACGTGCGTCGGGTCGGCATCTCGGCGAGTTCGTCGATCGACGCGGCGACCCGCGCGTCGATGTCGCTGATCACACAGCCGTGACGGACGAACTCGTCCAACGCCCAGCGCGGGACCCGCAAACAGCCGCCGAGACGAACCGCTGGGATGCCGCCCGGTCGGCCCGCCTCGAAATCGCCGATCAGCTGGTAGGCCAGGGTGCGACCGATCCGCAGTTGACGAGCCGCCTCGGCGACCGTCAACATCATCGGCAGACCCTCAGATCCACCCTCGGAGACGCCGTTCGAGCCCATGGGGCGCTCAGAACTACACCGATGTCACCCCGAACACAATCCCCAATTTCCCCAGCTCACCCACCACACCGGACCAGGCGGTACGTAGCGGTACGCCCCGGTACGTCACGGTACACAACGGACAATCCGACGTGACAAAGATCACATCGTGATGTGGGTCTTCGGCTACGATCGCGGCCAGGCAAGCTAGCCAATTGACGATCCACCCTGATGCCACCGGCTACGCTGCTCACATGATTCGAACGCTGGATCTCCGTCGATGGGCTGGCCTATGGGTCGCGCTTGACGCCGATGATCATGTTCAGGCATCCGCTGTTGAGTTGGCCGACTTGATCGCTGAGGTCGATCGTCTCGACCTCGATCTCGAGATCATGCGCGCCCCGATCCCCGGCGATCCTGTCATCTTCGGCCTTGGCTGACGCCTGGGTCTTCGACTACACCGACTTCGGCGAAACTCACGGAGCGCTACCCCGTCCGGTACTGCGGGCATCGTTCCGCGTCGGAGTACCCGGCCGGCGTGGATCATTCGCCGCCCTTGTCGACACCGGCGGCCCTGTCACGGTCGTTGCCAACGATGTCATCTCGGCAGGCGGCGACGCCGTCGATACCGGCGAGACATTGCCGATTCGCCTTGGCGGCCGTTCGTTCGTCGCACCGTTGTACGAGTTGACGCTGGAGGCCCGCCCACCGATCGGTTTCGACGCCCCGGCGATCCCGTGGCGAGGACTCGTCGGCGTTGTATCGCCGTTCCCGCACCATGGAACGTCTGTGATCCTCGGACAGATCGGTTTCCTCGAAAACTTCACCGTGACATTCGGCCCGCAGCAGTTCGCTGTCGAACCCGCCGAGACCTTCGATCTCCGCTTCGCTTCGACTCTTTGACCGCCTCAGTTGCGGCCTTGGCGAGGAGCAGGAGGTTACCGAGGTATCAGAGATGTATCAGTTCGCCACGCGTCGGGCCATATCGCCTCGTACCGGCACGTCCGCATCGTACCTGCTCAACGGCAGTATCCGACACGAGCCGACACACGCCGAACGGCCTCCGGGCTGCTTTGCAAGCAGGGGGTCGTGGGTTCGATTCCCGTCGTCTCCACCACTTCGCTACCGTTCGTTTTCGGTCGCTGAGCGGCGAGACATAGCTTGGGTGTTCGCCAGTGAACTCCGTCGCATTGCCCTGAACGACTGTCCACGTGATCCCGCTGTTGGAGGGTCTGACGATCAGGTAATCCAAGCAGCCGGGAAGTCCTCGGTAGTCCGGGCTCGACAGTCCGACCCCGTGTCCGCAGATGCCTGCCGATGGGTACCTTTGCCGCGACCCGCCATATCGACGGGCATCAGCGCTCATGGCACCCCCACGCGCCAAAGCAAGCTCGGCTGTCGTTCATGGTCGTAGCCGGAGATCCTCGTTCATCCGCAGGCGTTGAATTCCGCGAGTCAGCCGGCGGAGGCGGCTGCGTCGAGTTGGTCGCGGGTGACACCGCAACGGGTGGCCGCTTCGTCGAGGAGCGCGTCGACCTCGGCGGGACGCGGCACGCTGGCGATGCCGAGCGCCAGCAGTTCGGCCTCAGGCGTCGTGGCCAGTAAGTCGTCTGCCGCGCATCGCGCCACACCAGGGTCGACTCCGACGCCGACGAGCACCTCCCAGAACGTGCCGCCCACCAGGCTGACCGGCCGCTCGGGCGGTCCCGGCGCGAGCGTGGTCGGACTCTGATGATCGGTCGGTACCGGCGCTCCGGGGTCGACTGTGCCCGTCGATGTCGATGGGGTGGCCGGTCGCGGCCGGGCCGTCGTGGGCGGCGGCATCGTGGCTGGCGACTCGGCGACCGGTGCAGTTCGCACGGCGAACGAATCCGACGGGTTGGAACGCAGCGCAACGACGGCGATCATCACCCCGAGCCCTCCGAGCACGATTCCGCCGGCCGATCCGACTCGTTGGCGACGGCGGCGCCCATCGGCGCCCGGCGATCCGGTGCCCCCTGCGATCGACAGCAACCCATGATGGTCGGCCGCTTTCACCAGCGGGGGGACGATGACGAGGGCGGACAACAGGGCAACGGCGATGTTGATCGTGACCACCATGCCGAAGTCGGCGATGAGCGGCAACGACGAGAACATCAACACTGCGAATCCACCAAGGGTGGTCAGCGCCGAGGTGAAGAACGCCCGGCCGGTGCGTTCGGCGGCCACGTGCGTGCTCCGTTCCGGATCGAGTCCTCGACGGCGTTCCTCCATGTAGCGGGCTACCAGCAGCACCGAGAACTCGGCGCAGGTCGCCACGACCAGCGGGCCGCCCACTGTCGTCAGCGGGCTGAGGGTGATGCCAAGCAACCGCACGAGGGTCGCTGATGCGCCAACGGCGAGGAGCACCGGGATCATCGTCAGCAGCCCCCGGGCGAGGTCACGGTTCCACAGGATCACGAATGCCGCGACAAGTAGGACGGCCACGATGGTGAGCTGGGCCCGATTGGCCGTGATGTTCTCGAGCAGGCCGACCCCGACCACCGCCAGTCCTCCCGTGGTGGCTGACGCCTGCGCGGGGAGCACTGCTCCACTCCCCGGGTCGGCGATTGCCCGATGGACTCGATCGAGTACGGCAGCGCGTTCGGTGAGCGAGGACGGCCCGACCTGAAACAGGACCTGAGTGGCATTGGCGTCATCGGCGACCAACAGCCCTTGCAAGGCCGGCGGGGCGACCGAGTAGGCCTGCAGCATGTCGAGCCCGGTCGGCGCCAGCGTGGTCGTGCCCGGTACCTCGGCCAGCCAAGCGACGGTCGTCGCCAGGCTCGAGGCCTCGGCGAGTTCGGGGTTCTCGACCGACGACCGGGTGACGAGGTCGAGGATGAACTCACCCATCTGGTCTGTGAAGACGCCGTCAGCGGCGGCGCTGCTGGTCTCGATGAAGATTCCGAGCGTCGTGGCAAATCCCGTCTCCCGCTCCAGCGTGCGAGCGTTGCGGATGGATGAGCTCGATTGGTCGGCCCAGTTGATCGGGTCGCTTTCGATGTGCGATCCGGTCTCCAGAGCCAGCCCGAGCACCGGTAGCCCGGCGGCCAGCGCGACCAATGGCAACACCGCCCGGCGAGGCAACGATCCGAGGCGGTCGACCGTCCACTCGACCCAGCTGCGCGTGGGTGCGCCATCGGTGGGCGATCGGCGCTCGCGTGCTCCCAGGATCGTCAGCGGCAGGACGATGCCGGCGAGCAGCAACGAAACGATGCCGATCGCCAGGAGTACTCCGAAGTCCTGGACCATCGGCACCTTCGAGATCTTCACCGTCAAGAACGCGATCACCGCCGCGATGGTCGCGACCCCGAGCGGTGGCCCCATATGCACGAGGGTCCGAGCGAATGCACCGGTCGGTTCCGCCATCGTTCGCTCCTCCTCGACCCGATTCTGGATCTGGATCGCAAACTCGATGCCGAGGCCGATCAGGATCGGCAGCCCGGTGATCGTGACCAGCGAGAGTTTCGTGCCGGTGAACCCGAAGACCCCGAAGCCCCAGGCGATACCGACGGCCATGCCCGCCATCGGCAGCAGCCGCCAGCGAACCTTGAACGCCACGAGCAGTATGGCGATCATCACGAGAACGGCGATGCCGCCGAGGCTGAACATCCCACCTTGCAGGTAGTCATTGATATCGGTCAAGAACGTCGGCGTGCCGGTGATGGTGACCGAGGCGTTCTCGAAGACCCGGCCCTTCAGCAGCCCCTGCACCGCCTGTGATCCGGTCGCCTGTTGGTCGAGCGATGCATTGCCGACGAGTACCCCCGCGAAGATCGCGTGATGCGCGTCGGGGATGAAGGCGCGTAACGCCTTGCGTACGACGAGTTGGTCCTCGGACGGCGCCACCAGCTGATTGTCGACGACGGTGAATCCCTGGTTGTCGAACACGAGGAACCGAACCCAGTCGGGGTTGTCGAGATTTTGGCGACCCGCGGCCCCCAACCGCCTGGTGGTCATCACCGCGTCCTGTTGGCGGGCCGCGGCCGCCGCCGGGTCCGGCTCACGTTGGATCGTCCGGGCGATGATCTCGCTGGCGACACCCTTGACGATCAGGTCGTTCGTCCACTGCAACAGCACGAGCGGCGACACAACCGAGTGCACCGCCGGGTCGCTGCGTAGTTGTCGTTCGACGTTCTGCAGTTGCGAGACATTGCCGGGGGTGAACAGGTCGACGACCGTCTTGCCCGGGTCGAGGGTGAACAGTACGACCATGCTCTCGCCGCCGAACAGATCCTGATAGCGAGCGTTGTCACGAGCGACCTTCGAACCCGGGTCGATGTAACTGTCCTGACCGGTGGCGAAGTCGAGTCGGCGCACACCGAACGACATCGCCATCGTCACCACTAACACCACGGTCAGCGTCGCAACCGTCCGCCTGCTCAGAATCCGCCCGACCGATTCCCAGACTCTGTCCATATTGTCCTCCCGGCACAAAACGCAGGTCAGTCACCGACCCACGAGCAGGATGACCGACGGTCGGCACCCTCGCCAGGGTCGAAGGTCCGCGACATCTCGCAGACTCACGGTGTGCCCGGATTCGATGGACGAAAGCCTCTGTCCGCAGTATCGATCCGAGATCATGATCAGACGGTGAACGCAGCGACGAAGCATTCAGACGACCGAGCTGCCGAGTTTCCGTCACGCCTGCGGGCCTCGGATGCGCTGCTGTGGAACATCGAGAAGGATCCGTGCCTCCGCAGCACGATTGTCGCCGTGTCTCTCCTCGACCGCAGCCCCGACTGGGACCGACTCCGGGCTCGAATGGTCGAGGCCTGCGATCTGGTGCCGCGGCTACGTCAGCATGTCCACACCCCGGACGGACCCTTCGGTCAGCCGATCTGGCGGGTTGATGAATTCTTCGACATCGACTACCACCTGCGCCGAGTCGTCGCGCCGGAGCCCGGCGACCTGCGAGCCGTGCTTGATCTCGCCGCGCCGATCGCCATGGGGACCTTTGACAGGGGTCGACCTCCTTGGGAATTCACCCTGGTGGAGGGACTGGCGGGAGGCCAGGCCGCATTTGTGCAAAAGGTGCATCACTCGTTCACCGACGGGGTCGGGGCGATACAGCTCGCCGAGCGCCTCTTCGATCGTCAACGCAACCCGCGCCGGCACGACGCTGCGGTGGCCGACGACGCAGCGTCCAATCCCGAATCGGTGATCGGCACGTTGGTGGCGCAGGCCGGCTCGGTCGTCGGTGCGTCGGTACGGGCCACGCGAGCGCTCCCCGGTTTCATCGGACGATCGATCACCGACCCGTTGGGGGTCGTCACGGCGGCGGTGCGAGACACCCGTTCGGTCGCCAAGTTGCTCGCCCCGGTCAGTCGACCGCTCTCCCCGATCATGACGGGCCGAGGTATGTCGCGTCGGCTCGACTCGTTCGACGTGCCTCTCGATGCATTGGTCGGCGCGGCTCATGCCGCCGAAGGCACATTGAACGACGCCTTTCTCGCCGGGATCGCCGGGGGCATGCGCCTGTACCACGAACGCCACGCGTCGCCGGTGAGCAAGCTGCGGGTCACCATGCCGATCAGTCTTCGCCGGCCCGGCGATCCACCGGGAGGGAACCGGTTCGCTCCGGCGCGATTCGTACTTCCGATCTCGACCATCGATCCCCGGGCTCGGATGTGCGAGTTGGGTGACCTGGCCCGAGGTTGGCGCAATGAGCCCGCGCTGCCGCTGAGCAACGCCATCGCCGCAGGCCTCAATGTGCTGCCGATCCGGGCCACCACATCGATCTTCGGTTCGATGCTCAAGGCCGTCGACTTCGTGGCAACCAACGTGCCCGGTCTGCGACATCGCGCCTACCTCGCCGGCGCCGAGGTCGTGCGGGAATACGCATTCGGCCCCCCGTCCGGTGCGTCCTTCAGCGTTGCTCTGCTCTCCCACCTCGACCAGTGTTGTATCGGGCTGAACATCGATACCAGAGCGGTGCCCGATCCAGACCTGCTCACCATGTGCATCCGTGACGGCTTCGACGAGGTCCTGACGGTCAGGGGAACCAGTTGATCGAGCCGATGAGCCCACTCGACGCGTTGTTCCTGCACATCGAGGACGGCATCAGCCACATGCATATCGGCTCGTGCGCGGTGTTCGATGGTCCGGCGCCGACGTTCGACGCGCTGGTCGGTCTGATCTGCAGCAAGCTCGATCTCGCCACCAGATACCGTCAGAAAGTTCGATTCGTCCCGGCCGGCCTGGGCCATCCCGTCTGGGTCGACGATCCGCACTTCGATCCGACGAACCACATGGTGCACGTGGCGCTTCCCCCTCCCGGCGGCAAAGTTGAACTCGAAGAACTCGTGGGCCGGATCATGTCGCACGAACTCGACCGGCACCGACCGCTGTGGGAGATATCGATGGTCGAGGGCTTGTCCGATGACCGTTGGGCCTTGATCTGCAAGGTGCACCACTGCATGGCCGACGGAATCGCCGGTACCGATCTCATCGCGATTCTGCTGGATGTCGACGCTGACGTCGGCATCCGCTCGACACGTCCGTGGAACCCGGAGCCCGAACCGTCGGATGCCCTGTTGGCGACGAATGCGCTGCTCGACGCGACGCTGCGTCCCGTGCGCCGTGTGCTGTCGTGGCGAACGAGCGGGCCTCGACAGGTCTGGAGCGGTCTGCGCGACACGTCCGCTGGACTGCTGTCCTTCGCCCGCGTGATCGGCCCGAACCGGCGGCTGTCCCTCGAAGGCCGGATCGGACCACGGCGCCGGTGGTCGACGGCGGTGTGCGCGCTCGATGACATCAAGGCGATCCGCCGGGCGTTCGGTGGGTCGTGCAACGACGTGATCCTCAGCGTCATCGCTGGAGCATTTCGCCAGATCCTGATCGAACGCGGCGATCCGCTCGACGAGAACGTCGTGCTTCGAGCGCTGGTACCCGTGTCGACCCGCCGCGACGGCGACCACAAGCTCAACAACCAGGTGTCGTTGCTCATTGCCGAACTACCGGTCGGGATCGCCGACCCGGTCGAGCGGCTGGAAGCCGTGCGCACCCAAATGTCGTCGCTCAAAGCGTCGCATCAGATCAGCGTGGGCGCAGCGGTCGTCGCCGGCGCGGAGCTGATACCGCCCTTCCTGCTCCCGTGGGGAACGCGGATCGCGGCGAAGTTGCTGCGCAGATATCCGCAGCGCACGATCAACACGGTCACCACCAACGTCCCGGGACCGCAGTTTCCACTGTATGCGCTCGGCCGGGAGATGTTGGAGTACCTGCCGTACGTACCCCTCAGCCAGGGCGTCCGGTTCGGCGTGGCGATCATCTCGTACAACGGATCGATGTCGATCGGTATCACCGGTGACTACGACTACGCACCCGACGTGGGTGTCATGTGCGAACGGGTCGTTGCCGAGGTCGCCGCGCTGTCCGTGTGCCGGGCTTCGGGGTCCTCTCCTGACCCGCCGCAGGCCCCGCCGGCAAGCCGGAAGACCGGGCCGTCGATCTCGAACGGATCGTCGAAGACCCGACGCACCGACATTCCGTCGCGCGTGAGGCTCGAATGACCAAGCTGATGCACACGTTGTCCATGGTCCTGCCCTGACGCCACCGTCCGTAGACGACACCCGGGCGCGTCAGTCGGTGCGAGCGGTTGACGAAGCCGGCGAGACGATCCCATTCGTCGGTTCGATCGGAAAGGCCGGAGGGCCTTTCACATACCAAGTTGCCATGTTGCAACATGGCAGATGTCAGGCGATGAACCGGACGCTGAGGATCGGCGGCAGATCGGCCGTCGCCAGGCGCCACGTGTTGCCGCTGTTGTGGCTGACCCAGACCGAGCCGGTGGTCGAGCCCATCGCCAGCCGTTGACCGTCGGACGACACGTCGAGGCAGTGCCGGTACACCAGGTGATAGGCGTGTTCCTGAGGCAACCCCCCGGTGAGTTGTTCGAACGTCTTGCCGCCATCGCGGGTGCGGTTAACGACCAGTTTGCCCCCGACAGGAATCCGCACCTCGTCGCTGACCATCGGCACGAACCACGCGGTGTCGGGATCGGTCGGATGAACGGCGACGGCGAAACCGAACGCCGACGGAGCGACGTCGGTGATCCGGCCCCAGGTACGACCGTCGTCGACGGAGCGGAAGATGCCGTTGTGATGCTGCGTCCAGAGCACGTCGGGTGCGCCCGGGCAGCGAACGATGCGATGGGGGTCCTGGATACGCGGGTCGTCAGTGCGACCCGGAGGCATGAAGTCGGCGACCATGCCGGTCGACAACGCCCACGACGCGCCGTTGTCGACGGTGTACCACGCGCCGCCACACGAGATACCGACGGTCATCCGGCCCGACCCTCGCGGATCGATCGAGATGGAATGGATACCGGGCTCGTCGTAGCCGCCTCCGAACGCTTCGGCCCGTGCCGGGTCGTCCCACAGGGGCCGATTCAACGCCCATGTCTCGCCCCGATCGGTCGAACGGAACAGTCCGCCGGGAATCGTGCCGCACCACAACGCGCCCGGATCGTCGGCGTGGGCCGCTTCGAGCGACCACATCAGGCGGGTCGACCACGGTCGTGGAGTCCGGCGCATCGGGCAGATGTCCTCGACGGAGTCGGGCTTCGGTGGGTACGCCGGTGCGGTGATCTCCTGCCACGTCTTGCCGCGGTTGATCGAGCGGTGGAGCTTGCCGTCGAAGTGCCCATGGTCGACCGCCGCGTAGAACGCGCCATCACGAGGATCGCGCAGCACGGCGGGCACGGGCACGCCGGCAAACCATTGGTCGACGATCTTGGGCGGACCCCAGAGATCGTCGAGTGAGAACAGACCCTTACGGGTCCCGATGAGCACCGTCGGCATCATCGGGCCACATCCATTTGTAGAGACGCCATCGCATCAGCCTCCAGATAGGGCCTGGAACACGTGGATCGTGTCGTCGGCCGTGAGCGGGTCGGTCAGCGACTCGCGGTCGATGACCTGGCTGTCGTTGACGAACAATGCCACATGGCGGCGCACCGAAAAATGCTCGTCGACAACATACGAGCGCACCATTGGGTACCGCCCGAAGTAGGCGGTGAGCGCCTCGCCCACGTTGTTCGCCTCGACCGTTTCATCGGGACACGCCACGTGCCGTCGAAACGCCTTGGCGAACTTCACCGCTGCCACGTGCGCAAGATACTCGGTTGGGGAGCGGTAGCGTGGCGCCTTCATGCTGTTCGCCGGAATCATCAGCGATGTCACCGACAAGCTCGACGGGTGGTCGTCGCATTGGTGGTTCTTGGGAATCATTTTTGCGATCGCATTCTTCGATTCGGTGATCCCGATCGTTCCGAGCGAGACGTGCGTGATCATCGGCGGAGTGGCGGCGGGTGGCGCAGCGCATCATCAGAAACTGCCGCTGGTCATACTCGCAGGTGCTGTCGGAGCGTTTCTCGGCGACAACACGGCGTATCTCATCGGATACCGGGCATCGAATTATCTGCAGCGTCGGGCCGAACGCAAGCCGAAGTTCGCCCGGAAACTCGACTGGGCGAGTGGCCAGATCGCGGCGCGCGGTGGGCTGTTGCTGATCACCGCCCGGTTCATCCCCGGCGGCCGCACCGCGCTGACGTTGGCCAGTGGCGTCACCAAGCAATCGCATCGCTGGTTCGCCAAGTGGGTAGCGGTCGCCGCCACGATTTGGGCGACCTATGCGGCGCTGCTCGGCTACATCGGTGGGCAGTTGTTCGCGACCAACCACACACGCGCCTTCGTCACCGCCTTCGGTCTCGCCCTCGGCATCAACGTGGTGATCGAGGTCGTTCGTCACTTCCGCAAGAAACGCGCCGAGCCCGCTCCGGTAGTCTGAGATCGTCGCGATCTACGGTCGATGGTGATGACGTATCGCCTCGCCCAATTGAACATCGGCAAGTTGATTGCGCCGATCGGCGACCCGCGGGTGGCCGAGTTCGTCGATGCCCTCGACTCGATCAATGCCCTGGGTGAGGCGAGCCCGGGGTTCGTGTGGCGGCTGAAGGACGACGCCGGGAACGCCACGTCGATCCGGGCGTTCGACGACCCCGACATCATCCCCAACCTGACGGTGTGGACCTCGGTCGCCGAGCTGAAGGCGTTCGCGTACCGCAGCGCCCACGTGGCGTTCTTCAAACGCCGCGCCGAATGGTTCACCCCCGGTGACAGCGCGACGGTGTTGTGGTGGGTGTGCGACGGCGAAGTGCCGACGATGGCCGAGGCCCGCCGGCGCGTGGAGTTCCTCGCCGCCAACGGGCCGTCTCCATACGCCTTCGGGTTCGCCTCGGTCGCCAAGCCGTTGGTGTTCCATCGAGCGGCGCTCGACGATCCAGCTGCATTGGAGCTGATCGGCGAGTTGAACGCCGAGCTGCGCGACCGCTATCGCCAGCAGGGGGCGAACCATTTCACCCTCACTGCCGCCGATATCGCGCCCGGAACGGGCGCGCTGCTCATCGGGACATACGACGGGCAGCCCGTCGCCAGCGGGGCGATCCGCCGGATCGACGCAACGACCGCCGAGGTGAAGCGGATGTATGTGCGGCCCGGGCACCGCGGTCTCAAACTCGGCGCAGCGATGCTCGACCGGCTCCATGGCGAGGCCGCGACCATGGACGTCACCCGAATGGTCCTGGAAACGGGGATCCATCAGCCGGAGGCCGAGGTGGTCTACCGGCGGGCCGGGTACGAGATCGTGCCGTGTTGGGGTGAGTACCTCGATTCCCCCGACACCAGCGTGTGCATGGCGCGCAATCTCTAGCGGTTCATCAACACGGCGAGGGCTCGGTCGATCGCGCGCCGCGGGCGGCTCAGGCGAGGCGTTTGGTGAAGTGACGTTCGAAGGCGTCGTAGTACTCGGCGTCGTCGACGATGGCGCCCATCGCCACCCACTCCTCGTCGGTCATCGCCCGGCGCCCCGCGATCATCTCGCGGCCGCCCCACGACACCGGATAGCGGAGCTTGGGGGTGTCGGTCGTGATCGCGTGCTGAATGACCGCTCCGACCTCGAACGGGTCGGTCGCCTCGGCCAGTCCGGCGGCATACATCTGAAACATCCGCCGGTACGGAGCGTCGTAGGCGCCGGTCTGATTGGGTGAGTCGATGTTCTTGGCGAAGATGGCCGACTTGGTGATGCCGGGCTCGATGATCGCCACTCGAATGCCGAACGGGGCGACCTCCTGGGCCAACCCTTCGCTCATCCCCTCCAGCGCCCATTTCGAGGTGAAGTAGGGCTGCTGGCCGATGGCCGCGACCCTGCCCACCACCGAGGTCACATTGACGATGCAGCCCGACCCGCGGGCCCGCATCTGGGGCAGTACCGCCTGCACGCAGCGGATGGCACCGTAGAGGTTGATGTTCATCACCTCGGCATACAGGCTGATCGGGCACTCCTCGGCGACCGAGTTGCCCCCGACCCCGGCGTTGTTGACCAGGTTGTCGACATGCCCGGCCCGTTCGAGGACTTCGGCCATCCCATGGGTCACCGAATCATCGTCGGCGACGTCGATCACCACGAGTTGCACCTCGACCCCGGCGTCGGCAGCCATCGAGTTGAGCTTGGCGGCCTTGTCGAGGCGGCGGACCGTGCCGTAGACCTCGTGGCCCTGCCCGGCCAGATGGATGGCGGTCGCCCGCCCGATTCCCGAGTTGGCACCGGTCACGACGGAGACGATCGACATCACCGCAGCGTATGCGGCCGCTCGGTCGCCCCACCGAAGTGGGGAACGTCCACCCGACGCTCGGGGCGACATTCCCCAGATCGGGCGGCCAAAGCTGGCCGTGGCCGACGTGGTCACTATCGTCGGGGTCGATGCTTGCCGTGGTCCCGATTCGAGCCGGAACGCTGCCCGCGGGCGGAGCCGAGGCCGTCGGTGAGGCTGGTGGGCGAGTGCTGCTCATCGGCGATGACCCGGTCGCAGCCGCCGAGTCGCTTGCCGGGCTGGCGACCGAGATCTGGCTGGTCGAAGCGGGGGACTTTGCTCCGGCGGCATGGAGCGAGGCGTTGGTGGCGACCTTGGCCGACGAGGCGCAGTTGATCCTTCCCGCCTGCCCCGACGGCCGCGATCTGGCCCCTCGGCTGGCGCATCGGCTGGATCGACCGTTGCTGGCCGGGGCGATCGAGATCACCGAAACCCATATTCACCTGGCCCGGCGCGGCGGTGTGGTTAAATAAATCAATGAATCCGTCGAAGAGAAGCTTAGGGTCGGCATCGAAGTAA
>JANMJD010000064.1:0-1810 GCA_031371195.1 Actinomycetes bacterium | reverse complement strand
GAGCTCGACTGGCCGTTGAGGGTGAAGGTGGCGATATCGCCGTCGTCACTGATGGCCGGGGCCGACATCACGCCGCCGCTCGCGCCACCGTCGATGCCGGTGCTCACGAGTTCGGGCGTGTGCGTCGCCCGGTCGTACACGTAGGCATCGTTACCCCACGAACTCCCGTTCTGATCCGCCGGTACGAGGGAGGCGACCGTGACGAAGCCGACGTACCGTCCGTCCTGGCTGATCGACGGGCCGGAAGCCCCGAGATCGAAACTCACGAGAGGGCCGAGGTCCGTGGCCGTGACTTGGGAACCGTCCGCCTTGAGGTTCACCCGCTCGGTCGTGTTGGTCAGCCGGTCGCGGACGAACAAGTCGCGGACACCGTTGGTGTCGTCGGGGACGAGGTTGGTGGCCGAGGACGAGAACGCCACGAAGCGCCCGTCGGCGCTAGTGGCCCCGAACCATGATCCGCCGGGCTCGGTGTAGAGCGCCTTGACGCAGTTCGGGCCAACGCTCACTTGCTCACGCGAGCCGATGGGGTTGTCGAAGCCATTGACATCGCCGCCTTCGTCGTCAATGACTTGGGCGCTGCCCGTGTCATCGGCAACGGCGACCGGTCCGACAGCGGACTTGATCGCCTCGACCACCGCACCGAGGTCTTGCGCCGTGACGTTGGCCGAGACGCGCAGAGTGATCGTCTTCGACTGCTGGCCGGCGAGAAACTGAATCGTGCCGGACTTGGCCACGGTGAGGTCGGTGACCCGCACCAAGCTGGAGCAGCCCATCAGGAACGTCACCGACATCGGGACGGTTGCCGGCCGCGACAGTGTCACGGGGAGATAGGCAAGGTGGGTCCCGGCATCGGCTTCATGCACCATGATGTCGCCGATGCTCACCGTGACGCCGGGGTCGACGCCGTCCGCGTCGTCGTCACGGATGGTGACCTCGCCGGACCCGTCGGCCACGGTGGCGCCGATTGGCGTACCGAGCGTGACGGCGAAGTGCTGGTTGGGCTCGGGGGTGGCATCGCCGGCGACCGCCACCGAGACGGGCTTCGAGACCACTCCCGCAGCGAACGTCAGCTTGCCCTGGGTCACGACGGCATCACTGCTGTCGGTGACGCCGTCGGCCTCGGGTCGTACGGTGAAGGGGACGTATACCGTCGTCGCGGACGGGACAGAGAGGTCGACCGGAATCTTCACGACGGACCGTCCGGCATCGCCCTCGGCGATCGCGACGTCGCCAACCGTCACCTCGGGTGGTGCGGCGGCGTGAGCGACTGTGGCGCTCGAAGCGACGAGCGCCCCCGTCCCCAACGCGACTGCCGCGACGAGTGATGCGATTCGCTGTCCCATGTCCTTGCCCCCAGGCTGCCGTCCCCGAAGCCTCGAGTCTGACTATGGCCGTAGGGGCTGTCAATCACCGGTCAGGTCGTGGGAACCCTGCTCGGTCTCGGCGCCACCGAGACGCAGCGCAGCGAAGGCGAGCAGCTCGGAAGCATCCCGACTCGGCACACGCTTTTCAACCACGGAGCGGACGAGCAATTAGGTCGTCCAAGCCGACGGGCTTGTCGTCGACGATCTGGTCGAGGTATTCGGAGAGGCCGTATCCGGTGTGGCCGTTCCAGTGCCATTCGGTCATGCCCTCGGAGATGCGGGTGACGAGCTTCTCGCCTTCGGGGGAGGTGCGGCGGTTGCGCAGCGGGATGAGGTTGAGGACGCTGCCGGTGATCTCGTATTCGCGGTCGCCGGCGCCGGCCTTCACCCGAATCTCTTGGTGGTAGAAGTCGTCGCCCACCCAGTCCGTCTCGATCTCGGCGCGA
>JANMJD010000022.1:0-2868 GCA_031371195.1 Actinomycetes bacterium | reverse complement strand
CCGCCAACGCTGCGATTCCGAGGTGGACAGCGAGTAGTCGAGCGAGCGCCGGGACACCAGTGCCTGCCAGCCCGGCTCGTCGAGCGTGCTGCGAACGATGACCTCGAGATCGTTGACGCTGAGCGCCGGGGTGTCGCTGATACGCCGCAGCACCCCGTCGATGCGGACCACGGGCGCGATCCCGACGGTGAGGTGGAGATCCGACGCAGCCAGGGTGGTCGCTCCGGCAAGCATCGTCAATAGACGGGAGTCCAGGTCTCTCACGTCGACGGACCCTCAACGACTGCAGGTGACGCCGCCGCCGCCGGGACGGCTCCGGGCAGTACCGTCGCGATGTGTTCGTCGGCGGCTTGATCGTGTTGGGCCTGCTGGTCGGCAGTCACCTCGGCGTCGTCGCCGAGAGGGTGCCGACCGGTCGATCCACGGTGACGGGCCGCTCGGCATGCGAGTCGTGCCTGCGAGTGCTCCGGCCAACGGAGTTGATCCCCGTGATCTCGTGGCTCGCCCAGCGGGGACGGTGCCGCGGCTGCGGATCCCCGATCGGTTGGCAGGCACCGATCATGGAGCTGGTGACGGCCGCCGGGTTCGCCGTCGTCGGCGCGCGCATCGGATGGACGGCCGTCCTGCCCGCATACATCGTCCTGACGGCCGCGTTGGTTGCGCTGTCCGCGATCGACCTGGCGACCAAGACACTGCCGCGTCGACTGATCTGGATCGCGGGTGCCGTGAGCCTCGCCGACATGGCGGTCGCCGCGGTCGTCGACCACGATGCCGCACCGCTCGGCTGGGCGGTCTTCGGGGCCACCGTGGCGTGCGCCGCGTTCGCCGGCATCCATTTTGTCCGTCCCGACGCGATGGGTTTCGGCGACGTTCGCCTGGCGGCCCTGCTGGGCCTGCATCTCGGTTGGCTCGGGCCACTGCACGTACCCGTCGGGCTGTTCTTCGGGTTCCTCTTCGGTGCCGTCGTCGGCATCGCGATGATGGCCGGCGGTCGGGCGGGTCGGCGCACGGCGCTGCCGTTCGGACCGTTCATGGCCCTGGGCGCGATGGTGGCCATCGTTGCGGGCCGGCCGGTCATCGACCTCTGGCTGCGTCGCTGAGCGGGGCATCACAGCACCCGCCACGAGTTCACCGCCACCTGCCTGGTGGCGCTCATCTGCACGACGGCGCGTACTTGAACGTTGCCGCCCGAGGCGGGAACTGCGGTGGCGGTGAGGACGAAGGTGGGGTTGCGAGGCACCGCGTTGACGCCGACGACGAGGCCCGAGGCCGACGCACTCGACTGGAGTTCGAGGCGAGCGACCACAAGGCCACCTTGCATCTGGCCGTTGGCCGAGTTCGAGACGTTGCCGAACTCGATCGCGGCCGTCGGCGCGTACACCATCCCGTGAATGACGACATCATTGCTGTTCCCGGCCTTCGTCGAGAGCAGCGGCGTGCCGGTCGCCGTCAGCGTGGAGGCTGTATATCCGCTCCCCGATGTCCCGACGGCAACGAGGCTGACGACATGCTGGCCCTGCAGGCGGCGGAACAGCTCCAACTCGCCCTGTACGCCGACGTTGATCGAGCTGTTGCCGCCCAGGATCCACGTCACGCCTGTGCGCTCCTTGTCGGTGGTACCACTGGCCGCCTCGGCGGCGATGACCACCGGGTTGGAGAGCGCAGTCGTGCAGTTCGGTGCCGACATCACCGACGGTGTCTCACCGAGTGCCGCACCCCCGGGTCGACCGCCCAGGACGACGGCGTGTCCGATATCGAACTGGCCGAAGTTCGAGAAGTAGTAGTTGCCGCTGACGAAGTAGTTCTCGTGGTCCAGTGCCGGCGGCGACGTGTAGACACCGGGGAAGAAGACGCGGCAATTCGCCAGGCCATCGAGGTCGTTGCGGCCGGGCGGATCGACGACCGTCGGCAGGGGTGGCAAGGTGGGCGCCGGGGCGATCTGGTCCCACGTGGATGTCGTGCAGATCGTCCCACGGGGCGGTGACGGTGTGATCGTGAGATTGGGAACCGCCGGTGGTGTGGGTGCGGCACACGTCGCGTCGGGGTACCACAGGTCACCGTCGATCAGCGAAATCGGTGCCTTCAAGTCGGTACGGGCCGGCTGGGCGAGGTAGAGCGGGCCGGTGATCTTCTTGGTCGACGCGCCGAGCGACACGAACGCCGGAGTCCCGGCGCTGGTGCCGATGCCGGTGACGATCGCCGCCCACGCGTTGGCGTTCGCCGTGGTATTGGCGGTCGCCGTGCACGTGAGCGAGACGGACCGTCCGTTGAGCATGGCCGGAACGGGAACCGGGGCACCACCGCCTCCGGCAACCGCTGAGTCGCACAGCGTCTGGCCGAGGCGAAGCCGTTCGATGCCGAACCGGAGCCCGCCCTCGGCGCTCGCCCGTAGATCGGCGCGGTCGCGCATAACGACCGCCTCGCGCAAGCCCACGGAGGCATATGTGGCAAGCGCCGCGGCGACCGATCCGAGTACGACGACGAGCACCAGTGCGATCAACATCGTCGATCCGCGATCGTGGCGTGGTCCCGGGTCCCCGACGCCGGCCGTCTCGGGCGTCGTCATGGTCCGACCGGTCATGTGGTCACCGAGAATGCCGAGTTGTTGGTGGCCAGCGGGGTCGTGGTCGAGGCCGGCAGGATCGACACCTTCTGGACTCCGTCGCCCCACTCCTCGCTCGCCTGGGCCTCGATCGTCGCCTGCCACACTCCCGTCGACGCCTGGGCGAGGTCTTCGATGACCGAGGCCTTGATGTTCTTGGGGAAGTACTGCAACCGCAGGTTCAGGCAGACACCGGTCGTCTGTGCGGTAATGACCACACTGTGGATGAGCGACTTGTTCAACGGCCCACTGCTGTAGCGCAGGAC
>JANMJD010000014.1:0-7100 GCA_031371195.1 Actinomycetes bacterium | reverse complement strand
ACCAACTCGAACTGACGATGACCGGTAACCAGACCTGCCTGCATCTGGGCGAGCATAGGTGGCGGCTGCCCGGACCGGCATCGCCAGGTCCGTCACTGGCTTGCGGGGTCAATAGGGTGGCGCTCATGAGCATCGACAGGGTGGCAATTGTGACCGGAGCTGCGTCGGGAATCGGCCGAGCAACCGCGGAGCTCTTCGTCGAACGCGGCTTCGGTGTGGTTGCCGTCGACCTCGATGATGCGGCGTTGGCCTGGTGCGCCGATCACGAGCGGATCGTGGCGATAGCCGGTGATGTGGCTGAGGAATCGACGAACGTCGCCATGGTCGACGCGGCGTTGAACCGCTGGGGCCGGCTCGATGTGGCGATCCTCAACGCGGGCGTTGCGGGCTCCCGACCGTTCGAATCCGACGGAGCAATGGAACGATTCGACCAGGTCATGGCCATCAACGTTCGCGGCGTGGCCCTCGGTATCCGCCATGCCGCGCCGGCGATCCGGGCGGCGGGTGGGGGAGCGATCATCGCCACGGCCTCGACGTCGGGGCTGCGCGGCGATCCGGGTCGTTGGGCGTACAACACGTCCAAGGCTGCCGTGATCAACCTGGTCCGCGCCGCCGCACTCGACTACGCCACCCAGGGCATTCGGGTCAACGCCGTCGCTCCGGGGCCGACGGAATCAGGCCTCACCCGGCGGCTGATCGACGTCGCCGCAGCCAGCGAGTCGATGGTTCGCCGGGTGCCGATGCAACGCTGGGGACTCGCCCGTGAGATCGCCGAGGCGATGTGGTTCCTAGCCTCGCCGGCCGCTTCGTTCATCACCGGCGTGACCCTGCCGGTCGACGGCGGGCTGAGCGCCAATGCCGGCCACTTCGACCTGCCCCGCTGACAGCTGCGGCGTCCGCTCTTCCCCACTGGAGTATTCATGGAGATCGTCCTCGTCCGTCATGGCCAACCGGAGTGGATTCGCGACGGCCTGAATGTCACCGACCCGCCGCTCACCGAACTCGGTCACCATCAGGCGGTGGCAATGGCGGAGTTCCTCGCCGCCGAACACTTCGACGACGTGTTCGTTTCGCCGATGACCCGCGCCCGGCAGACCGCCGCCCCGTTGTACGAGCGGCTCGGTCGAGCCGAGGAGATCCATCTGTGGCTCGAGGAGATCCGCGACCCCACCTGGCACGGCACGCCCGCCGAGCATGCCGAGCTGGCCTTCCGCGAGGAGCGCAGCCGCCAGCCGCACGACCAGTGGCGCGGTCTCGACCACCTCGGCGGCGAGCGGACCAGCGATTTCGTCGGTCGGGTGCGCGAGGGCTGCGGGCTGTTCCTGGCCGAGCGGGGCATCGAGCGGATCTCGCAGACCTTCCCGGTCTGGTCGTTGCCGAATCCTGATCTGCGGGTCGCCCTGGTCGCCCATGCCGGTACCAATACCGTGATCATCAATCACCTGCTCGGCCTCGACCCGGTGCCGTGGGAGTGGGAGCGACTCGTGCTCGGTCACGCATCGGTCAGCCGGCTCGTCTCGATGCCGATCGGCGACGGGGCGGCGTTCTCGCTGCGCAAGATGTCCGACGTCGAGTTCCTGGCCCACGAGGACCGTACCGGGTGACCGGTTCGGCGTCCTCCGAGCGAGCCGAGCCCGGCCCGATCGTGGGCCTCGCCAGCCGCGAGGTCTATCGCAACCCGTGGATCGCGGTGCGCGAGGACAACGTGCGATTCCCCAACGGCCACGAGGGCATCTACGGCGTGGTGACATGCGCCCCGGCGGTGGGTGTGCTCCCGTTCATCGACGACGACCGTGTGCTGCTCGTACGCCAGTTTCGCTACGTCACGCAGCGGCTCACCTGGGAAATGCCAACCGGCGCAGTCAACCCCGGTGAGTCACCGATGGCCGCGGCCAATCGAGAACTGGCCGAGGAGACCGGATACATCGCGCGGCACCTGGAACCGGTGTCATCGTTCACCACATCCAAGAGCGTCGTCGACGAGGAGGCGCATCTGTTCCTCGGCTACCGGTTGTTGCAGGCGACGGCGCACTCTGACGAGACCGAGGAGATCTTGACCGGAGTCTTCCCGTTCGACGAGGTGCTCGCGATGGTGGAGCGCAGCGAGATCGTCGACGGTATGACGGTCATCGCCGTGCTCCTCGCTGCGGTCCGGCGGTCGCGTGGGCCGGCGCCGGTCGAACAGGTCTGATCGGGAGTGCACGTCGTACCATCCGCACATGCCCGGAGATATCGACCCCGACAAGCTCAAGCTCTATTCGTTCCAGCTCTTCAGCAAGCTGGAGGGGGCGGTGACGGCCGGAATGGTCCATCTCGGCGACCGGCTCGGTCTCTACGCGGCGATGTCGGCCGCCGATGCCCCGTTGAGCAGCGCCGAGTTGGCCGAGCGGTTGGGATTGAACGAGCGCTGGGTACGGGAGTGGGCGTACAACCAGGCCGCGGCGAGGATGATCGAGGCCGATGCCTCCGAGCGGTTCTCGCTGTCGCCCGAGGCGGCGGCCGTGCTGGCGAATCCGGAGCATCCGGCCTTCGGCATGGGCATGTTCCACCGCTTCCCTCAGACGATGGCGGCGCTGGAAGCGATGCCTGAATCGTTTTCCACCGGGCTCGGCCACAACTATGACAGCCACGGTTGCGAGGGGGCCGTCGGCATCGAGCGCAGCTTCGAACCGTGGAGCAACGCCAACCTGGTCCCGGTGGTGCTGCCGGCGTTGAACGGCGTCGTCGAGAAGCTCACGACCGGCGGCACGCTCGTCGACATCGGCTGCGGAGCCGGGGGAGCGGTGCTGCGGATGGCCGAGGCGTTCCCGGCGTCGCGGTTTGTGGGCTACGACATCTCCCAGTTCGCCCTGGGTCGTGCCGCCGAGAAGCTGTCGGCAGCGGGTGTCGGCAACGCCTCGTTCCACGATCCACGCATCTCGCCGTTGCCCGACGACGGTTCGGTCGACGTGATCACGACGTTCGACTGCATCCACGACATGACCCACCCGCAGGAGATGATGGGCGCCATCCGCTCGGCGATCGCCGACGACGGAACCTGGCTGCTCGTCGACATCAAGGCCCGCGACACATTCGCCGAGAACGCGCTGAAGAATCCGATGGCGCCGTTGATGTACGGGATCAGTGTGCTCTCGTGCATGTCGTCGGCCCTCTCCGCGCCGGATGGCGCAGGCCTGGGCACATTGGGGCTCCCCGAGTCGAAAGCCCGCGAGATGGCGGCGATCGCCGGGTTCACTCGCTTCCGCAAACTCGATGTCGACCACTCCGTCAACGCCTTTTACGAGATCCGCCCATAGCTGCCGGCGGCATCGCCCCGACTACGACGCCGGCTTGGTGCCGCGGCGTTTGAGGTTACGGGCCGTGAACGCGTCGGCCGGGAGACCCAGCTCGAAGGTGGCGAGCATGCGGACGTGGCGGAGCAATTGGTCGCGGGTGATCACGCCGTCGTGAACGGTGAGTTGGATGCCGAGGCCGTCGAGCAACGCCGCCAGGCGCCAGGCGGAGCCGGTCGGGTCGGGACAGGTAAAACTGCCACCGGCGACGCCGTCGCGGATCACCCGCTCGATCAACGCAGTCGCTTCGATGTCGAGTTCCTGGCTGATCGCCTTCATCGCCGGGTTGCGCAACGCCTCACCCCACGAGTCGATCCACATCAGCCAATCGAGATCGTCGTGGCCCGGGGTGTAGTTCTCCAACACCCGGTCGAGCTTGGCGACGTCGTTGACGGCAGTGGCCAGGTCCTCTTCGAGACTGGCCATCTCCTGGCGGGCCGCATGCTGGAATGCCTCGGCGAGCAACTGTTGCTTGGAATCGAAGTGGTAGTGGATCAGCCCGGTGGAAACTCCCAGCTTGTTGGCCACGTCCGCCACCCGCGTGGCCGCAAAACCCCGTTCGATGACCACCTGGCAGGTGACCTCGAGGATCTCCGCCCTGCGCTCTTCGACCGTCGTTCTCTTCACCGTGAAGGGACGATAGCCACAGATCGTCGCGGTTGGGTGCACCCGAACCCGTACTGGGTCAGTTGCGGTAGTACTCCATCCCGAGATGGGTGATCTGGTCCTCACCCATGATCCACCGCAGCGTGTTCTTCATCTTGGTCAGCTGGATGAACAGGTCGTGTTCCGGATACAGCCCGGGAGCGGTCTGCGGGCTCTTGTAGTAGAAGCTCAGCCACTCCTGGATGCCTCCCATCCCGGCGCGGGCGGCGAGGTCGCTGAATAGGACCAGGTCGAGGGCCAGGGGAGCGGCGAGGATCGAGTCCCGGCAGAGGAAGTCGACCTTCAGCTGCATCGGGTAGCCGAGCCAGCCGAACAGGTCGATGTTGTCCCAGCCCTCCTTGTTGTCGCCGCGGGGCGGGTAGTAGTTGATCCGCACCTTGTGGAACACGTTGCCGTACAACTCGGGATACGTCTCGGGTTGGAGGATGTCTTCGAGAACGCCGAGCTTCGATTCTTCCTTGGTCTTGAAGTTGTCGGGATCGTCGAGCACCTCGCCGTCGCGGTTGCCGAGGATGTTGGTGGAGTACCAGCCCGAGAGTCCGAGCATGCGCGCCTTGAGCATCGGGGCGAGCACGGTCTTGACCAATGTCTGGCCGGTTTTGAAGTCCTTCCCCGAGATCGGCACGTTCCGCTGAGTGGCCAACTCGCGCAGCGCCGGTGTGTCGACGCACAGGTTCGGGGCGCCGTTGGCGAACGGCACGTCTTCGAGTAGGGCGGCGTAGGCGTAGAGCATCGACGGAGCGATGGTCGGGTCGTTGGCATCGATCGCCGCTTCGAACGCTTCGATCGACATGTGGGCCGGACCGGGCTCGATGTACACCTCGGTCGACGCGCACCAGATCATCACCAACCGGTCGCATTGCTTCTCGTCGCGGAAGCGGTTGATGTCCTCGCGAATCGAGTTGAGCATCGCCCGCTTGTCGACCGTGTCCATGTGGTGCTCGGCGTCGATGCGCTTGACGTACGAGCGGTCGAACGCGGCTCGCATGGGGCGGATCGAGCGCAACGTGTCGGAGATCGCTTCGAGATGGCGCGGCGCGTCGAGCACTCCGGCCCGTTGCGCTGCGACGTAGGCATCGTCGGGGAACGGGTCCCACGCGCCCCAGACGATGTCGTCGAGCGAGGCGAGGGGCACGAAATCCTTGATCAGCGGAGCCCGGCCATCGGTGCGCTTGCCCAGGCGGATGGTGCCCATCTGCGTGAGCGAGCCGATCGGGGCCGCCATGCCCCGGCGGGCCAGCTCCACTCCGGCGATGAGCGTCGACGCCACTGCGCCAAGGCCGACGGTCAAGACCCCGAGCCGCCCTTCTGCGGGGGCGACGGTCATCGGGGACGGGACACTGGTCATGGAGGATCCTCTCGTTGGGGACGTGACGCCGCCGACCATATCGGGAGAGAAGTCCAGCTCAGACGCCGTGTCGACCTCTCCGGGTCGCCTTTGACGATTGGAGCGCTCTAGCGTCGTGGTAGAGCGCTGCAACTCGCATCAGAGGGGAAATTGAATGTCGATCGAATCGTTGTTCGACCTGCACGGCAAGGTCGCCCTGGTCACTGGGGGCTCGATGGGGTTGGGTCTTACCTTCTCCGACGTACTCGCCCAGGCGGGTGCCGAGATCTCGCTGACGGCACGCTCCGGCGAACTGCTCGAGGAGAACGCGGCCGGCCTACGCGAGCGCCACGGTCGCACGGTGTCCTGCCACGCCGGTGACGTCACGGTGGTCGAGGACGTGCAACGGGTGATCGCCGAGACGATCGCCGAGCACGGTCGGATCGACATTCTGGTCAACAACGCCGGCATCTCCGATCTGCGGGGGCTGCCCAGCGAATGGAGTGATCACGAGACGTTCCGCTAGGTCGTCGACGTCGACCTGTTCGGGGTGTGGGCCTTCGCCCGGGAATGCGCCCCGCACATGCTCGAACGAGGGAGCGGCTCGATCATCAACATCGCCTCGATCCTCGGGTCGGGCGGCTCGGAGTACGTCAACCCGTGGTATCACGCGGCCAAGGGCGCAGTGCTGCAGCTCACCAAGCTGCTCGGAGTCGAGTGGGCCGATCGCAATGTGCGGGTCAACGCCATCGCCCCCGGTTACTTCGTGACCGAGATGACCCGGCCGATCTTCGACGGCATCGGGCTGGCGCCGTGGATCGAGAGTCGCACGCCGATGCGCCGCCTGGGCGACCCCGAAGCCGACCTGCGTGGCCCCCTGCTGTTCCTCGCCTCCGACGCGTCGTCGTACGTCACCGGCCACACGATGTTCGTCGACGGAGGCAACGAGGCGTCGCGCGGAGCGTGGCAGATCCAGCCGTCGCACATGTTCTGGAACAAGGATCAGCCCCAGGCCGGCAAGCCGTACGAAGGCCTCGTACCGAACAACTTCGAGAACTGGAAGCTCGGAATTCCCGGAATCCACTACCCCGTGCCCAAGTAGTGTTCGACGCGTGACGAGCGCTTGAAAGCTCAACGACGAAGATAAGATTCAGGCCCGACCGACGGAACTAAATCAACAACCACAATCAGATCGCCTTTCGAATGCGACGCGACGATACCTTTACCACGAATCCGATGCCTTGACCCATCAGTGATTCCAGGGTTCAGACGAAGCGTTACGGAAGACCCATCAGGTGTGGGCACTCTAATTACGTCGCCAGTGGCAGCCTTCTTGAGTTCCACCGGCACATGAACGAAAACATCGTTGCCGTGGCGCTCGAAGAGCCAGTGAGGCGAGATCCGACATTCAATTAGTAGGTCACCGTTCGGTCCCCCACCGACTCCTAGCGCACCATGACCCCTGATGCGCAACTTCTGCCCGTCGGCTATTCCAGCGGGGACGTCGACCGTTACCTTGTGCGCTCGCGGAACGACTCCGCTGCCACCGCAGATTTGACACGCGAGATCCAAGTTGCCGCTGCGACCTACGCAGGACCCACAGACTTCTTCGCCCAGATACTGTACGTCCGTTTCTCGGCCATGCACCGCAGCTTCGAAAGGAAGAGTCAACAGGACATCTATGTCAGCTCCACGCCGATGCCTCGAACTCGAGATCGACGGAACGGCGATGCGCGTGACTGTTGCCGCCATCGGTGAGCCGTCGTATCTCTCGG
>JANMJD010000457.1:0-5955 GCA_031371195.1 Actinomycetes bacterium | reverse complement strand
TGCGCGGCGAGTTGCTCGGCGAGAGACCGGTGGGTGAGCGCGCCGGACTCGACGATCGGTTGGCCGGCGACGACGGTGTGGTGGGCGCTCACCGGGCCGCAGCGCAGCCATGCTTCCACCGGATCGGCCAATGCCCCGGCGAAGGCCGGGCCATCGAGCTTCCAGGCGGCGAGATCACCGACGGCACCGACCTGCAGCACACCCAACTCGCCCTCGCGGCCGAGACACCCGGCCGAGCCGAGGGTGGCGCATTCGAGAGCCATCCGCGCCGTGCCGGCGGGCGCACCGCTGCGCAACTTGGCGAGCAGCATCGCCTGGCGGGCCTCCATCCACATCGAGGCCGAGTCGGCCGACGCCGAGCCGTCGACGCCGATGCCGACCTTCACGCCGGCGGCCCGAAGGTCGACGACCGGGGCGATACCCGATGAAAGGATCATGTTCGAGCTGGGACAGTGCGCCACGCCGACGCCGGCCGCGCCGAGACGGCGGATCTCGGCCGGACTGGGCATCACACAATGGGCCACCCACGTGCGATCGGAGCACCAGCCGACCTGCTCGAAATACTCGACCGGCCGGCAGCCGAACCTCTCCACCGAGAACGCGTCATCCTCGGCGTTCTCGGCCAGGTGCGTATGCAGGCGCACGTCGAGCCGTTCCGCCAGTTCGGCGGAACGCTGCATCAGCGACGTCGTGACGCTGAACGGCGAGCACGGGGCGAGCGCGATGCGCACCATCGCCCCGTGTGAGGCGTCGTGATGCCGGGCGACCTGCGCCTCGCACTCGGCCAGGATCGTGTCGTCGTCCTGCACCACATCGTCGGGTGGCAGCCCGCCATCCTTCGCCGACAACGACATCGATCCCCGCGTCGGATGGAAGCGCATGCAGATGTCGCCCGCCGCGGCGATCGACGCGCCGAGCAGGTCGCCGCCTCCACGAGGGTGGACATATAGATGGTCCGACGAGGTGGTGCATCCGGAGAGGGCAAGTTCGGCGAGACCGACCCATGTGCTGACGTGGGCGGCCTCCTCGTCGAGGCCACGCCACCGGGGATACAGCGCTTGCAGCCAGCCGAACAACGGCTTGTCGGTCATCGGGGGGAACGCTCGGGTCAGGTTCTGATACAGGTGGTGGTGGGTGTTGATCAGTCCCGGCGTGACTAGGCAGCCCGCCGCCGACAACACTCGTCCGGCGCGGGGCTGCGGGTCACCCGGCCCGCCGATTGCGCTGATGAGGCCGTTGGTGATCGCCACCCAACCGCCACGGATCTCGCGGCGAGCCCCGTCCATCGTGGCCACCATCTCGGCACCGCTGACCAGGAGATCGGCGGTCACCGGCTCGGCACCGGTAACGAGGAGATCGGCGGCCACCGGCGGGTTCACGCTCCGGTCCACTCCGGCCCCGAGAACGCGTCGATCATCGCATAGACGTCGCCGAGCGGGTACAGGATCGGGCAGGTGGCGCCGACACGCATGTACTCGGCCACCTTGGCCCGGGCCTCCGCAGGGGTGCCCGACGCAGTGAGCATCTGGACGATCTCGTCGGGGACCAGCTTCGACGCGGCGACCACCTGCTCGTGGGTCGCCGGCCACGTGAGCACCTCACCGACCTTGTCGAGCAATGACTGCGGCACGCCCGAGGCCTTCATGATGTGCGGCTGCTGCCCGAGATACTGAGTGACCATCAGCCGGGCCATGTCGAGCGCCGTCGCCCGGTCCTCATGAACGGAGCACACGACCAGTTGCGGGCGGTCGATCTGATCGAGTGTTCGGCCGCTGCGGGCCAGGCCAACTCCCAATGCCTCGATCGCCGTGCGGTTGTAGTCGGGCGAGACGAGGTAGTTGAGCACCACGCCGTCGGCGATCTCGCCGGTCAGTTCCATCATCTTGAGGCCCGTCGCCCCGATGTAGATCGGCACGTCCTTGGGGCGTCGTTCCTGGTAGACGTAGTCGAGCTCGACTCCGTCGAGATGCACGTAGTCGCCATGGAACGTCACCGTCTCGTTGTGCAGCAACGCTCGCACCGTGGTGACGATCTCGCGCATCACGCCCAACGGCCGGCTGCGGGTAATGCCCACCTTGGCAGCCAACGGGTCCCACCAAGCGCCGATGCCGAGGATCACCCGGCCCGGGGCGAGGTCGTCGAGCGTCGAGAATGTCGATGCGAGGCGGGCGGGGTTCCGCGTCCAGCAGTCGACGACGCCCGAGCCGACCTTGATCGTCTCGGTGACCGCGGCGAACGCCGCCATCGGCACCAATGCGTCGCGGACCAATCGGCTGTCGGCCTGCCAGACCGCCTCGAACCCTTTGGCCTCGGCGTACTTGACGATCTCCATTCCCTCGCGAATCGGATGGGCGTCTTGCAGATACAGAGCAGCGGGCGCAGGCATCGCCCCAGCGTAGCTTTACGATTTGTTAAGCGCCGTTCCGGCGCGCCCGAGACTTTGGCTAATCCTCGCGGCCCAGCGCATCTCGCAGTCCTTGGGCCTTCGCCCGGAGTTCTGCCGCCCGCTGTCCGATGCCGACCGACCGGTAACCCTTCTCCGCGTTGGTGTAGCAGGTGATCGCGGTGGTGAGGTTGGCGGCCCGGTCCCCGCTCGGCAGAGACTGGTAGGCGTTGCCGAGGTTGTATTCGGTGGTGCGCAGGTACGGGTGCCAGGGGCACCCGGATAGTCCGCAGGCATTCGGCGTCTCTACACCCGGATGACCCGGATCCGGGTGCCTGCCGCCGCGGCCAAGTGGGCGATGTCGGCAGGGTCGGACGTGAGGACGATGTCGCCGGCGGGGGCGGCATCGATCACGCTCGCATCGACGACATCGGCTGTCGTGGCGGTGCCGAGGAGTTCGCCGATCCGGCGGGACCGGGGGCTGTCGAGCGCGACCTCGGTGACCGAGTCGAGCAGCCGACTCAGCGTGGCCGGACGGCTTCCGCCCCGCCATGCTTGGGCGACGGCGGCCGCGGGCACACGAACGGGCTGTCGGTCGGCCGAGGCGACCGCGAGGAGAGCGATCAGGCGCTGATCCCGACGTTCGGCGGCGATCAGCGCTCCCGCATCGAGTACATAGGCCATCAGGCGGCCGACCGCTTCGACCGGCGCCGAGCCGGCTGCGTTTCGTGGCGATCAACCGAATCCAGGATCGCGCGGCCCTGTTGTTCGAGGTCGGCTCGGCTCAGGCCGAGGTCATGTGCTGCGTCGTCGAGCCACCGGGCGAACGTCAGTTGGCGGACCCGCTCCCGGGCCGCCTCCGCCAGGAACGCCGACACGGTGACATCGTCGGCCTCGGCCAACTCTCGAATCTGCCGACCGAGTTCGTGGTCGAACGAGACACTGAACTTCTCGACGCTCATCCCTTCATCCTACCGTAGTCGTCCTACCAGAGTATGACAGCTACGGTATTCCGATCGGAGTGCTACAGGCGGGAGAACAGGCGCTGAGCTTGTTCGCCTGCGTGAGCGCGGATCTCCGCAGGGTCGACGAGGGTGGCGACGCCATCGCGCATGAGGAAAGTGCCGTCGGCGCGGACGACGTCGATGGCGCGGATGCCGGGGGAGAAGGCGACGTGCCAGGGCGAGTCGGCGTGGTCGTAGTTCCAGGTCACGGTGTCGTCTCGGGCCTCGGGAACGAGGTTCCAGCCGGTCTCCAGCCAAGTCCACACCGTGTCGGGCGAGGTGGTCACGTCGTGCTCCCGCAACCGGGCGTAGGCGAGCCGCATCTCCTCGAGCATGTCGGCACCGATGCCGTCGGTGCCCAGCACGACCGGGTTGGCGAACCGTGTCGGGCGGGCGTAGCCGACGGAGTTGTTCATGTTCGAGCGGGGATTGTGGGCGATCGTCCCTCGTAGCGACACATCGTCCGGCAGATGAACGCCGTGGACGAGTATCCAATCATCCCTGGTCAGTGCCCTGATTCGGGTCGCCACCGACGGCTCGATCGGTCCCTCGGCGACGTGCACATGCACCCCGACACCCAGCCGCTCGGCGAGATCGGCCGCTGCTTCGATCGTGTCGTCGGAACAGGTGAAGCCGGCGTGGAGCCCGACCATCCCACGGCCCCCGGCGCGGATGAACCGCTCGCACTCGTTCAGGCCCCGTCGGGCGGCTGCGGTCATGCGGCGCGGGGGAGCGGACCACGACGACGACGCCATCTCGGCCGAGGGAGTGCCGTCGTCGGCCCATCGATCGGTCGCCCCGTAGGCGCAGACCACCCGCACGCCGACCTCGGCACAGGCGTCGGCGATCACCGACAGGCTGCCCTCGATGGCATTCGGGCTCTCATGGTGGTCGACGATGGCCGTCGTCCCGCACTCCAAGGCCTCGAGGGCGCCGAGCCGGGCCGAGGCCCGCAACATGTCGGTGTCGAGCGCGGCATCGAGTCGCCACCACACCTGTTCGAGGATCGAGAGGAACCCGGTCGGTGGGCGGAGAGGCGCCGGCATGCCGCGGGCCAGTGCGGAGTACAGGTGATGATGGCCGCAGACCAGACCTGGGGTCGTCGCGCCCACGGCTCAGTCCCCGGCGAAAGCGGACGATGACGCGGGGCCGGACGAAGCGGCGGAGTCGATCGAGGATGCGGAGTCGGTGTCGGAGTCCGAAGAGACGATTGCCGGCCGACGCATCGGCAGCGTCGTGCGCCAGACCCCGTCGACCGCGTGCAGGGCGGCGGCGACCGCGCCGGCGGTGGGGACCAGGCCGATCTCGCCGACACCCTTGATGCCGTACGGCGCGTTCGGCTGGGGCGATTCGACGAGCACCACCTCGACGGGCGGCATGTCCTTCGGGCGGATGATCCCCAGTTGGCGCAGGGTCGTCGGGATCGGAAACCCGGTGGCCGGGTCGGCCGGGAAGTCCTCGGTCAACGCGTAGCCGAGCCCCATATGCACCGACCCCTCCACCTGGCCTTGGCACAGCACCGGGTTGACCGCCCGTCCGACATCGTGAACGGCCACGACCCGTTCGATCCGGCCGGTGTCGCGGGCGGCGACAACCATCTGGGCCGCATACGAGAACGTCGAGTGGATCGTCGGGTGCTCGACGCCGGGGGTGCCGAGCTTGTGGGTCCAGTCGACGCGGTACTCGCCGAGATAGTCGACGTCGACGACGCAACCACCCTCCCGGGCGGCGAGGCACGCGGCGCGCACTGCGCCGGCACCCATCAGCGTGCCCCGCGACCCGGTCGTCTGACCATTGCCCAGCTCACGGGTGGTGTCGACGACCACTCGAATTCGGGACGGGTCGATGCCGAGCTCCTCGACGGCCACCTGCAGGGCCACCGTGTGCACGCCCTGGCCCATCTCGGTCCAGCCGTGGGCGACGGTCACCGTGTCGTCGGTCTCGAACCGCACCGCCGCGCCGGTGACCTCGACGAACCCGTTCCCGAGGCCCGAATTCTTCAAGCCCAGACCAAGGCCCACGGCACTGCCGGCGGCCACCGCCGCCTCGTATGCCGGTCTGATGACGTCGAGGCATTCGGCGGCGCCGAGGCATCCGTCGTCCATCTGCTGGCCCGGCCCCCATAGGTCACCGGGACGGATGACGTTGCGTCGGCGGATCTCCCACGCGTCGAGTCCGCAAGCGGCGGCCAAGCGGTCGACGATGCCCTCCATCGCGAACTGGGCCTGGTTGGCGCCGAAGCCGCGGAACGCTCCGCAGACCGGGTTGTTGGTGCGAACGGCCACCGCGTGGACGTCGAGCGCGTCCCATCGGTACGGCCCGCTGGCATGCCCGGCGGTGCGTTCGAGCACCTTCATCCCGACGCTGGCATACGCCCCCGAGTCGCCGACCGCCCGCACCCGCAGCCCGGTGAACCGGCCTTCGGCGTCGCATCCGGCGGTGTATGTCAGACGGATCGGGTGTCGCTTGGCATGGATCAGGAAGCTCTCCTCACGCGACAGCGTGCACTTGACGGGTCGGCCGAGCAACCATGCGGCGAGCGCCGTCTGCCCCTGATTGGCCATGTCC
>JANMJD010000450.1:0-4029 GCA_031371195.1 Actinomycetes bacterium | reverse complement strand
GAACGTCGCCCCGACCGTCGGGGCCAGGTTCCCCACTTCCACGGATCACCCGGAGCCACCGGCTCAGCGGGTCCGCCAGCCGCCGATCCAGACACCGCCGAGCTGCAAGTCGTCGTCGAGAACGACGAGATCGGCACGTTGCCCCGGGGCGATACGACCTCGATCTTCGAGACCGAGCAGGGCGGCCGGAGTGGTCGAGGCGGCAACCACGGCGTCGGCCAGCGGCACACCGCAGCGGTTGACGACGAACCGGACCGCGGCGTCCATGGTCAGCGCGCTGCCGGCGAGGGTGCCGTCGGGCAGCCGGGGCGCGCCATCGGCAAGTGCCATACGGACCTCACCCGCCGATCCTGCCCGCCAGGCGACGGCGTCCGTCACCAGGGCGACTCGTCGGGGCCGGGCGCAGGTGAACGCCAGGCGGATCATCCGCTCGTGGACGTGGACGCCGTCGGCGATCAGGCCGACCGCCAGACGCGGGTCGGTCAGGGCGACCGCGGCGAGGCCGGGGGACCGGTGGTGCAGCGGCCCCATCGCGTTGAACAGGTGGGTCACCATCCGCGCCCCCGCATCGACGGCCGCCAGGGTCTGGGGTTCATCGGCGCAGGAGTGGCCGAGCGAGACCAAGATGCCCCGCTCGATCAGCGACACAATGGCCTCTACTGCCGAGGCCTGCTCCGGGCCGAGCGTGACCAGGCGGACATGGTCGGGCAACGAGGCCAGCCACGACAGGTCGATGGGAATGACGAACCGCTCGGGATGCGCTCCGCGGGCGGCGCCGAGGAACGGTCCTTCAAGGTGGACGCCGGCGATGGTCGGCCGCCCCGCAGCCGGGCGTGCCATTGCCGCAGCGATGCGGGCGAGTGATGCGCCGTACGCCGGCAGCGGCCCGCTGACCAGCGTCGGCAGCCATGTGGTCGTCCCCTGGGAAATCAACAAGGCGTCGAGCCGGTCCCAGTCCGCGTGTGCGGCGCGGGCGACGTCGATGTCATCGATGCCGTTGACCTGCAGATCGACGAAACCGGGGGAGATGACCCCATCAAGCAGCCCCGGCCGATCGGCCGCAGGCCGAACATGGGTGATCCGTCCGTCGTCGACGACGATCTCGGTCGGCCCGACCAGCGAGCCATCGACCACCGCGGCGCGTGCCGCGATGACCGTCACGCCGGTGTGGTGGCGGGGCGCTTCTTGGCGGCGAAGACCAACTGGTTGAGGCGGACCTTGGCCAGGCCGAGGCGGCGCAGCACGCTGATCACCCACCAACCCGGATCGAACTCCCACCGGCGATGCGACAGGCGGGCCGACGTCGGCGCGGCGTGGTGGTTGTTGTGCAGACCTTCGCCCCCGGTGAACCAGGCCAGCCACTGCAGGTTGCCGGCGTTGTTGTCGTACGGCCGACGGCCGAAGTGGTGACCGATGGCGTTGACCGCGGCATTCGTCGCCAGATACATGTTGAGGTGGGCGAAGGCGGCGATCAGGCCGACCTTCCAACCCGCGGCGAGCACGAGCAGGGCGACCCCGACGCCCAGCCCGAGGAGGGCATGGTCGAACAGCACCCTGTCCCACTTGTCGGCAGGGAGGTCCTTGGCATAGCGCGCCAGTGTCTCGGGGTTGTTCGCCTCCTTGCGGTACAGGGCGACGTTACGCATCTGCACCTGCACCCAGCCGAGCAGCTTGGGGGAGTGGGGATCGCCCTCGACGTCGGTGAAGGCGTGGTGTTTGCGGTGCACGGCCACCCATTGCCGCGGTCGGATGCCGGTGGAGATCCACATCAGCACCCTGAAGACGAAGGCGGCCGGGGCGGCCAGTGTCAACGCTCGATGGGAGAGCGCACGGTGGGCGTAGATGGTGGTGCAGAGATTGGCGAAGACCGAGATCGCGATCCCGATCCCGGCCCCGATGAAAAGAGTAGAGAGCACGTCGACAGCCTAGCAGCCTACCGACCAGTAGGTAGACAATCGGAACGGATGCGCTAGGCTGCTCGGACGGTGGGCGAACGACGCATGACTTCACACGAGGCACACGAGGCACCGTCCACGCGTGATCTGATCATCACCGAAGCGCTGCAGTGCTTCGCCTAGGGCGGTTACGAGGGTACGTCGCTCAATGTCATCGCCGGGCGCGTCGGCATCCGGCGTCCGTCCCTACTGCATCACTTCCCGTCGAAAGACGCCCTCTACGAGGAGGTCTTCGAGCATCTGCTGTCGGATTGGATCTTCCGTCTCGAGGTATTGGCCAGCGACGAGACCCAGGGGTGGGCAAAGATCGAGCTGGTCATCGACACCGGCTTTCGGTTTTTCGAGGAGAACCCCGACTACGTCCGGTTGCTGCGACGCGAGGCGCTCGACGGCGGCTCCCACCTCGGCATGGATCTGGCCGCGGTGGTCCGCCCGCTGTTCGATCGGGCAGTGGCGTACTTCGCCCGAGAGATGGAACAGGGCACGTTCCGTTCCCACGACCCCGAGCAATTCGTGCTCACCGGCTACGGCGCCATCCTGACGTACTTCAGTGACGCGCCGTTTCTGCAGGGCCTGCTCGACGATGATCCGCTGTCGCCCGATCGCCTGACGCAGCGGCTCGAGCACGTTCGCTCGTTCCTCCACGCCGCCCTCGTCCCCCTCTGAGCCGGCCGATCGAGGCGACCCGAGACCGTCTCCGACCGTCGTCGCATCGGCGGTTGTGGCCGGGTCGGGCGACGGCGCCGCCGGGCGCACCCTGGAAGGGGCCGATCGGCTGGCTACGGTTGAGGATCATGTCGAACCTCGGCCGGACCCTCTCCGAAGCAGATTCCAAACGGCTCCTGGCGGGCTTTGGAATCCCCCTCGCCCCCGAGCGCGAAGCGGCGTCGGCCGACGAGGCGGTCGTCGCGGCCGGGGCACTCGGGTATCCCGTCGTCGCCAAGCTGTGCGGCGACGCCATCGCCCACAAGACCGAACGGGGCCTCGTCCGCCTGCGGCTCGGGGATGCCGACGCAGTGCGGGCCGCGGCCACCGAGCTGCTCGCCGCGGCCACCCCCGACGATGGTCGCGTCTCGGTGTTGATCGCCCCGATGATCTCGGGAGGCCGGGAGCTGATCGCCGGGTTGGTGCGGGATCCGCAGTTCGGCATGAACGTGATGCTCGGCGTCGGCGGTGTGCTCGCCGAGGCGATCGCCGATGTGGTGTTCCGCCCCGCTCCCCTCCACCCGGACGACGCCGCGGCGATGATCGAGCAGCTGGCCACGCACAGGCTGCTCGGCGAGTTCCGCGGCGAAGCCGCCGTCGATCGATCGATGGTCGCCGCGGTGCTCGAGGGCCTGTCGGCCCTGGCCACGGCTCGTCCAGATGTGGTCAGCGTCGACGTCAATCCGCTGATCGTCGGGCGTGACGGACGGGTTGTCGCCGTCGACGCACTCGTCGAGTTGGGCGACGAGGCCGTCTCGACGGCGACCGGACGGCCGGCTCCCACCGATGCCCAGATCCGAGCCCTGTTCGAACCGAAGGGCGTGGTTGTCGCCGGTGCATCGAGCCACCCGGGCAAGTTCGGGTTCGTGTCGTTGCACAACCTGCTCGCCTCGGGCTATGCCGGCGCAGTGTTCGGCACCAACCTCGAAGGCGGCTCCGTGCTCGGAATCGACACGGTCGCCGACGTCGCCGACCTGCCCGACGGTGCCGCCGACCTGGTGTTCGTCTGCACCCCGGCGTCGGCCAACCCGGCCCTGCTGCGGGCCTGTGCGGCGCGTGGGATCCGGGCCGCGTTCGTCACGTCGGCGGGCTACGGCGAGGCCGGCGACGCCGGACGCCAGGCCGAGGCCGAGTTGATCGCCCTGGCCGATGAGTTGGGCATGCTTCTCGCCGGTCCGAACGGCCAGGGTGTCGTCTCGACGCCGGCGAAATTGTGCGCCCAGATCGTCGCGCCCTACCCCCCGGCCGGATCGATCGGCGTGGCCAGCCAGAGCGGCAACTTCGTGTCGAGCTTCCTCAACTACGCCCGGGCGACGGGCGTCGGCATCAGCCGGGCCGTGAGCGCCGGCAACGCCGCGGCGGTCGGGGT
>JANMJD010000429.1:0-18910 GCA_031371195.1 Actinomycetes bacterium | reverse complement strand
GTGCGGGCACGCGACGGATCCTCCCGAGGACCACCTCGACCGGAGGTCGGACGACCGCGTGGGGCCGACAGGCGTTCGGCGTCGCTCATCGGGTCGGTGCCGACGCGAATCGGGCCGCGAACCGCCGGTGCCGACTCGACGGGGGCCACCGGCACGACGGCGCTTACCGCGGCCTCGTCGTCATCGGCCTCGAAGAACGGGTCGTCGGGAATCGGCGGCTCGTCGATCTGGGCTCGGGGCGCATCGTATTGGGTGAAGTCGTCCAGTTGGGTGGCGTCGGCTGCCGGAGGACCGGTCGGCGCCGACGCGGGTGGATCGTCGCGCCAGACCGGCGGCGTCGACGGAGAAAAACTCGACCACACATCGAGATCATCGGTCGGATCCTTATCGGCGAACAGCCGTGGGATCTCGCCCGTCGGCGGTTCGGTCCAGTGTGGGAGCGAGTCGAAATCCGCCTCGCCCAGACTGATCGCCGGACCCGAGACATCAGTTGGGCGCTCGCGTTGGGGCAACGGGGTGGGGATCGCATCCCAATCCTCGTCGTCGAAATCGCCGAAATCGTCGTCCTGTCCGGGACGCCAGAGATCGTCGCTCATCGTTCCGGCACCTCGTTCGCGTTGGTGATCGGGACGGGTGTCCCGCTGTGGCAATAGCTGGAATTGTGTCTGCTGTCGGTCATCAACATCGTAGGGTCCCCTCAGACCTCGAGAAGCTCCTGCTCCTTGCGGCCCAACGCCTTGTCGATCTGTTCCACATGCTCGTGGGTGATCTTGTCGAGTTCCTTCTCGGCCCGTTCCAATTCGTCGGCCGAGATGTCACTCGCCTTCTCGGCGGCCTCGAGTTGCTTGCGAGCGTCCCGCCGGATGTTACGCACGGCGACCCGACCGTCCTCGGCCATGTTCTTGGTGATCTTCACGTACTCCTTGCGGCGCTGCTCGGTGAGCGGCGGCAGATTGATACGGATGACCACGCCGTCATTGCTCGGTGAAACGCCGAGATCGGAGTCACGAATCACTTTCTCGATCGCCGCAAGGGTGCCGCGATCATGTGGTTTGATCACCAGCTGGCGCGCCTCGGGCACCTGGAACGAAGCCAACTGCTGTAACGGAACGTCGGACCCGTAGTAACTGACCACCATCCGCTCGACCAGTGCCGGAGTGGCCCGCCCCGTGCGGACCGTCGAAAACTGGCCCTGGGTATGCTCCACGGCCTTCTCCATCTTGTCGATGGCCTCGAGCAGGGTCTCTTCCGTCACATGGTCCAGCCTAGTGACGCGCCCGGGCGCGACAGGTGATGCTGCCCGTCGAGCGAGGCACTCCACTCAGATGTCGTGGACGATCGTTCCGACCCGGTCGCCTTCCAGAATCCGACGCAGGGTGCCCGGAGCGGTCATGTCGAACACGACGATGGGCAGATTGTTATCTCGGCAGAAAGCGATCGCCGTGGCGTCCATCACCTTCAGGTCCTTGGTCATCACCTCGAGGTAGCTGACCTCGTCGTATTTGACTGCCGACGCATCCTTGCGGGGGTCGGCGGAGTAGATGCCGTCGACGCCCGAGTGGGTCCCCTTGAGGATCGCCCCGGCATCGATCTCCTTGGCCCGCAAGGCTGCTGCGGTATCGGTCGTGAAGAATGGGTTGCCCGTGCCGGCGGCGAAGATCACGACCCGGCCCTTTTCGAGATGCCGCATGGCCCGGCGCCGGATATACGGCTCGGCAATACGCGGCATCTCGATGGCGCTCTGCACCCGGGTGTGCTGCCCGACGCGTTCGAGGGCGTCCTGCAGGGCAAGCGCGTTCATCACCGTGGCGAGCATGCCGATGTGATCGGACTGCGTGGCATCCATGGCGGCCAGCGAGTTCGATCGGCCCCGCCAGAAGTTGCCGCCGCCGACGACGACGGCGACATCGACATCGAGTTTCTCGCGGACGTCCATGATCTCGCGGGCGGTCACGTCGAGTGTCGCCCCATCGAGTCCGTTGCCTGAGGCGCCGGCCAGAGCCTCGCCCGACGGCTTGAAAACAATGCGCTTCCAGCGGGGCGAGGCCACCGGCTCAGCCGACCTGGACTTGAGCGAACCGGGCGATCGACGCCGAGCCGATCAGCTGGCTGATCGACACCTTGTCGTCTTTGGCGTACGGCTGCTCGAGCAGGGCGACATCTTTGAAGAATCCCTGAATACGTCCGTCGACGATTTTCGCAACGGCAGCGTCGGGCTTGCCCTCGTTGCGAGTGATCGTTTCGAGCGTGGCCCGCTCCTTGGCGACCTCGTCGGCCGGGATGTCGTCCTTCGACAGATAACGCGGCTTGGCGAAGGCGATGTGTACGGCGACGTCGTGCGCCAACTCGCTGGAACCACCCGACATCTCGACGAGCACGGCATTGACACCGCGCCCACCCTGAATGTGCAGGTAGGAGTCGATCGTGTTGCCCGGCGCGGCCTCGATGCGCACCACGTCCCCAAGATCGATGTTCTCCTTGAGGGTGATCTTGAGATCGTCGAGGATCGTCGCTCGCTCGGCGACGTCGCCACCGTTGGCGACCAGATCGGCGAGCGCCTGGCCCTCGGCCTTGAACTGGTCGGAGCCGGCCACGAAGTCGGTTTCGCACTTCAGCTTGACGATTGCACCGACGTTGCCGACGATGGCGAGCGACACGAGACCCTGGGTGTTCTCCCGGTCCTCACGCTTGGCCGAGGCGGCGAGGCCCTTCTCACGGAGCCACTGCTTGGCGACCTCCATGTCGCCGTCATTGGCCTCGAGGGCCCGCTTGGCGTCCATCATCCCGGCGCCGGTGGACTGGCGCAGAGCCTGGACATCTTTGGCCGTGAACGCCATGATTCAGGACTCTCCCTCTGTGGCCGACGCGGCGACCTCGGGAGCTGCCTCGGCGGTCGGAGCGGCCACCTCTGAGGGCATGTCGGCGTCGACCGGCGGCTCGACGGCATCGGGCTCGGAGACCTCGGACTCGGAGACATCGGGGGCGTTCGCCGCCGCGGCGACGCGGGCATCGCGATCGGCCTGGGCGGCCATCGCCGCCCGACGGGCTTCGGCCTGTTGAGCGGCGAACATGGCGTCCTGCTCGGCGCTACGACGGGGGGCGGCGATCGGATTACGCCGAGCGTTGATGAATCGACCCTCCTCGACGGCGTCGGAGACGACGCGGCACATCAGGCTGGTCGACCGGATGGCGTCGTCGTTACCGGGAATCGGGTAGCGCACGACGTCGGGATCGACGTTGGTATCGACGACGGCGACCACCGGGATGCCGAGCTTGTTCGCCTCGGTGACGGCAAGGTGCTCCTTCTTGGTGTCGAGGATGAACACCGCATCGGGGCGCTTGTTGAGACTGCGGATACCGCCGAGGTTCTTCTGCAGCTTCTCGAGTTCGCGGCCGAGCAGGAGGGCTTCCTTCTTCGGCATCGCTTCGAACTCGCCCGAGAGGCGCATGCGCTCGTACTCCTGCATCTTGGCGACGCGCTTGGAGATGGTCTCGAAGTTGGTGAGCATGCCACCGAGCCAACGCTCGTTGACATAGGGCATGCCGCATTTCTCGGCAAAGGAGCGGACCGGATCCTGCGCTTGCTTCTTGGTACCGATGAACAGGATCGACCCACCTCCGGCCACGAGGTCACGGATGTACCCGTAGGCATCTTCAACGCGGGTGAGCGTCTGATTGAGGTCGATGATGTAGATGCCACCGCGCTCACCGAAGATGAAACGCTTCATCTTGGGGTTCCAGCGCCTGGTCTGATGCCCGAAGTGGACTCCTGCTTCGAGCAGCTGTCGCATCGTAACGACGGCCATGATGTCTCCTTTGCTGCGGTTACCGGCGCAGGCCCCGCCAGCACCCGAGGGTGACCGCAGTATCGGGGGGAGCGCATGTGAATTCGACCTGCGGCACAGCGCCGCAAACCGGGGAGTGATGTTAGCGGCGGCTATCGGCGATCGCCCAGTGCGATGACACTTTCCGGCGGGAACAACGGGCGGGCGACCGGTTCGATCAGCAGCTCAGGCGGGGAATCGGTGGGGGACGGCGATCGCGGCCGTCGAGCGGGATCAACCGAGGCTGCGGCACGACCTGTGCCAGATGCGGACCGGGATCGAGGTAGATGTCGCCCAGCCGTAGACCGAAGAACGTGGCAGCTCCCGCGGTTGCGATGGGTTGACCGGCTCGCACGGTCGATCCGACCAACACGGCGATGGCCGACAGCCGGCCATACGTGGTGCGGTATCCTCCGGCGTGTTCGACAACGACGTAACGAACTCCGGCCACCGGGCCGGCGAAGGTCACCACACCGTCGGCGGCGGCGACCACCGAGGCTCCCGCCGTCGTCGAGTACTCGATGCCACGGTTGCCCGGGCAGTACGGGCAGCCCGGCGGCCGGAATGGATCGGTCACGGTCCCATGGATGGGCGGCAGGAGGCACGGTGGACCACCGATGGCGATGACCATCGCCAGTCGGGCAATCAACGACGACAGGACAGCGAACATCACAACACCTCGTGGACTCACGCAGATAGCGACAAGGCACCTGGCGTGCCGAAAGGAGCGCCGATCAGGCGCGAGGGTGGGTCTGTTCGTAGACCGAGCGAAGTCGTTCCTTGCTCACATGGGTGTATCGCTGCGTCGTGGCGACACTGGCGTGACCGAGGAGCTCCTGTACCACGCGCAGGTCGGCGCCGCCGTCGAGCAGATGGGTGGCGAAGCTGTGCCGTAGCGCGTGGGGGTGTGTCGGGTCGATTGCCCGCCGGTCGATGATCCGGCGAACATCGCGAGGCGTCAGCCGACCGCTGCGACGGTTGACGAACAGCGCCGCGGCGGCATCGGCACCGCTCGGACACAGGTGGCGGACGGCAAGCCAGGCGTGGATCGCCTCGACCGCCGGTTCCGAGAGCGGCACCCGACGTTCCTTGGAACCCTTGCCCAGCACGCGTGCTGCTCCGGCGCCAAGATCGAGGGAACCGACATCGAGTCCGCACAACTCCGACACGCGGACGCCGCTGCCGTACAGCACTTCGAGCGCGGCGACGTCACGCCGGTCGAAGGCCTCGTCGATGGTCGACCTGCCCCCGTGCGCCTCCGCTCCCGTATCGGCGGTCGACGCCTGCAGCAGGTGGTGGATCTCGCCATGGTCGAGCACGCGAGGAAGCCGACCATCCCCGGTGGGGGCCGACAACGATGCGCTCGGGTCTCGCTCGATCACGCCGCGACGATGGAGCCAGCCGAAATAGCGGCGTAGCGTCGATGCCTTGCGGGCGATCGAACGGCGGGCGTATTGCCTGGTAGCGAGATACGCCAGGTACCGCCGCAGGAGCAGGCGGTCCACGACGGCCGGATCGTCGATACCCGACCGGGCCGCCCAGCTGGTGAACCCTGCCAGGTCGCGCCCGTACGCCTCGACGGTGTTCGGTGACGCGGCCACCAACGAGGCGAGGAACTCGTCGGCACGCCAGCTCACGACTCGACGGTACCAAGTCATGCCGACGCGCGCAGATGATCGACGGGGGCGTACCAACCGCCGATGTCGAGGAGCCAACCGGCGGCCTCGAGCCGGCCGACGGCCAGGGCGACGGTTACCGCCTCGGTTCCGATACGCACGACGAGTTCGTCGATCGTCAAGGTGTCGGGACCAAATGCGCCGAGCACCGCCCGGTCCGCGGCCGACGGCGCCATACGCGAGTCAAACGGCAGTGGAGTGGACCGACGGGTGTCGAGGCCGAGAGCAATGAGGATGTCACTCGGTTCGAGCACCGGCCGAGCACCCTCGGCGATCAACCGATTGGTTCCTTGAGCAGCTCGATTGAGTAGGGATCCAGGGACCGCGAGCACATCGACATCACGCCGCATTGCCTCGCGCACGGTGATCAAGGATCCTCCGGTTGCTCTGGATTCGACGACGACGAGCAACTCGGCCAACCCGGCGATCATCCGATTGCGCTGAGGGAAATGGGAGGGCAGCGGAGCGGTGCCCGGTGGGTGTTCCGAGACGAGCAGACCCGTCGAACCCACCCACTCCCAGAGTTCGCGATGCTCGCGAGGGAACACCACGTCGAGTCCGCTGCCGACGACTCCGACCGGCCCCGCAGCGCCGAGCTCGCCCGGGTTCATCGCGTCGCGGACACCCGAATGAGCCGCTCCGTCGATGCCGCGGGCAAGGCCCGAGACGACGCTGATTCCGGCAGTCGTGAGCTCACGACCGATGGCCCGAGCCATGCGACGCCCGCCGGGCGTTGCGTTGCGGGTGCCGACGATGGCCACCCGGCGTTCGGCGAGTACCGCCGTGGTCCCCCGGACGAACAGCACCGGTGGGGGCGCCGGATCATGTAACAGGGCCGCGGGATAGCCCGGCCGCCCCCAGACCAGGACCTCGATACCGAGGTGACAGCACCGCTCCCAAGCAGCGGCCACGAGGTCGGTGGTCAAGGTCGCCATGCGCCACCGGGCCCGCAGTCCCGGATCGGCCGCCGCCAACCGGTCGAGTGTCTGGTCGGCCCAATCCTCGACGACGGCCGCCCAGGCCTGTTGCCCGGTTCGACCACGCAGGAGCGCCCGCAACCGAGCCGGCGTCATCGCTTCGAGCCCGGCAAGCGCCGCCACGAACGCCTGGTCGGGCAGATGGCCGTCATCGGTGCTCACGACGCCGCTCGAGCGGTGAAGTCGGACGTGCGGCCGGACGAAACGGCGGCCACGTCGACCCGTAGGCGTAACGCGAGACTCACGTGGTCGACCTCGATGGTCACGCCGGCACCGTCGAGGTCGGCGAGAGTGCGAGCGACGCGGCGTACTCGATGCAGGCCGCGCCCGCTCAACCGGCCGTTCTCCAACTCGGTGCGTACCAACTGCTGGGCCGACCGGCTGAGCGGCGCCCATTCATCGAGTTCGCCGGCTGGAATGCGGGCGCTCAAACAGCCGCGATCGGAGGCGATTCGCCTCGCGTGCTCGACCCTCGATCGCACGTCGAGGGTACTCTCGCCCCCGTCGGATGCCATTAACTCGTCGACCCCGGGCCGGCTGACGGCCACGCGCAAGTCGAACCGGTCGAGCAGCAGGCCCGACAATCGCCGCAGGTAGCGCGCTTTGGCCGCTTCCGAGCATGAGCAGTCACCCGGGCGACCGCCGCCGCACGGGCACGGGTTGGTGGCGGCCACGACCAGCGCATCGGCGGGCATGGTGACCGACGATCTGGCGCGGCTCACCCGCACCTGTTGGTCTTCGAGCGGCTGGCGCAACGCGTCGACGACGCTCGGGGAGAACTCGCCCAATTCGTCAAGGAAAAGCACCCCGCCATGGGCCAAACTGATTTCGCCCGGCCGGAGGTTCTGTGTGCCGCCACCGATGATCGCTACCGCCGTGGAGGTGTGGTGGGGGGCGCGGAACGGCGGGTAGCGCACCATTCCAGCGGCAGGCAACCGCACGCCGGCAGCCGAGTGGATCATCGTCGCCTCGATCGCCCGCTGATCGGTGAGTGGACCGAGCAGCCCTGGTAAGCGTTCGGCCAACATCGTCTTGCCCGCGCCGGGCGGACCGACGAACAGCAGATGGTGGCCACCGGCGGCGGCCACTTCGAGAGCCCGGCGCGCCCAAGGTTGACCACGAACGTCGGCCAAATCGGGCAGCCCGACCCGCTCGTCGACCACATCCTCGACGGGCAACGACGGCCACGGCGAATCGCCCCGGAGCACAGCCACGAGTTCGCGCAGATCGGCGACCGCCCGTACATCGACGCCCCCGGCTCCGACGCGGGCTTCGGCGACCGACGACCGGGCGACAAGTACCAGTCGCAGGTCGGCGGCGCACATGGCGGCGACCATCGGAGCAACACCTGGAACCGGGCGGATGGCGCCGTCGAGCCCCAGCTCACCGATACATCCGACCGATTCGACTGCTGTTGGGGGAAGCATCTCGGCGGCAACGAGGACGCCGACCGCCAGTGGCAGATCGAGCCCGATTCCCGATTTCCTCACTCCCGACGGCGCCAGATTGACGGTGATCCGCTTCTGCGGCCAGGGCAACCCACTGGACAGCATCGCCGCTCGGACCCGGTCGCGCGACTCCCGGCACGCCTCGTCGGGCAGACCGACGATGCTGAAGCCGGGCAGACCGGGGCCGACGTGTACCTCGACATCGATGCGCTGACCGGTGGTGCCCAAAAGGCCGGCAGTGGGAATAGCGGCGAGCATGACGCCTCCTGCAGAGGTCGGGCGCAATGACGCGCCGGAGCCAACAACGGGAGGAACGTGCAAGCCCGGCTCCTCGACGGACAACGGCTACCATACCGAAGGCCTGTGTCAGGGTTCGCCTGACTCGCGTGTCCAGAGTCTCGGCAACCGGTAGAAATACCGGAATCACCTCATTTTGCGTGGCGGGATGGGAAACTGCATCCATGCCTGCGGCGACTCGGCGATTGCATCGCGCCATCTCGGTGCCGGCAGTGGGCATCATCGCCGGCAGTCTGCTCGTTGCATGCGGTGGGGGACCGAGCCGAGAAACGAAGGATTATTGCCCCGCGCTCGCCGCTCAACAGTCGCTGCTCGTGCTGCCGATCAGTACCGTCGACGACGTCACGACGATGGTCGATCGCTACCTCGCCATGGCCCGCCGAGCGCCCCTGGCCGTGCAGGACTCGTGGCAGCGCCTGGCCCGCCTGATGCAGGCGGCGGCGACGATCGACATCTCCGACCCCGCAGCCCGGCTCGAAGTGATCCAGCAGGCATATGAGACCAAGCGCGACGCAGACGTGATCGTCGCCCATGCTCAGGCGACGTGCAATGTGACGATCGACGTCTCGGGCACGACGACCACCACGACGGTCGTGGTCACCACCACGACGTCAACCGCTGCGACGCCAACCGCTGCGACGCCGACCGCTGCGACTACGGCGACCACCGGGGCACCCGCGCCGACGACCATTGGCGCGGCCTCCGACCCGGCCACGACGACGGCTACACCTCCGGCCGAGACGCCACCGGTGTCGGACACACTCGCCCCCGAGACGACGCCGGCGCCGTAACCGGGTTCACACGATGAGAGAACTCGTGGTCAGCGCAGCTCGCCACGCTTGACGATGACGTTGTCGACCAGGCCGTACTCCTTGGCCTCGTCGGCCGTGAACCAGCGGTCGCGCTCGGAGTCGGCCTGAATCTGGGCAAGATCCTTGCCCGAGTGATGGGCGATCAACTCGGCCATCCGCCGCTTGGTATATGCCAACTGCTGAGCCTGGATGGCGATGTCGGCCGCCTGTCCGCGCAGGCCGGCGAGGGGCTGATGCATCATGATCCGGGCGTTGGGGAGCGTGTGACGCTTGCCCGCCGCACCGGCCGTGAGCAGGAACTGACCCATCGACGCGGCCATGCCCATGCACACGGTGGCGACATCGCAGCTGACGAATTGCATCGTGTCGTAGATCGCCATGCCGGCGAACACCGAACCGCCGGGGCTGTTGATGTAGAGCCAGATGTCGGCGCCCGGATCCTCGCCCTCGAGGTAGAGGAGCTGCGCACAGATGTTGTTGGCGATGTCGTCGTTCACATCGGTACCGAGCATCACGACCCGGTTTTTCAGCAGCCGGGTGAAGATGTCCGAGCGGGGGTCGCCCCCGGTGTCGAGGGCAGAAGGCACGATGAGTTCCGACATAGCACGGAGGCTACCGTCCCAGTCCCGCCACCGTCAGCTGTGCGCCGATTCGATCCACCACCGGCCTCGCTGTCACCGGCCTCGCTGTCACCGGCCTCGTGTGACCGGGCCGCCGGATCAGCGGCGGACTCCACTGAAGATCACGGCGATGCGCTCATCGTCGGAGATCTCGGCGCGCACAGCCACCAGACCCGCCAGCCCCGCCGCCCCGGTGGGGCTGGTATCGATCCCCGACACCGTCGTCGCCAGGTCGGCCGCACGGATCACCGACGCCTCATCGGCGACGATCGGACGGCCACCCGTCGCGGCCATTCGTTCGACGATGCCGAGCCAGTCGTACGTCTCGTCGTCGAGGATGCCGTCGGCCAGCGAACGAGGTTCCTGCTCCCACGGCCACATCAACTCCGTCCATCGCCGGGCCGCGACATCGGCGTCGTGCGGCGCCCCGAGGAGATCCCACGCCCGCCGAAGGGGGGCACAGCCCGCGGTCTGCACGGCGTCGAGCGGTATCCGGCAACCGGCCTCGGTCAGGCCCATGCCGACCGATGTCGCCAACGCTCCCCCGCCGACCTGCACCATCAATCGGTCGATGCCCCCATCCACCTGGGCGAATTGGTCGGCCAGCTCCCAACCGAGCGTTCGCCCGCCGTCGAGACACCACACATTCTCGGGACCCTGGACGGCGAACGGCAGTGCCCCGTTCGCCAACGCCTCACGGAACCGATGGACGCACGGGTCACCGGGTGGATCGCCGGTCCGGCGCGGGCAGACGACGACGCGTGCCCCCAGGCCATCGAGGCGGGCGAGCACGACCGCGCTGGCCGCCGGCGGCACGAAGACCGTGATCGGCCATGAGACCGCCGCGGCGAGCGTCGAGGCGGCAATCGCCGCGTTGCCGCACGACGAGATCGCCAACGGGGCGCGTGGTCCGCCCCTCAGTCCGAGCAGTTCGGCGGCGCGCAGGTGCAGCAGCACCGTGAACAGATGCCGGGCTTTGTGACTCCCGGCGACCTGGCGGGTCTCGTTCTTCACCCATACCCCGCCGTCGGGGGAGAAGCCCAAGGCGTCGGAGAGGGCGTCGTTGCGAGCGAAGGGCGAGCGACGGAAACCGGTGCCGTCGACCGCGGCCACCAGGTCGTCGGTCTCGACGATCAACGCCTCCCGGGCTGCCGCAGTCATGCCGTGGGCGGCGGCGAAGGCGTCGAATGCCAAGGCCTCACGGAAGACCACGAAGGGATTGTCGCCCGCTGCTCCCGCGTCAACCGGAACGGTCGACGTCACGATGTCGAGGACGTGGTGACGATCGTCCCGCGATGCATTCGGACAGGTCCATTGGTGGATGCGGGTGATGTCGACGTGCGCACCGCAGACCCGGCAGCGGAACCCGGCGATCATCGATCCGCCCCGGAACGGAGCGGACAATGCTCACGCATGGGCCACTCGGGCATTGAATTCGGTGATCATCTCGTCCCAGATCGGCACGTAGCGATGCAGTCCACGCCAGAAGTCCTGCGAGCGCCGGGCTTCGAACACTTTGATGGGCGTGCCCTGCTGTTCGACCCAGGTGTAGTACCCGAGGTTGAAGATGCGGTTGCGGTCGCGGGTGGTGCAGTCGATCATGTCGTCGGTGGTCACCGTGGCCAGGTGCTCGCCGTAGACCTCGGCGGCGTCGAGTGCCCCGAACGAGTGGTTGAACCGCCGAGCGATCGTCTTGGCACGCTCGCTCGGGTAGAGCGCCGCGCCGTCGGTGGCGACAGTGATGATCGCGTCATCGGGACCGAGTCCGAGCAGCTTGGCCGTCTTGATCGCGGCGAGCGTGTTGCAGATCGACGACAACCCGAAGTGCTCCAGCGTGGCGACGAGCTCGGCACTCAGTCCCCGGCGATTGACCAGGTAGGAGCGACCTTCCGCGGTGTTGAACAGGACATCGAGTTCGTCGGTCGCCCGGTCCGATACGCCGACGACGATGTCGGTGTTCATCACGTTGTGGATCAGCGGGATGTGCTTGTCGCCGATGCCCTGGATGTTGTGTTCGCCGAACCCGTTCTCGAGCATGGTGGGGCATTCAAGGGCCTCGACGGCGACGATGCGCGCCCCGTAGTCGTCCTTCAGGCGGTCACCCGCGGCGATCGTGCCGGCCGACCCCGTGGCGCTGGTGAACGCCGCCAACCGCAGACCCGGATGGGACCGTGCGACGTGCTCGAACACGTGCCCGAGCGCCCGTCCGGTCACCGTGTAATGGCCGAGTGTGTTGCCGAACTCGCAGAACTGGTTGAGGATGAAGTTGCCCGGGTCCGTGGCCAGTTCGTTGCAGGCGTCGTAGATCTCCTTCACGTTCGACTCGGTGCCGACGGTGCGGATCACATCGTCGGCCGGGTTCGCGCACCATCGGTCGAGCCAGTCGAACCGCTCCTGGCTCATCCCCGCGGGCAGGATCGCCACACCGCGCGACGCCATGATGCGGCTGATGGCGATGCCACCACGGGCATAGTTGCCCGTCGATGGCCAGATCGCCCGGTGGCGGGTCGGGTCGAACTGCCCGGTGATCACGCGCGGCGCCAGACAGGAGTAGGCGGCCAGCACCTTGTGCGCCGTGATCATCGGAAACCGGTCGCCGAACACCACGATGATCGGGCTCTCGACCCCGGTCAACTCGGGCGGCAGCACCACGTGGTCGGGCACCTCTACACGGTTGCCGGCCAGGTCGTTGTACCAGTTGACCCGGAACAGGTTGCGCGGGTCGGGCCCCTGAGGGTCGGCGTCACCGACGAGCGCCGGGTCGATGGTCGACGGATCGGCCAGCTGGGCGAACGTCGGCAGCACGATGTTCTGCTCCCGGAACCGCTCGACGCTTCGTGCCAGCGACTCGGCATCGACGACCTCGTCGGCGAGACCGAGTTGGTTGGCAAGCACATCGGTGGATAGCTGAGCGACCGTCACCTTTACATTTTGTCAGATTGGCGTGCGTTACGGCCGGGCGGCGGCAAATGGTCTGGGCGAAGGGACTCGATGACTGCGCTAACCTGGACTTCGGCGATGCAGGAACGCCACCGGTCCGCGGAGATGGGCACAGCCCACCTGCTCAGTTGTTTACCGATCCAGGCTGTCCTTTCTGCCCGATCGTGCGGACGCCGGGCCTGCGAAAGGAAGCGTCATGCCCGTCACCCCACTGCCCCCGAAGCCCGATCTCGGCAAGCTGAAGGACACCGCCAGGCTGCTGCGTGACCTCGTTCGATCCGGCGTTCGGGGAGCGATCGACCTCGTCCGCGATCACCACCCCCGGCTGACCGATCTGGTCGCCGGATCTACGGAAGCGGCGGGCTTCAAGCTCGCCGATGCCCAGCTGACGATCGCCCGCCATCACGGCCTGGCCAGTTGGCCGGCGCTTCGTCGTCATGTCGAGGGGATCAACGAACTCACCCGCTCACCCCACCGCCAACCGGTGGGTGAGGTCGGCGAGACCGAGGCCGCCCGCGCCGACGAGTTCCTGCGGCTCGCCTGCCTCACCTACGGGGCCGACGACCCGTCCCGCCCTCGACGAGCCGCCGCCCTGTCGGCCGAACACCCGCAGTTGGCCACCTACTCGGTGTGGACGATGGCTGCGGCCGGCGGCCACGCCGCTCTCGCCGCGGCACTGCGGGCAGATCCGACGGCGACCGACCGGCGAGGTGGCCCGTTCGGCTGGGAACCCCTGTTGTATGCCGCCTATTCCCGCCTCCCGGTCTCCGACCGGGACCATGACACGTACGAGGCGGCCCGGGTGCTGCTGGAGGCCGGGGCCGATCCGAACGCCGGCTATCTGTGGGAGGCCGAATGCGCCTTCACCGCCCTGACCGGCGCCTTTGGCCGGGGCGAAGGAAGCCAGCCGCCCCATCCCCGATCGATGGACCTGGCCCGGCTGCTCCTCGCCGCCGGCGCCGACGCCAACGACTCCCAGGCGATCTACAACTGTGGCCCAGGCGACCTGGCCCGCGACGACACCATCTGGCTGGAACTCCTCCTCGACCATGGCCTGGGCCAGGGCGATGGCGGACCGTGGAAGCGCCGGTTGGGTGGGCGAGGGCCGTCGCCGGTGGAGTTGATCGCCGATGCACTGCAACATGCCGCCGAGGCCGGGCTCACCAACCGCGTCCGGCTGCTCCTCGATCGCGGCGCCGATCCCAACCGCCGGGCGACCCATCCGCTGTATCGCGGCCGCACGCCCTACGTCGGGGCAGTCCTCCACGGGAACCTCGAGATCGCCGACTGGCTGGCCGCAGCGGGGGCCGACGTGGCCGGCGTCGATGCGGCGGCGACCCTCGTGGGGCGTTGCCTGGCCGGCGATCGAACGGTGGCCACGATGTCCGGAGAACTCGCCGAGGTGCGCGAGCGGCACCCCGACCTGATCGCCCGCGCCGCCGAACTGCAACGACCTGGCGCGATCCGACTGCTGGTCGATCTCGGCTGGGACGTCAATCAGCGCGGACGAGCGACCGCGCTCCACGAGGCGGCCTTGCGCGGCAACCTGGAGCTCGTCGAGCTCCTCATCTCACTCGGTGCCGACGTCAACATCCGCGATTCAGAGCACGACGCAACCGCCGCGGGTTGGGCCGACTACGGCGGACATCCCGCCGTTGTCGAAATCCTCCTCTCGCTCGAGACGCCGGCGTGAGCGTGCCATCGCCCGGGCGACGATCTCGGCGACGTCGTCCGGGCGGCACGGGATTTGTATCGACGGCTACGGCTTCCTCGGGTCGTAGAACATCCCGAGAATTGCCCCGTAGATCCAGTGCCACAGCAGTACGGCGACCGGCAGTTTCCAGTGGTCGTGATTGTTCCCGAACGCATTGTCACCGAAGCTGAAGATGCCGAACCCGGCCCTCGGCGCGTACACGTACGGGAAGAGGAAGCCCAGGCTGACGATCGACTGAACCGTGCCGAACACGATGCCCTTCTGCACGCTCCTCATCTTCGGGAAGAACGTCGGCAGCTTCCTGTACGCCAGAAACGCGAACATCAAGGCGAAGACGATCCCGTTGACCATGTGGATCGACTGCCCGAGGAACCAGCTGCCGACGTTGCTGAAGTCGCTGGTTCCGTCGGCGGCGAAGTGCACCGAGGCCGGCGAGAACAGCAGACCGTTGTACGCCGGGAACGGCAACGATGGCAGGCCGATGCCTACGGCGTAGTACCCCCAGATGGTGCCGATCTGTGTGGCGATGAAGCCGGCGAGAAACGCCCCCTTCACCGGGTTGCGATATACCCAATTCTGATAGCGGTCGTCGACGTCGAGCGCGTCTTCAATATCCCCTGAACCCATTTCAACCCCCCGGTTGCGCGTGACGGGCGTCACGCAGTCCTGATGTATACCATCATTCGAGTTGTGATAAAGACCTCACGTTGTCCGGAGTCACTCCGACACGAACATGACATCGCCGCGGCGGAGCCGCAGGGCGGTTCGCGAGATGGTCGCCAGCTCGCGGCGGGTCGGGGTGTGAGCGGCGAGGAATCGGGCGACACCGACCAACACCAGGGCCGACTCCGGCGAACCCTCGGGCCAGGCGAGTGCCTGTCGCACGCCGGCCTCGATCGACTGGTACCAGTGGAATCCCGCATCCTCCTGCAGAAGCGCCCGGCCGAGCGCGGCGATCACCTCGCCGCGTGATCCACCCGCGGCCAGGAATCCCCAGACCGCCTGTGCGGCCTCGTCGACGGCGCCCTGCACGCTCCAGCACGCGGCCAGATCGTCGAGCGTTGCTGCACTAGCGGTGGGCAAGCGGGCTGCGGGAACGTTGAGGAAACGATCGAGTTGCACCCGCAACGCCCCGTGGACGACACCGCGCAGCATCTCGGGCGAAGGCATCGCGTTGCGAAGGATCGCCTGGTGAACGGCATTGGCGTAGGTGAACGTGTGGTGCACCGTGTCCCAGTCCCCCGGATCGTTGTTGAGATGAAACCGGACCAGCCGCAAGGCCGCGGCGTACGCCACCGCGCGGGCCAGTTCCTCGGCCGACGCGCCTTCGAGGGCTCCCCCGACGAGGGCCGCAGCGACATCGGCGGGCTCGTCGGCGAGCAATGCCCACCCGAGGGCGCCGACATCCACCCCACCCGCGCCGGTGATTGCCGTATCGAGGCGGTCGGCCGTCACCGTGGCAAGACCGACCAGGTCATAGGGGTGATTCCACTCGCTCGACTCCTCGGCCCGCTCGGCCGTACAGGTCTGAGCGACCAACGAGGTCAGCATCGGCGCGCCCGTCGGACCGACGTGACCAAGCGCCTCGAACGCCTTGTTGGTGAAGTCGAGACTGTGCCCGCCGTCGACATAGATGTGATCGGTCAGCGTCACGAACATCGCCCGTTCGACCGTGGCCACGTCACCGCCGACAATGGCTGTCGCCAACGAGCGTTCGGCGCCGTCGGTGGAGCGGGTCTCGACGAAACGCCGGTACCAGCCCATCAGCCGATCAGGCGACTGACCCGCCGCACCGAGCGCCGGCTGGGCGAACCTCGGCGCCTGGCCGCGAACGTCGCCGGCCAGGAACACGAGGGCGTGGATCATCGCCAACGGGCGATCGGCGGCATCGAGGTGCGGTACGAGGTTGGCCATGCAGGTGAGCACGGTCATCCCGCTCCCCCAGCCGGCGGCCCGGTAGCGATCACCGAACTCGTAGCCGACCCGGAACATCCGGTCGTATCCATCGGGTACCTCGCACAGCGCCTGCACGGCCTTGGCCGTCACGAGGGTGAGTTGGCGTTCCAAGCCATCGCGTAGCCGTCGCTCCCACCGGTCCCCGGCCGCCTGCGCCGGTCGGCGACGTACCCAAACGTCGTCGCTCTCGACGATGACGTCGAAGGCCGTTGCGTCGTCGGCCCACGGATCGAGTGCACAGCCGCTGGCCAGATCGAACCGCGCGTGATGCCAGTGGCAGGTCACCATGCCGTCCTCGAACGTGCCTCGGTGCAGCGGGAACCCGAGGTGGGGGCAACGGTCCTCGATCGCCAGGGCGCCGTCGCCGTCCCAGACCACCAACACCGGCAACGAACCAAGCTTGCCGGTCAGATGCCCCTCGGCGCGCAGGGCGGTCAACGAGCCGATCCGAACGTCTGCGTCCCTCATGAGATCCCCGTCAAGTGCGGTAGGTGGCATGGCACACATCCTTTCCACAAGTATGAGCTTCTGATAATCAGTCTGCACCCGTCGAGAGATATGGTCAAGCGATCACTTCGGAAACTCGCTAACCTCGGACGACGATGGCCGAACTCACCGATGCCAAACGCCGCATCATCGAGCGACTCAAGCGCGTCGAGCGGTCCACGGCACCCGAACTGGCCGCCCACTTCGGCCTCACCGACACGGCGATCCGCCAACATCTCGACGCCATCGAGACGACCGGGCTGGTGGAGCGGGCCACCGCCTCGGCGCCGGGGCGCGGACGGCCGCCCGTGTGGTGGCGGCTGACGGCGCTGGCCGCCGATCTATTCCCTGATCGCCACGGCGACCTGACGGTCGAGCTGATCTCGTCGATCCGTGAATCACTCGGCGAAAATGCCCTCGACCTGGTGATCTCGACCCGCACCGCTCACCAGTTGGCGGCCTACCGGTCTGCCCTACCCGACCCGCGGACGTCGTCGGTGGCCGTGCGGGTACGACGACTCGCCGAGTTACGAACCACCGAGGGCTACCTGGCCGAGGCTGTCGACGACTCCGACTCCGACGACGTGTTCCTGGTCGAGCACCATTGTCCGATCTGTGCCGCGGCAGCCACGTGCCAAGGTCTGTGTTCGGCCGAGCTCGACCTGTTCCGCGCCGCGCTCGGACCCGATGCCGTGGTCCAGCGCGAGCAGCATCTGCTCGCCGGCGACTCCCGCTGCGCCTATCGAATCTCGCCTCGATAACTCCATCCGCGGCCCGGGAACAACCGCCACGGTGACCAACGCACCCCGGTCGTGGAACTGGACCGGCCGCAGCCGCCGCGGGCCGTCGGCAAGAAAATCTCGATGAAACGTTGCATCACGATCGCTTGCGATATATCGTTACCGATCATGATCACACGATCACGATGACAACGAAGGGAGTCGCACCCATGCGACCACATGACGAACACCACCATGAACACCACCACGAATCACCCCGTGGCCGCGGGCGCCGATCGTTCGACGACAACCCCGCCTCGGAACGGCGTTGGGCCCGCCCCGGTGGACGCGGCGATCACGGCTTCGGCGAGGGTCCCCCACCGTGGGGTCCGCGGCGCATGCGCCGGGGAGACATCCGCACCGCCGTTCTGTCGGCCCTGCAGGACGGACCGGGGCACGGCTACGAGCTGATGTCCAGGCTGTCCGAGCGCAGCGGCGGCCGCTGGCGCCCGAGCCCGGGCAGCATGTATCCGATGCTCCAAGCCCTCCAGGACGAGGGACTGGTCACCTCGGCGGACGCCGACGGCAAGCGGGTCTTCGAACTCACCGAGGCCGGTACGGCGGCCGCTCATGAACGAGCCGAATCCGGCGGAAGCCCGTGGGACCTCGGTGTCGACGACGACCGTCACAAACTCCGCCACGCACTCGGCCAACTCGCCGCTGCCATCAAGCAGATCAGCATGACCGACTCGCCCGAACTCCACGAACGAGCCGAGGCGATCGTCACCGAGGCCCGCCGCAAGCTGTACCAGTTGCTCGCCGAGGCGTGAGCGCACCGGCGATCGGGACCTGGCCGTCAGGTCGGTCTTTGTCCGGGCACAAAGACCGGTCTGTACCAGGGGCGACGGAACAATTACGATGAAGACATGACTTCGCTCGAGGCCCGTCCCTCCGCCGCATACGTGAACGACCGTGCCCACGTGTTCCACTCCTGGTCGGCCCAGGGTTCACTGAAGCCGCTCGTCGTCGCCGGCGGGGAAGGTCCCTACTTCTGGGACGAGGACGGCAATCGGTTCCTCGATTTCTCGTCGCAACTCGTCAACCTGAACATCGGCCACCAGCACCCCAAGATGGTCGCCGCCATCCAGGAGTACGCCGCCAAGCTGTGCACGGTCGCCCCCTTCCATGCGAATGACGCCCGCAGCGAGGCCGCCCGGTTGATTGCCGAGGTCGCCCCCGGCGATCTCGACATGGTCTTCTTCACCAACGGCGGCGCCGAGGCGACCGAGAACGCCATGCGGATGGCCAGGCTCCACACCGGACGCCACAAGGTTCTCAATACCTACCGCTCATATCACGGGGCCACAGGGGGTTCGATCCAGCTCACCGGCGACCCGCGGCGCTGGCCGAGTGAACCGGGGATGCCCGGCGTCGTCAAGTT
>JANMJD010000385.1:0-6671 GCA_031371195.1 Actinomycetes bacterium | reverse complement strand
ACTTCCGTCATTCGGACGGGTGTTTCTGGGGGACGTGATGGGTTGGGGGAGTGGATATGGCCGAATTGCTGAAGATCGACCGACTGTCGAAGACGTTTCCGGGTCAGGCCGCGTTGATCGAGGTCGATCTGGAGATCGACGCCGGCGAGGTCCATGCCCTGGTCGGACAGAACGGCTCGGGCAAGTCCACCTTGATCAAGGTGCTCGCCGGGTACCACCAACCCGACCCGGGTGCAACCGCCTCCATCGCCGACCATCCGTTGACGCTCGGAGATGCGCATGCTGCCGCCGCTGCCGGCATTCGCTTCGTCCATCAGGACCTAGGGCTGGTCGGTTCGATCAGTACGATCGAGAATCTCGCCCTGACCGCCGGATATCGAACCGGCAGGGGTGGCCGGATCCTGTGGAAGGAGGAGGTCGGGAGAGCGCGTGAGGCAATGGCGACACTCGGTCTCGACGACCTCGATGTCAAGGCTCCTGTGGATTCGCTGTCTGCGGCGCAGAAGACCGGCGTGGCGATCGCCCGGGCGCTGATGGGCTGGGATGGCAGTACCCGTCTGCTCGTGCTCGACGAGCCGACCGCAACACTCCCCGGTCAAGACGTCGCCCGACTATTCGAGGTGATCCGGCGGCTCAAATCCACCGGCGTGTCGATCCTGTACGTGTCGCACCATCTCGACGAGGTGTTCGCCCTCGCCGACCGGGTGACGATCCTGCGAGACGCCCGGCGGGTCGCCACGGTCCCGGTCGGTGATCTCGACCACTCCGGCCTGATCGAGCTGATCGTCGGTCATCAGATCGAGGAGTCGACCGCCTCGGTGATGTCGCGTTCGACGGACCCGCTCCTCGATGTGGTCGGGCTGGCCGGCGGCAACGTCGAGTCCCTCGACCTCCACGTCCAACCCGGCGAGATCGTCGGACTAGCCGGCATCACCGGCTCGGGTCGCGAGCACGCACTCGCTCTGATCTCGGGCCAGATTCCCCGGACGGATGGCGAGGTCAAGGTCGGCGAACGCTCCGTGGCGAGCAGTGCCCCGGCCGAGGCGCTCAAGTCGGGCATCGCCTTCGTCACGTCGGATCGGGCGATTCGAGGCACGGTCGGCCCGATGTCGGTTCGGGAGAACCTCACCCTGTGCGATCTCTCGCCGTATGTCATCGGACACCGGCTGCGGCACACTCCGGAGAAGGCCGACACCAGAACGTGGATCGGGCGGCTCTCGATCAAGACGTCGTCGTCGGAAGCCGGAATCGGCTCGCTGAGCGGTGGCAATCAGCAGAAGGTCATGTTCTCCAAGGCCTTGCGTCTCGCGCCGAGGGTGCTGCTGCTCGACGAACCGACCCAGGGCATCGACGTCGGTGCCAAGGATCAGATTCACAGCCTCGTCGACGAAGCGGCAGCCAACGGCGTCGCCGTCGTGGTCGCTTCGACCGATACCGACGAGCTGGTGCGGCTCTGTCATCGAGTCGTCGTGCTCGTCGAGGGCCGCGTCGCGGCCGAACTGACCGGCAGTCAGATCACTGCCAAATCCATTGAACAGATCCAGCTCCAGACGACTCAGAGGATGTCATGAAGCGCTTTCGGGTAGACAAGTACAGCGCGCTCTATCTGTGGGCTGCCTTCATGATCTTCTTCGGCCTGACGAAGTCCGACACGTTCCTGAGCAGCGCCTCGTTGAAGTTGGTGCTCGGCGAGAACGTGATTCCGGGAGTGCTCGCCTTGGCCTTCCTGGTGCCGCTCACGACAGGGACGTTCGATCTGTCGATCGGGACGATGATGTCGATGGCATTGGTGATCACGACGTCGCTCGCCAAACACCACACCGTTTCTCCGATTCTCGGCATCTTCATCGCCCTGGCAGCGTGTGCGATCGCCGGCGCGATCAGCGGCTTCTTCGTGGTCAAGTTGAAGGTCAACAGCTTCATCGCCACCCTTGGCATGAGTCAGGTGATCACCTCATTCGTGCTGCACACGTCCAATCAGTCGATTTCCGGGGTGTTCTCGAAGTCGTACCAGAACCTCGGCAAGAAGGAACTCCTCGGCCTGCCGTTGATCGTGTACTACCTGCTGGTGCTCGCCGTGATCCTGTGGTTCGTGCTCGAGCACACGTCGGTCGGGCGCTACATGTTCGCCACCGGCGGCAACCCCGAGGCCGCCCGCCTCGCCGGCGTCGCCACCAATCACCTGGTGTGGGGTTCGCTCGTCGCCTCGGCGCTCATCGCCGGCTTCGCCGGCATCGTCTCGTCGTGGAAGGTCGGCAACTTCAACCAGTCGATTGGGCCCGGCTACCTGTTCCCGGCTGTCGCCGCAGTCTTCTTCGGAGCCTCGCAGCTCAAGGGTCGGGCGAACGTCTGGGGGACCCTGATCGCATTGTTCGCGCTCGCGTGGGGGATCAAGGGTCTGCAGCTCACCTTCAGCAAGAACACCATCTGGATCGAGCCGCTGTTCCAAGGCGTCTCGTTGCTGGCGGCGGTGTCGCTGGCCAGTTGGCAGGGCGTCGTCAAGGTGCGCAAACGCCACGACACGCCTTCGGGGAGCAGCCTTGGCGCAGTCCCGGCGGCCACGGAGCCGGTCACCGCCGGACCCGCTGCTTGACGACGCCGCGTTGACGCGGTCACCCGACTGGTCGGCTCATCGCTTCCAATTCGCCGAACATCGAGATTCTCGGATAGGTATTCATGGCTTCGAACCAACCGCTGGCGGTCGATCCGATCGAGTTGGCCAAAGCGAACTGGATCAGCCGAGGCTGGGGTGACGCCGCTGACGGTATGGCCCTGGTCACCTCGATCATGCGGGTGCACCAGGTGTTCCTGGCCCGGGTCGAGGCGATCCTGCGGCCGCGGGGTCTGACCTTCGCCCGGTTCGAGGTGCTCCGTCTGCTCGCCTTCACCCGCCACGGCGTCCTGCCGGTGGGCAAGATCGGCGAACGGTTGCAGGTGCACCCGGCCAGCATGACCAACGCCGTGCGGGGGCTCGAGGCCGACGGTTACGTCGAGCGTCGGGCCAACCCGCGCGACGGCCGCAGCGTGCTGACGGCGATCACCCCCGTCGGTCGCGAGCTGGTGGAGTCGTGCACGGCGGAGCTCAACGCCCAGGTCTTTTCGATCGTGGCGATTCCGCCGGCCCAGCAGCTTCGGGCCAACGCGGCGTTGAAAGACCTGCGGCGTGCCTTCGGAGACTTCCTCGAATGAGCGTGTGCCGAGTTCGGATGAGCGATCCACGTCGCGCTGTGTAGGGTGAGTGACCGCGCTATTCATCACGCTATTCATCAGGAGGAATCGTGACTGCCACTCCACTTACGGATGTCGCTCAGCGCCTGCTGGCCAATGTCGATGCCGAACGCGGCGACTACGGCGACGAGATGCTCAACATACCGGTTTCGACCTACCGCGATGTCGCCCGGTTCGAGTCGGAGATGGAGCGGATCTTCCGCAAGTCCCCGCTGTTGGTGGCGCTCTCGTGCGACATCGCCGAATCGGGAGACTTCACCAGCCTCGACATCGCCGAGCGGCCGATCGTCGTCATCCGCGGTGACGACGGTGTCGCCCGCACGTTCCTCAATGCCTGTCGTCATCGAGGAGCGCCCATCGTGGACAGCTGCTTCGGGCACGGTCGGCGATTCACCTGCCCGTACCACTCCTGGGTGTACGACACCGCCGGTGAGCTGGTCGGGATCACCGGACGCGAGGCGTTCGACGGCATGGATGTCAAGGGATTGATCGAGTTGCCGACGGCGGAGCGGGCCGGTGCCATATTCGCCGTGCTCACCCCGGGGGCCGCCTTCGACGTCGACGAGTGGCTCGGCGATATGGCCGGCGGACTGGAGATGTTGCAACTCGACACACTGTTCCGCCATGACGTCGAGACTTCGCTGCCCAGTGGTAATTGGAAGGCGACCGCCGACGGGTATGTCGACGGGTATCACCTCGGCTACCTGCACAAGAACACGATCGGCACGAAGTCGATCACCAACCGCAACACCTACGACCTGTGGGGGCCGCATGTTCGGCTCGGGTTCGCCAACAAGCCGATCGTGACGATGCGCGATGAGCCGGTCGAGACGTGGGACCTGTTGCAGGCGATGAGCCTCGTCCACTTCGTCTTCCCGAACATCTCCATCTCCGGCCAGCCGAATGGCGGGCTGATGGTCAGTCGCATGTTCCCCGGCCCGACCGTCGATCAATGCCGCGTCGTGCAATACCAGTACTTCCGCCAGCCGTTGGTCACCGACGAGGCCCGCGACGAGGCCGAGCGCAAGCGAGCGCTGTACGAGAAGGTCACCTACGAGGAGGACTTCGTGACAGTGATGAAGATCGGCCGCCGCTTCGACGCCCTGGCCGACGACGTGTTCCGCTTCGGGCGGAACGAACGCGGCAACCAGAATCTGCACCGCTGGGTCGCCAAACTCACCTCCTGATGCGCTAGACGAGAGGTCGTGACCGCGCCCCACCTGTTGTCAACCGACCAGATGGCGGCGTTCGTGTCGCGTGGCTTCCTCCGCTTCGATGGCGTGGTGCCGCCCGATGTAAACGGCCAGGCGATGGAGGAACTGCCACGGCTGTTCCGCTCCTGGCTCGACGAGTTCCGCGGTATCCGCGGTGGGGTCGATGACAGCACGGCAGCCGATGAGGGTGCGGTCGAGCGCCCACCGCGGTCGGGGACGCCGCTCGATGCGGCGTATGCGACGGACTCGGCGTTCGGGCGGATGGTGCGGGTGCCCGAGATCGCTGGGGCGATCGCCTCGTTGGTCGGCGCGGGTCCAGTGGTCGATCATCACTTCGTCCATCTCAAGCCACCCGGTGACCTGCATGCCCAGGGGCTCCATTGCGACGCGATCATCGATGACGGGTTGGCGTTCGACATCCAACTGTTCTGGTTCCCTCACGACGTCGCCCCCGGTGCCGGCGGGACCAGGTTCGTGCCAGGGAGTCATCTGCGCCGCGTCAACATGGACGACGTCTCGCGATATCAGCATCTGGCCGGGGAGGAGTACTTCAGCGGCGAGGCGGGCACGGTCCTGATCTTCCACCAGGGACTCTGGCATGCCGGGGCGCCGAACCGTAGTGAGACCCTGCGGGTGATGGGCAAGTTGCGGCTGAATCCGACGGTTCGCCAACTGCTGCTGTGGGACACGGGCGACTTGTGGGACCGAAACGCCTCGGACGACCACATGTTCGCCCAGATGGAACCCGACACCGTCGCCGCCCGACTGCGGGGGACGGAGCCGTGGTACGAGCCGTCGATCCACCGCTTGGAGACCGTGCAACGGGCGAGGCTCTGGCGGTACCTGACCGGCGATCAGCGTTTCGACGTCGACTGGTATCTCACCCGCACCGAGCAGCGGGCGAGGTTGCGGTGAGCGGCGATGACCGACGTCAGCAAGTGCTCGTCCTGTGGTTGGCCAGCTCTGCGCTCGACGGTCGGGTGCTCGGCTGGGCCTTCTACGACGGCACGCAAGGTGCCGGTCCGCAACCCCACGGCGACCCGCCCTACCTCACCGGCGTCGACGCCCTGGTGGCCGGCTGGCGGCTGCTGCAGATGTCACCGCTCGTGGCGCCCGTCCCCGGGCACGAGCGTGACACCTCGTTCCTGCGCCACGAGTTCCTGTTCGAACGCCTCGCCGACCCGCGCACGGGCATCGCGGACTGACGCCTACAGCAGCGCGGCAAGGTCCCAGGCTTGGCGGGTGGCGAAGATCATCCGCCGCGGGGCGTAGGCGTCGCCGAGGAGGTGAACGTCGGGATGCCGGGTGCGTAATGTCTGGTACAGGCCATCATCGGCGACGGCGCCGCAGGCGAGGACGACCGAGTCGAACGGTCCGGCGGTCCAGCGGCGGTTGCTGTAGCTGTGGGCGAACGTGACGTCATCGGCGGGTGAGCCGATCGCCACGACGCGGGCGTTGGCGATGAACGAGACACCTTCGTCGTCGAGGCGGCGGAGCATGCCACCGATCGAGTACTTGCCGACCAACGGGGCCGGACCGGGCGTCTGGTGGGCAACCGTGACGCGATGCCCCAGCCCGGCCAGGTGGTCGGCGACAGCCAGCGGGGCGGGCCCATCGTCCTCGGCGATCACCAGGATGCGGTCGCCGAGGCTGGTCGAGTCGTCCAGTGCGTCGGCCGCTTCGACGACATGGGGCGCGTCGGCGCCCGTGATGTCGGGACGTCGCGGTGTCGCGCCGGTGGCCATCACGACAGTGTCGGCCCCGACGGCCAGGATCTCAGCGACCGTCGCCGTGCGCCCGAGAGCGACATGCACCCCGGCCCGCTCCAGGCGGGCTGTCTGCCAGGTGATCCAGTCGCGGTACTGGGCGTTGGCGCGGGCCTTGGCGGCGATGGTGAGTGCCCCGCCGAGGTGGCCGTTGCGCTCCCACAGGTGGACGTGGTGGCCCCGCTCGGCCGCCAGACCGGCCAATTCGGTGCCGGCCGGCCCGCCGCCGATGACCAGGATGTCGCGCCGCCCGTTCGTGGGAAGCGCCGCCCGACTGGGTTCGGACTCGCGCGCCCAACGCGGGTTGACCCCGCAGCCGTATGGCAGACCATCGACCATGTGGGCGTGGATGCACTCGTTGAGCCCGATGCACGGGCGAACCTCGTCGGCCCGTCCGAGCCGGACCTTGGTGACGTGTTGTGGATCGGCCATCGTGGCCCGGGCCATCGCCACCAGGTCGGCC
>JANMJD010000383.1:0-17042 GCA_031371195.1 Actinomycetes bacterium | reverse complement strand
CCTTGACACCGGCCCGTGCGGCACCGTCGGGGGGCCGTGACCGGCCAGGGTGCCGATGGCCGCCGTCGACCGCCGAAGAGGCGACGCACTCCCCGCAACCGCCCGCGGCCGGCGGCCGCCTGCCGCTCGGCGGCGACCTCGGCAAGCACGCTCGGCCCGACGGAGTTGAGGAACTCCTCGGCTTCGTCGAGGATCTCGGCCGCCGAGCCGTCGTCGAGACCGGGGGGCTCGGGGGGCGTCGCCGGAGTGATCAGACTGCCGTATACCCAGGCCGCATCGGCCAGCCGCGGCTCGAACGCCGGGCAGTTCTCGGGGCAGCGCCACGGCGCGTCGGGGGCAAGATCGAGATTGCACTTGCGCACGGTCTCACCGTTCGCATAGGTGCGGCTCTCGAAATTTCGGCACTCCTGACGCATGGGCACGGCCTCCCACTCTACTCAACACGCATCACCGTAAAGGTTTATGACACCACGTTCAGCGCATTCGTTGAGGATTGATGCTTTCGACTCCCAACCTATCCGACGGAACCTTCCATCTGGAGTTCGATCAACCGACTCCATTCGACGGCGTACTCCATCGGCAACGTGCGTGTCACCGGCTCGATGAAGCCGTTGACGATCATGCCCATCGCCTGTTCCTGCGAGAGGCCCCGGCTCTGCAGGTAGAACAGCTGCTCGTCGGCGATCTTGGAAACGGTGGCCTCGTGGCCGATCTCGGCGTCGCGCTCGCCGACCTCCATATAGGGCAACGTGCGGCTCTCGGACTGCTCGTCGAGGATGAGGGCATCGCATTGCACGTGGCTCTTGCAGCCGTACGCGCCTTGCTCGACCCGCACGAGACCGCGGTACGTCGTGATGCCACCGTCCTTGGAGATCGACTTCGAGACGATCTTGGAGGTCGTCTCGGGCGCGGCGTGCACCATCTTGGCGCCGGCGTCCTGATGCTGACCGGGACCGGCGTAGGCCACCGAGAGCACCTCGCCCGTGGCCTTGGGGCCGACCAGGTAGACCGACGGGTACTTCATCGTCAGCTTCGAACCGATGTTGCCGTCGATCCACTCCATATGACCCTCGGCCTCGACCCGGGCCCGCTTGGTCACCAGGTTGTAGACGTTCGGCGACCAGTTCTGGATCGTGGTGTACGTCACTCGGGCCGATGGCTTGACGATGATCTCGACAACAGCCGAGTGCAGCGCGTCCTTGGTGTACACCGGGGCGGAGCAGCCCTCGATGTAGTGGACCTTGGAGCCCTCGTCGGCGATGATCAGCGTGCGCTCGAACTGACCGGCGTTCTCGGAGTTGATCCGGAAGTAGGCCTGCAGCGGCATCTCACAATCGACACCCGGAGGGATGTAGATGAACGAACCGCCCGACCACACCGACGTGTTCAGGGCGGAGAACTTGTTGTCGCCCGGCGGGATGACGGTACCGAAGTACTGCTTGACCAGCTCCGGGTACTCCCGCAGCGCGGTGTCCATGTCGCAGAACAGGATGCCGCGGGCCTCGAGGTCTTCGCGGTTCTTGTGGTAGACGACCTCGGAGTCGTACTGGCTGGTCACACCGGCCAGATACTTGCGCTCCGCCTCGGGAATGCCCAGCTTCTCGTATGTTTCCTTGATCTTGTCGGGCAGGGCGTCCCACTCGTCGACGACACCGTCGTTCGTCGGGCGGATGTAGTAGTAGATGTCGTTGAAGTCGATGTCGGGCATGTTGACGGCGAACCATTCGGCCATCGGCTTGCGGTCGAACATCCGTAGCGAGCGCAGACGGAACGCGCTCATCCACTCGGGCTCACCCTTCCACCACGACATCTGCGAGACGACATCGCTGTTCAGGCCCTTCTCGGGACGGAAGACGAACTGCTCGCCGTCATTCCAACCGAGGTCGTACTTGGAGAGGTCGAGATCGAACGAGGTCATGAGCTGGCACCTTCCGGCCCGGAAGCCGACTGGAGGATTTGCACTACCGCCATAGTAACAATTCCTGCGCCAGACACCACCGACCCGACGCCGCCGCCGCCGCGCCCTCTCGTGCATGGCCCGGGCCGTACGGCCGAATGAGACCGGAGATCGTTCGGCGTGATCGTCTACCGTCGGACGGAGTGCGTTCACTTCGGCTCGTTCGGCCACTCACCGCCACGGTGCTCGTGGCGACCACAGGCACACTGCCCACGTTCCTGTCCGGCGCGATCGGCGTACAACTCCGTGAGGACCTGGGCTTTCACGAAACGGGGCTCGGTCTGGCCATTGCCCTGTCATTCGGCGTCGCCGCGGCCTGCTCGGCCCGCTTCGGTCGAGCCGTGGAGCGACTCGGCCCGGTTCGCTCGATGCGCATGGCGGCCATCCTCAGCGCGATCACCATGTTGGCAGTAGCCGTCGGAGCACGGTCGTTGACGTCGTTCTGTGCGTTGCTCGTCACCAGCGGAGTCGCCAACGCCATGAGCCAACCGGCCACCAATCTGTACGTCACCCGCGTCGTTCCACCGCACCGGCAGGGAATCGCCTTCGCCCTGAAGCAATCGGCCATTCCCGGCTCGACGCTCCTGGGCAGCCTGGCGGTACCGGCGGTCGCCCTGACCGTCGGGTGGCGGTGGGCGTTCGTCGGCGGAGCCGTGCTGGCCGTGGCCGGCGCGATCGCCGTCGTGGAGGTCGGCGGCGTGACCGGCGCTTCCCCGGCCGGCGCGGCCGTCGCCCGCCGCGACCAGCCGATCTCGACGCTGATCGTCCTCGGCGCGGGCGTCGGCTGCGGTGCGTTGGCCGCGGCGTCGTTGGGCTCGTTCATGACGAGCAGCCTCCACCGCGCCGGCTTCGCCGAGGGCAACGCCGGCCTGTTGGCCGCGCTCGGCAGCCTGATCGTGATTGCGGTGCGCCTGACCCTCGGCGCCCGCGCCGACCGCACGGGCACCGAACCGTTTCCCATGGTTGCGTCGATGATGCTGGTCGGTGCGATCGGTTTCGCGGTGATGTCGACGATCCGCCCCGTGCCACTGCTGCTCGGCGGCCTCGTCGGGTACGCCGCCGGCTGGGGTTGGCCCGGACTGTTCAACCTGGGCATCGCCCAGGCCAACCCGAATGGGCCGGCCGCAGCCAGTGGAGTGACCCAGACGGGCACATATCTGGGCGCAGCAGCCGGCCCGTTCCTCTTCGGTTCGCTGGCCGAACACGTCAGCTACCACGCGGCGTTCGTCGCCGCGTCGATCTCGGCGCTCGTCGGCGGCATCTGCATCGTCGTCGGGCGACGCAGGGTGATCGCCATTGCGACGCCGGTGGTGGTGGTGGTCGCCACGGACCCGAGGTCAGACGTCGGGGTCGGGATGTAGATCCCACGTGGGCAGACCGACCAGCCTCGCCTGGTGCCTGCGCCGCCACCACGGACGGAACCAGCGCACCCAGGCCAGCACGAACGCCGGAAAGACCACGATCAATGGGGCCGAGCGGGCGATCGCCATCAGCGCCGCGGTAACACCCAGGGCAACCAGGACGAAGGCGATCTCGTTACGCCGATAGCGCCGCACCGTGTCGCGTAGCGCGGTCACATCGTCCAGGGGAATCTGGGCCGTGTTCCACCCACGCCCGCATCGGCACAGTCGGCGTTGCGGGTAGGCGATGCGCAGCACCTCACCACAGGGACAGGTGATCGTGACGTGTGGATGGGTCATATGAATCCAGTCGGCCGCGACCGAGGCGTTGGCAACTTTGACCAAGGCTACTGTCGCAGCCGTGAGGCTTCATGTGACGGACCGACGTCTCGGCGGGCTATTCGGCCGGGGGATGCAACGATGATGACCGCAGAGGTGGGCGTCGCCCACATCGAAGAGCGCGAACTCCTGCGCACTCTGCGCTGGTGGGACGGCTTTGTCATCGCCCTGGCCAACCCGGGGTTCCTCATCGCCTCGCTCGGCTACACCATCGGCAGCCTCGGACCGTGGGGCGCCGTACTGGTGTGGACGGCATCGATGGTCATCGGCAGCCTGCAGGCCTGGATCTACCAGGAGCCGGCGGCGATGTTCCCCGATCAGTCCGGCGGCATCGCCGTGTACGCCCACGAGGGGTGGAAGAAGTACTTCGCCCCCGCCGGGCCGTTGGCGACGTTCGGGTACTGGTTCGGCTGGTCGAGTGTGTTGTCGATCTTCGGCCTACTGGTCGGAAATCTGGCCACCGCGCAGTGGTTCTCGAACGCCACCTGGTCGATCGACCTGGGATTCTCGACGTTCGGCCTGCCCGAGGCGATCGCCATCGTCGCCATCCTTGGCGTGTCGTGGTTCAACATCCGCGGTATCCGCACGACGGTGTGGCTGAGCTACGTGACCGGCGCCCTGCTGTTCATCCCGTTGTTGTTGATCATGGTCGGCACCTTCGCCTCGGGGGACTTCCACGCGTCGAACCTGAAGAGTTCGTTCCCCGGCTGGACATTGATCGTCGTGTGGCTCTATGCCATGGCGTGGTCGAGCTACGCCACCGAGGCTTGTGCCACGTTCACCCCGGAGTACAAGCGGGCCGACGACGCGTCACGGGCCTTGCGCAGCTCTTCGCTGTTCGACATCGTCGTGTTCTTCCTCCTACCCCTCGGGGTGGTCGGCACGCTCTCGATCGACCAGGTGAACGGCCAGAGCGGCGGCGATGCCGCCGGCCTGTACGTCGTGACCACCATGCGCCAGATCCTCGGTGGCGGCGCGGCAGGCTTCTTCCTACTGTTCGTGATCGCCGGTCTGCTGCTGTCGATGAACACGGCCACCATGGACGCCAGCCGGGCCCTCTACGGGATCAGCCGACAGGGCCTCACCCTGCGGTGGTTCGGGCGCCTGAATCGCCACAACATGCCGGCCAACGGCATCATCGGCAGCGCGGTGATCAACATCGCCCTGCTCGTGCTGTTCGACAACACCCTGGCCATCCTCGTGGCCAGCAACCTCGGGTACGTGCTCGCCCACATCCTTGCCCTCAGCGGTGTGCTGCTGTTGCGCCGCGACCGACCCGACGCCGACCGACCCATACGTCTGGCGGCCTACTGGTTGCCGATCATCGCCGCGCTCGCCGTATTCAACGTCGTCCTGCTCGTCGTCGGCAACCTGAACCTGCAGAAGATCTCGTACGCCGGCACCGACAGGTTGCTCGGCATGGCGGTCGAGTTCTGGTACGGAGTGCTCATCCTGTTGATCAGCGTCGTGCTGTGGATGTACCGACGCCGGGTCGAGGACAAGCAGCCCGCCTGACAGGTCGGTCGGAGCCGGCGCTCAGCGGACGGCTTCGACCATGATCTCGACCAGGTAGTCCGGCGTCGCCAGCTTGGACCCGACCGTGGCACGCGCCGGCGTGTGACCCGGCACGACCCACGTGTCCCACACCTCGTTCATTGCCGCGAAGTCGGCCATATCGGTCATCCAGATATTGGCCTTGAGCAGCTTCGTCCTGTCGCTCCCCGCCTTGGCCAGCAGCTCGTCGATACGAGCGAGGATCTGCTCCGTCTGGCCCTTGACGTCGGCCGAGGTGTCGTTGGCGACGATGCCGGCGAGGTACACCCGATCGCCATAGACAACGGCGGCGCTCATACGGGGACCCGGGTCAATGCGTTCGATCATGGTCGCCGTTCTAGCAGCCTCGGACGGCCGGACGAAACGGATCAATCGCCCGGAGTTTGTCCTGACATATAGGCTGTCCGGCGAGAGGATCCGCGGCTCGCATCGAGCATCGATCCATCCTCAGATTTCCCACCATGCGGCAACATCCCTCATGGTGGCAAGCGACCGACGAAAGTGGCTAGTCTCACCGGGCCGCCACAGAAGGGTAGTTCGACCATGGGATTCCCGTCCGACCTCGAGATCGCACGCGCTGGCACGCTCCAGCCGATGTCCGACATCGCCGCCCAAATGGGCATCGGCCCTCACCTGCTGGAACAACACGGCGACGAGTTGGCCAAGATCCGCCTCGAGGCCATCGACGAGCTCGCCGATCGACCGAAGGCGAAGTACGTCGTGGTCACCGCGATCACCCCGACGCCGCTCGGCGAAGGCAAGACGACCACGACGGTCGGACTCGGCCAGGCGATGAAGCACATCGGCAAGAAGGCCGTGATCAGCCTTCGCCAGCCCTCGATGGGCCCGACGTTCGGCATCAAGGGTGGGGCCGCCGGGGGTGGCTACAGCCAGGTGATTCCGATGGAGCTGCTCAACCTGCACCTCACCGGCGACTTCCACGCCGTCACCGCGGCGCACAACCTGCTCTCGGCGATGGTCGACAACCATCTCCACCAGGGCAACGAACTCGGTCTCGACCTGCACAACATCACCTGGCGCCGCGTGCTCGACGTCAACGACCGGGCGCTGCGCAACATCATCGTCGGCCTCGGCGGCAAGATGGACGGGGTCACCCGCCAGACCGGCTTCGACATCACCGCCGCGTCCGAGGTGATGGCGATCCTCGCCCTGGCCACCTCGAAGGCCGACATGCGCGCCCGGCTCGGCCGCATCGTCGTCGGCTACACCAAGGCGGGCGAGCCCGTCACCGCCGAGCAGCTCAAGGGCGCCGGCTCGATGGCCGTGATCATGGGCGAGGCGATCAAGCCGAACCTGCTCCAGACGCTGGAGAACACCCCGGTGATCGTGCATGCCGGGCCGTTCGGCAACATCGCCCACGGCAACTCGTCGATCATCGGCGATCTGATCGGCATCCGCAGTGGCGAGTACCTGATCACCGAGGCCGGGTTCGGTGCCGACATGGGCGCCGAGCGGTTCTTCAACATCAAGTGCCGCAACTCGGGCATGGTTCCCGACGCGGCCGTGCTGGTCGCCACCGTGCGGGCGCTCAAAGCCCACTCCGGGAAGTTCAAGATCGTCGCCGGCAAGCCGCTCCCCGCCGATCTGCTGGCCGAGAACCCCGACGATGTCCGCGCCGGCGCAGCCAACCTGATCAAGCAGATCGAGAACGTCAAGGTCCACGGCGTCTCCCCGGTCGTGGCGATCAACGCCTTCCCCGGCGACTTCGCCTCGGAGCATCAGGCGATCCGCGAGATCGCCGAATCGGTCGGTGCCCGCGTCGCCGTGTGCACCAACTTCGCCGACGGCGGAGCAGGCGCCATCGACCTGGCCCAGGCCGTCGTCGAGGCGTGCGACGAGCCGTCGGATTTCCAGTTCTGCTACCCCGCCGAGGCCACCCTCAAGGACAAGATCGAGGCGGTGGCGACCAAGATCTACGGCGCGGCGAACGTCACCTACTCCGCCGCGGCCAACACCCAGCTAGCCCGCTACGAGAAGAACGGGTTCGGCAACCTGCCGGTGTGCATCGCCAAGACCCACCTGTCGATCTCCGGTGATCCCACCTTGAAGGGTGCACCGACGGGACACACCCTCAACGTCCGTGAGGCGCGCGCCTCGGTCGGTGCCGGGTTCATCTACCCGATCTGCGGTGACATGACGACGATGCCCGGCCTCGGTTCGGCCCCCGCCGCCTCGATCATCGACTTCGACGAAAACGGTGAGATCGTGGGTCTCTCCTAGTGGTCGGGACTCGCCTCCGCAGCGCTTCGGCCGCTCCCTCCTTGTCTCTGCGGGTCTGCGCGGACCCACAACACCTGATTCAGTCCGGAGGACAGCATGAGTGACTATTCCCGGACGCCCGGTGGGGCGATCCTGATGGACGGCAACCGTCTGCGCGACGAGATCGTCATGGAATTGCGTCGGATCATCGAGGCCGCCGGATCGCCGCCCGTCTGCCTGGCGACGGTGCTCGTCGGCGAGGACCGGCCGAGCCCGATCTACGTGCGCAACAAGCAGAAGAAGGCCGACGAGGCCGGGATGACGTCGCGCCACGTAGCCGTGCCCGGCGATGCCGGCCAGGCCCAGGTGGAGGACGTCATCGGCCAACTGGCCGCCGATCCGGGGGTCCACGGCATCCTCTGTCAGCTCCCCTTGCCCGGCGGCCTCGACCCCGAGCCGGTGCTCGCCCTACTCCCGCCGGAGAAGGACGTCGACGGGCTCACCGAGCGATCGATGGGCCGCCTTGTCCGGGGTCTCCCCGGGCACGCCCCGTGCACGCCGCTCGGCGTGATGCGGCTGCTGGAACGCTACGGAGTGGCGACGAGCGGCAAACGTGCCGTGGTCGTCGGCCGGTCCACCCTTGTCGGGCTTCCGCAGGTGCTGCTGCTCGGCCGTAAGGGCGTCGACACCACCGTCACCCTCGCCCACTCCCGCACTCCCGACATGATCGAGGTGTGCCGCCAGGCCGACATCATCGTCGCCGCGGCCGGACAGGCCCGGATGATCACCGCCGATCACGTCAAGCCCGGAGCAGCGGTGCTCGACGTCGGGATTTCGCGCACCGAAGCCGGCATCGTCGGCGACGTCGATTTCGACGCCGTTGAGGCGGTCACCGGGGCGATCACGCCGATGCCCGGTGGCACGGGACCGATGACGATCGCCTGTCTGCTCGAAAACACGCTGGCCGCGGCACGGATGCTCGGGGCGTTTCCTGCCGCTTAGCGCGCAGGAATCAACGGCATGATGGGCGCCATGCTGCGACGCCTCGATCCCGCCATGGCCATGGATGCCGCCTGTATCGGCCTGTTCGTCGTCATCGGGCGGTCGAGTCACCACGAGGGCAACGCCGTCACCGAGACGATCGGCATCGCTGCGCCGTTCCTGATCGCCCTGGCCGTCGGGTGGGCCGTCGTGATCGCCCGTAAACAGCCCCACGGGCGCTCTGCGGCCGGTGGGTTGGTGATCTCGCTGATCACGGTGAGCCTCGGCCTCGTATTGCGGCGGTTCGTCTTCGATCGGGGCACCGCCCTGGCCTTCGTGATCGTCGCCACCCTGTTTCTCGGATTCCTGCTCAACGGCTGGCGGACCACACTCGGGCGCCGGTGGGCCGCCCGTTGACCACCGAGTTGTGGTTGGTGCGCCACGGTCGCACGGAGTGGGCCGCCAAGGGGTGGCACACCGGGCGGACCGATGTTCCACTCGACGACATCGGACGCGCCCAGGCCATCTCGCTGGCCGCGGTCCTGGCGCCGGTGGCGTTCGATCAGGTGTTCACCAGCCCGCTGGCACGCGCCAAGGACACTTGCGCGCTCGCCGGGTTCGCGGATCGGGCGATCGACGACGACGACCTGATGGAATGGGACTATGGGCGCAGCGAGGGCCGCACCGCGGTCGAGATCCGCACCGACCATCCGGGCTGGATCCTGTGGGACGACGGCGTCATCGACGGCGAAGGCATCTCCGATGTGGCGGCGCGCGCCGACCGTTTCCTGCGATCCCGAGGGAGGTCGGCCGGCCGGGTGCTGATCTTCGCCCACGGCCATCTGCTGCGAATCCTCACCGCTCGCTGGCTCGGGCTCGGACCCGAGACCGGACGGTTGTTCGTGCTGGAGCCCGCGGCGACGAGTGTGCTCGGTTACGAGCGGGATCAGGCCGTGATCCGGACGTGGAATCGTGTCGCGGATATCGCTCCCCGCGCTGACTAAACCTCCGAACCGCTTCGCCCGTACCGACGACTTCATCGCCGGTACGTCGTTCGAGTTCACCGTCGCGCTCGACGAGTTCGTGGCCCGTTCGCTCGACGAGGTCGACACCGTCGTGCGCGCCGCGGGCACTGCGGCGAGTGCCGGCGCATGGGTGGTCGGCTATCTCGCCTACGAGGCGGGTGCGGCCTATGACCAGGCCTTCCCGCGTCGAGCCACGCCGCACGGACTGCCGTACGCCCAGTTCGTCGCCTTCGCCGAGCGCCACGAGGTACCGCCGCTCGATGCAGCCGAACCCAGCTCACATGAGTTGGTCGACCTCGAACGCGTGCCGGCGCCGTCGGCCTACGAGCAGGACGTGGCCGAGATCCGGCGACGGATCGAGCTGGGCGATGCCTACCAGGTCAACCTCACCTCGCGATTCCACGCCCGGCTGATCGGCGACCCCTTCAGCCTGTACGCCTCGATGGCCCGGGCGCAGCGCGGGGCGTACAACGTGTTCCTGGAGTTTGGCGATCTCGGCGTCGTGTCGGCGTCACCGGAGCTGTTCCTCGAATGGGACGGCGCGACGGTGACTGCCAAACCGATGAAGGGGACGGCCCGCCGGGGTCGGCGCCTGGCCGATGACGCCGCGGCCGCGGACTGGCTGCGCGACTCGCGCAAGGATCGGGCCGAGAACGTGATGATCGTCGATCTGCTGCGCAACGACCTGTCGCGGGTCGCCGAGTTGGGGTCGGTGCGTGTGCCGTCGTTGTTCGACATCGAACGCTACGAGACCGTCTGGCAACTCACCTCGACCGTGCAGGCCACCACCCGCCCCGGGATCGAACTCGCCGATCTACTGGCCGTCACGTTTCCCTGCGGCTCCATCACCGGCGCGCCCAAGGCCTCGGCGATGGCGATCATCGATACGTTGGAGCCCGAACCACGCGGCGTGTACTGCGGAGCGATCGGGGTGCTGGCACCGCCCGGCCACGTCCCGACGGCTCGGTTCAGCGTCGCCATCCGCACCGCCGTCATGCGCCGATCGACCGGCCATTTCACCTACGGCTCGGGCGGCGGAGTCACCTGGTCGTCCGATCCGGCCGCCGAGAGTGCCGAGGTGGACGCCAAGGCCCGGGTCCTCACCGAGCGCCGGCCGGCCTTCCGGCTGCTCGAGACGCTACGCCTCACCGCGTCCGGTCCCGCGAACCTCGAGCGTCACCTCGACCGGTTGGAGGACTCGGCGGCGTGGTTCGGGTTCAGGTTCGACCGAGCGCTCACCGAGCGACGGATCGGTGGTCTGAGCTGCGGCGACATCCCGGCTCGGCTGCGAGTTCTGCTGGAACGGGACGGCACCGTCGAGATCGAGACGATGCCGCTGGCACTCGCCTCCCTGGCCCCGGTCCGCCTGGCGGTCGACCACGTTCGTGTCCGCAGTGACGACACGTTCAGCTGTCACAAAACGACCAACCGCGCCCACTACGACGCCGCCCGCGCCCGCCATCCCCAGGCCGACGATGTGATCCTGGTCAACGAGCGCGGCGAGGTCGTCGAGACGACCGTGGCCAACCTGCTCTACCGCATCGGCGATCGGTGGTACATGCCACCGCTCAGCTCCGGAGGCCTCGATGGCATCGGCCGTCAGCTCCTCCTCGACGACGGCATGGTCGCCGAACGCGTGCTGATGCACAACCGACTGGGCGATTGCGACGAACTCGCCGTCGTCAGCTCACTACGCGGCACCCGTATGGCCGCCCTGACGTAGACAGAACGCCAAATTCCGCTATACCACCGGCGACATCGTGGCCGCGTTCGACGGATCATCTCCCGACGCGCTCAGCGGCAAGCAATGGCCGGCCATGCCGTAGCCGACGACCCCCGTTACAAGCCACCACTCCGCGGGTTTCCGCCAGCACATAAACGTTGTGTCGGTTTATGTGCTGGCGTAAGCGACCAATCGAGTGGATGACATGTCCGGTTGAGGCGGCTACGAGCGGCCGGCGGCGAATACGGCCAGGGCCTGGCGTACGCCGCGGGCGTCGTGGACGCGGACGATGTCGCAGCCCTGTTCGGCGGCGACGAGACACGCACCGATCGTCGCCGCGTCGCGATCGGCCGCCGAGTCGATGCCGGCGATCGCCCCGAGGAACCGTTTGCGCGATGGGCCGAGCAGCACCGGAGCGATCCTCTGCAACGCTCCGACGGCCCGGAGCAGCGCGATATTTCCGGCGACCGTCTTGCCGAATCCGAGGCCGGGGTCGATGATCACCCGGTCGCGGGCGACGCCCCCGGCGACGGCGAGATCGACGAGGCGGGCGAGTTCGGTGCAGACATCGGTGACGACGTCGTCGTAGTGGACGTCGTCCTCGACCGGAGCGAACCCGGCCAATCGGTTGTGCATCACGACCAAAGCGTCGGCGCCGGCGGCGACGCCAGGAAGGGCGGGGTCGGCGAGTCCGCTGACATCGTTCACCCAGGCGGCCCCGGCGTCGATTGCCGCCTGGGCGACCGCAGCGTGACGGGTGTCGATCGAGATCGCCGTGACCCTGGATGTCACCAGACGTTCGATCACCGGCATCGTCCGGCGCAACTCCTCGTCGACGTCCAACGCGGCCGCCCCGGGGCGGGTCGACTCACCGCCGAGGTCGACGATGTCGGCACCGTCGTCGAACATCGCCATCGCATGCCGGTACGCAAGATCCGGATCGTGGAACAGCCCGCCGTCGGAGAACGAGTCGGGGGTGATGTTGATGATGCCCATCACGTACGTCCGCCGACCGAGCACCAGGCTTCGGTCGCCACACCGCAGGACACCGCGAGAGGCTGTGGGAGCGTTCACGGCCGAGAGGGTACGGGCGGAATTCGGGTCGCGACCGGTCGACCGGGCAGGCTTGCGGGATGGTCTCCGAGATTTTCGACGCCGACGCCTGGACGACAGTGGCCGGGTTCGACTTCACCGATATCACCTACCACCGCGCCAAAGCTCACGGCACGGTGCGGATCGCCTTCAACCGCCCCGAGATCCGCAACGCCTTTCGGCCCCACACCGTCGACGAGCTGTTCACGGCGCTCGATCACACCCGCCAGTCGACCGACGTCGGCTGCGTGCTCCTCACCGGCAATGGGCCGTCACCGAAGGATGGCGGATGGGCCTTCTGCAGCGGCGGTGACCAGCGGATTCGCGGCAAGGACGGCTACAAGTACGCCGACGGTGAGACCGCGGCGACGATCGAGCCGGGTCGGGCCGGACGGCTGCACATTCTCGAAGTACAGCGGTTGATCCGCTTCATGCCCAAGGTCGTCATCTGCGTCGTGCCGGGTTGGGCGGCCGGCGGAGGCCACAGCCTGCATGTCGTCGCCGACCTGACTCTGGCGTCGCGTGAGCATGCCCGGTTCAAGCAGACCGATGCCGATGTCGCCTCGTTCGACGGTGGATTCGGCTCGGCGTACCTGGCCCGTCAGGTCGGCCAGAAGTTCCCCCGGGAGATCTTCTTCCTCGGCCAGGAGTACTCCGCCGACGATGCCTACCGGATGGGGATGGTCAACGCCGTCGTGCCCCATGCCGAGTTGGAGGCGACCGCTCTGGAGTGGGGACGCCTGGTCAACGGCAAAAGCCCGACCGCCCAGCGGATGCTCAAGTTCTCGTTCAACCTGATCGACGACGGCCTGGTCGGTCAACAGATCTTCGCCGGCGAGGCCACCCGTCTCGCCTACGGCACCGACGAGGCCGCCGAAGGCCGCGACTCCTTCCTCGAAAAGCGCTCCCCCGATTGGTCGCCCTACCCCTGGTACTACTGACCTATCGAGTGGAACTCCTCCATTTGGAGTTATTGACTCCATATGGAGCCTGAACGCTCGTGAACCTCACATATCCGATCCTCGATGTCGTTCCAGGACCACGTGGCAAGCTTCTCGCGACGTTGGTCACATCGAGCCGACCATTGTCGATGCGCGAGATGGCCTCACGATGCGGCATCGCCCATACAACGACATCCGACATCGCGGCCCAACTCACGATCGCCGGACTGACGACGACGACACAGGTCGGCCGATCGACCGTCGTCAGTTTGAATCGGAGGCATCTCGCTGTCTCGGCGATTCTCAAGCTCGTCAATCTCCGGGCCGATTCGGCGTTGTGAAACCGGCGGCTTCAGGAACCGTCCGAGCGGTCGGATTCCGTGGCCCGTCGCTCAGCTCGGGTCCGTGCGTTGCCGGTCGGACGTGAAGGTGGACACGACATCGGTGAACGCGTCGACACAGCGGACGTCGGTGGTCGCCGGGACCAGGATCACCTCGTGGCAACCGACTCGTTGAAACCCGGCGAGTGCGTCTCCAAGCGACTCGGCATCGGAGACCGCCTGCATCTCGGCCAGAACGTCCGCCAGTTCGGGACCCATGAAGCCGAGGTAGTCCCGAGCGAATCGGCGCAGTGTCCCGGTGCCATCGGGAACGCCGGCGATGCAGAACAGGCCGCAGATCTTGCGGGGTCGATCGGTGCGACCGGCCTGCGACCAGGCGCGGTCGGCGAGGTCGAACAACCGGGCGGCCTCGTCGGCTTGTGCCCCGATGGCGAAGCCCGACACGCCGTCGGCCCAGCGAGCGGCGCGGGCCATCGACTTCGGTCCCATCGACGAGCACAGCAACCGGGGACCACCGGGACGGATCGGGCTCGGGCCGACAACGCTGGCACCTTCTCCCGCCGCCCGACCACCCGACCACAGCCGGCGCAACTCGACCGCGTCATCGTCGACCCGCTGGTGACGATGGCCGAACGACGTATTCATCGCCGCGTAGTCCTCCTCGCGGCCACCCACACCGAGGGCCACGGACAGGCGCCCTGCAGCCAGCATCTCGATCGTCGTGAACTGTTTGGCCAGCAGGGCCATCTCGTGCCACGGCGTGACGCAGACGTTGGCGATGATCTCGACGCGCTCGGTCAGCATCGCTGCTCCGGCGAGCAGCGTGATCATCTCGGGGTTGAAGAACGTGATCCGCTCCCCCGCCGAGATCGACGAGAACGGCCCCTCGTCGATCGCCCGACACCATTCGATCATCGTCGCCCGGGTGAATCCCGGTGCCATCTGCGGCAGCGCCACTCCAACCTTCATGACAGTCTCCCGTGTTCGGCGGCCGGCTCGGCCGGACCGTAGATCGGTTCGAACCCGGTGATCCCCGACCAGCGGGGAGTCCCGTATTCGAAGTGCCACCACTCGAAGCTCAGCAGCACGAAATCCTCGGCCCGCATCGCCCAGTAGAGCATGCGGCGCAGCTCGCGCATCGGTCCGGGGGTCGTCTCGAGTGCGGCGGCTGCGGCGGCAGCGGTGAATCCGTCGAAGTCGGTGCCCAGGGCCAGCGGTGTCCCGTCGAGGGTCAAGGTGAGGTCGACCGTGCCGCCGGTGAGGTGCGGCGGCGGGCGCTGCGGATCGTCGACGGGCGGGGCGACGAACCCGGGCGGCAACCCGGGGTCGGCATAGGCGGCGGCGAACAACTCGGCCTGCAGGGCCAGCGGCCGCCAAGCGTCGTAGACCGCCAGGCCCCAGCGATCCGGCAGCGAATCGGCCACCGACCCCAGGCGCTGCATCGTTGCCGCCCGCAGCCAGCAATCGGGTCGGGCGTGCATCCAGCCGGCATGCCAGTAGTTCCCCAACACCCGAATCCGCCGATGAGCGACGGGAACCATCGGTTCATCGGACGGAACTGTCACCAACGGCAACGGCGGTTCGATCAGCGCCGGCAGCGGCGGTTGTTCGCCGATCGACACGCCGGCATCGACCAGCACGTCGACGGCCGACCGCGACAGCCGCGGAACATCGAAGCGGGGACTCATACGGCCGCCAGCACGGCGGCGACGCCGGTCATCAGGTGCGGCGCGTCGGCCAGATCGAGAACCGGTAGCAGGAACTCATCGATGCCATGTCGCTCGACCAACCGGGCGAGCTGCTCGGCACAGTCCGAGGCGGTGCCCGAGATCACGAACGGATGCACCCACTCGTCTCGGACGTACTCCGCCGCGGCGTCGAGGCCGCCGCTCATCGCCCGGCGGATCTGTTCGACCTCCTCGTCGGTGATTCCCAGCGCCGACTTGATCCGCGGGGGCGAATCGACCAATCGGTAGGTCATGTGCGGCTTGGTGGCGGCCATCGCCCGCTCGTCGGTGATCACCATCGTCGAGTACATCAGCCGGGGCCGATTGCCCGTGCGCCGCGCCCCATCACGGACCAACTCGACGTAGTCGTCGATCATCTCGCAGTGGATGAAATCGAGCATCACGCCGTCGGCCAGCTCACCGCCGAGGCCGAGCATCCTCGGTCCCCGCCCGGCCAGCCAGATCTCGATATCGGGGCGGGCGTAACCGAGCATCGCCTCGGCGAGGGTGAAGCCGTGACCGGTCATCGTCACCGGTCGCCCCGAGAACAACGCCCGACACGCCTGCAACACATCGCCCACCGCGGCCAGTGGTCGCGAGCGATCGATTCCGAGCGGCCCGAGGGTGAGGCTGCCGCCCGCACCGAGACCCAGGAATGCTCGGCCCCCCGACAACTCGTCGATCGTGGCGATCGTCGCCGCCGTCGTCGCCGGATGGCGGGTATAGGGATTGGTGATCCCCGGACCCATTTTGATCGTGGTCGTGGCCTGGGCGATCGCCGTCAGCGCGACGTATACGTCGCGGGTGGCGAGCCCCTCGTCGTACACCCAGCATCTGTTGAAACCGAGGCTTTCGGCCTGGCGGGCGAGGCCGACGATCTCGGCGACCGGGGCCTCGGGAATCAGGTTGACGCTCGACGGGATCACAGGCGGCGAAGCTACTCCCAACCCGGTTCACATCTCGGGTGCGAACCGTCGGCGTCGACGCGATGCCCTCGTGATGACGAAGCCGAATGCCACGAGCACCGCGGCGAGTCCCACGACCCGGAGGATGTCCGAACCCGTGCTCGGGAGCGTGGCCGCCTTGACCACCGGGGCCTTGGCCCGGCTCACGTTGTTCGGCGAGACGACGTCGAGGCGCGGGGAGGACACGGTGGCCCCGTTGACCACCTCGCCCGCCGTGCCCGCCGCAACCGTGGCACTGACGATCAGGTTCGGCAGCGACGAGTTCGGCGCAAGGTCCATGTCGGTCGTGCACGTCACAACCTGCCCGGCGGCGGAACACGTCCAACCGGTTCCCGATGCCTCGACGAACGACAGCTCGGTGGGCAGCGTGTCGACCACCGTGATCGTGCCGATCTCGGGATCGGTGCCGTTGTTCGATACGACGATCCGCCAGGTCGAGATCTGCCCGGCGACGACGCTTCCGGCGGCGGTCTTGGTGACGACCAGATCGACCGTGTAGCGGTAGATCCCGGCGTCGATCGTCGGGTTGATCTGCATCGCCGTGGTCGTACCGTCGCCCGGGGTCGTCGGGCGCATGTCGGCACCGCCGACGGTCAGGACGAATGGCGCCGTTGCGCCGGTGACGTCGGCGTTGGAGTCGTTCGCCGAGGTGCTTCCCACTCCCCCGAGTCCGGTCGGCTCGTAGCCGGCGGGCAGCGTGGTGAAGGCGATCTTGTAGGTGCCGGCCGGCAGGTCGTCGAACACGTAGCGACCGTTCGCATCGGTGGTCGTCGCTGC
>JANMJD010000363.1:0-1881 GCA_031371195.1 Actinomycetes bacterium | reverse complement strand
TGGATTCTCGACGACCTGACCCCGCTGCACCAGATGCACGACGAACTCCTGGGAGCCACCAGATTCCTGTTCAGGCCGCGCGACGTCGTACGTACACCGCCGCATATCACCGCCTCGTGGGAAGGCACCCCCGGCGGCAAGAACTACCACGTCACCACGGGGCAGAACGCCACCTTCTACGTGCAGCAACTCGAGACGGGCCATGTTCGCAAGCGGGTCATCGATGCCGGTGACGACATCGAACGCGGGGTGCGGATCACGTACTTCCTCGATGAGGCCGCCATCGGGGACGCCCGCCTGACGATCAGCGATGCCGAGGGCAACGAGATCGAGACGTTCTCCAGCGTCATCCCGCCCGACAAGCAGGACCGGTACGGCCTGTACATCACGGCTGCCGGGGGTATGAACAGCTTCCAATGGCCGATGATGTACCCCAGTGGCGTGAAGATGGCCGATACGGAGTTCCACAAACGCCCCGGTGGGCCGCTGGCCCAGCCCGGCAACTATCGAGTGACGCTGACGGTCGGCGAGTGGTCGATGACCCAATCGTTCGAACTGCTCAAGGATCCGCGGGTGACGACGTCCGATGCCGATCTGACCGAGCAGTTCGACCTGCTGATCAGGCTGCGCGACAAGCTGTCCGAAATCGCCACGGGTGTGAACACGATCAGGTCGCTTCGCCGGCAGCTCGGTGATTGGTGTACGCGGCTTGCCGGCGACGACCCGGCCGGCTTGGTTGCCACCGCCGAGGAACTCGGCCGTCGTCTCCAGGCCGTGGAGTCGGAATTGGTACAGGTCGAGTTCACCTCTGATGGCGACACGCTGAACTATCGCGAGAAGCTGTTCGAGAAGCTCTCCGCCCTGCCTCCGGTGGTCAGTAGCGCCGATGCCCGCCCCACGCTCCAATCCCTGGCCGTCTATGACAAACTCGCCGCGCAAGCCGACGAGCAGCTGTCGGTGCTCGCTGCGCTGGTCGACGGCGACCTTGTCGAGATGAATGGGCAGCTCGGCAATGTCGGCGTCGGCATCATCGGCATCTGAGGGCGATGAACTCGGCTGCCTGACAATCGGTATCACGACCAGGTGAGCCAGACTCTCTCTGCATGAGGGAACACCACATGGCGTGTTCGTCCAGAGAGGGAGATGACATGAGAAGGATCGGGATTCGTCGGCGGGGCCTCGTATCGGTACTCCTGGCCACAGCGGTGGCCGGGTCGATGTTGGCATCGGGTCCGGCTGCACACGGCTCGCCGCAGAATGACCGGCTGGGCATCGATGTCGGCAGCGATGCGAAGTTCACCATGGGTGCGTTCCCCGATCCGGCGACCGGACTGCCCGCCGGCGACACCAGTTGGAACATCATCTTCGGCTGGGGGGCCACACCATGGTCGTCGTTCTCGACCGTGCGGGTCGACGGCGCCGACAACCAGTTGGGCCAGTCAACCGCGACCGAGGCACCGCACGTCGTGGATCCGACGACGAATCGCGGCGCGTGGACGATAGGGGATGTCGCCGTCACCCAGGTCCTGCAGATCGTGCCCAACAATGCAACGGGCCAGCAGGACACCGCCCAGATCTCGTACGTACTCACCAACAACGGGTCGTCCTCTCACACCGTCGGTCTGCGAATGATGATCGATGACCAGGTGGACAACAACGACGGGGCGTTGTTCCGCGTCCCCGGAGTCGGCGCGGTGACCACCGAGCAGGATTACCTCGGTGCGTCGATTCCCGCCACCTTCGAAGTGTTCAAAGACATAACCGACCCGGTTCACGTGGCGAGCGCGCAGACCAACACGGGCTCGAGCGCCGCACCATCACCATGACAAAGGCGCGTCGCTTCTGTGGCAAGTATCTTTTTCGCTTCGTTGATTTCAGCAC
>JANMJD010000343.1:0-2309 GCA_031371195.1 Actinomycetes bacterium | reverse complement strand
CGGCGATTCGGCCGACCACCTTGTTGCCGGGCAGATGCCCGCCGGTCCCGGTTTTCGCGCCCTGACCAAACTTGAAGTGGAACGCCTGGACATCACGGACGTTGTCGAGCGACCACCCAAATCGGGCCGAGGCGAGCTCATAGAAGTAGCGGGAGTTGGCGGCATGCTCCTCGGGCAGCATGCCCCCTTCGCCCGAGCAAATCCCGGTCCCCGCCCCTTCGGCACCCTGGGCGAGCGCGACCTTCGCTTCGAGCGACAGCGACCCGAAACTCATATCGCTGACGAACAGTGGGATTGCCAGCCGCAACGGTTTCGCGGCAGTGCCACCGATCACGACGTCCGTGCCAACCGCCTCGTCGTCGAGCAGCGGCCGAGAAGCCAACTGCGACGTGACGATCTGGATCGCATCCCACGACGGCAGCAGGTGGCGAGGTACGCCCATCGCCGTCATCGGACCGTGACGACCGACCTTCGACAACCCATTGATGGCAAGCTCGCGGATCTGGGCCACGAACGGCTCATCGGGCGTGCCGTGCGGGTCCTGAAAGGCACCCTGATACGCCGCGCGGTCATACGGCTGCGGGTGCTCGCGTTCCCACTCGGCGATCTCCTCGGCGTCGACGAAGAGCTGATCGGCTGCCTCATCGACCCACGACGTGAAGCGGGGCAACCGCTCCGTGTTGTTGTAACTGCTGATCCCGGTCCGAAACGAATAGTTCCAACCATGCAGCCCACACACCAGGTCGTCACCGCTCAACCGGCCATCGGCCATCAGCGCGCCGCGGTGCGCGCAGCGTCCATACAAGACGGAATGATCGTCGCCGAAGCGCACAATCACGAGGTCGACATTGGCCACAAGCGCCGGCGTCGGCGTGCGGTCGCCCAACTCACTCCACCGAGCAATCGGCGTAGGTGCCGCGGGAGTTGTTGACATGGTGATGCCTCCCTGATCAGACAAGGCGACCGTAGCCATCGAGCAGGAACGCCGCGCCCGCCTCCACGAAATTCGCCGGGTCAGCCGACAGTTGACCCCAAGTTCGAAACGCACCGAACGACGCGTTCCAAAACTCGGCGGCTCCCGGACGATCAGCGGTCCACGGACCCGCGTACACATAAGGTTCATCACTGAACCCGTCCCCCGGCGATCCGCCCAGGTTAACGCGGCGACCGGGAGCCGCTTGAGCCTCGATCGCCACATCGAAGTGCTCCGGCCACAGCCGAGGCAACGTTGGATTCGCCTCGGCCGGCAGGTCGCCCAGAACCCGGTCGAGGATCGCCGCGATCATCCCAAGAGCACCGGTGACAATGCGGGCACCTTCGACGCGAAGCTCGATCGGAGCGTCAACATCACCCACCGGCAGCGTGTCATGACCGACGTCAAGCGGTGCCGCAAGATCGACCCCGGCGAATGCCGCCAGGTCAGCCAGCGACGACCCATGAATCGCCATGCTTCGCGCCGACGCCTCGACAGGAGCGTCGGACTCGACCACCAGATACGTATCCGACACCCGTACCCGCCGACCGTGAGGCGCGAGGTCCGGCGTACCAAATCCACCGGGAGCAACACGTAACGAGAAACGAGCCGCTGCCTCGACCCGCGCTCGGGCCACGACATGCACAGCCACACGATGCAACGATTGACGAGAAGATGCGAAGGTAGTCACGCACATCAAGTGTCCCAGACGACGCGAACGTTACGAACACCATCGAAAGACGCAGGTTCGTTGACCCCGCCGGCCATGCCACGGTCTTCCAACCGAGCCGTCACTCACAGTGCCTACTGGCAACGATCGTCTCGGTGAACTTATGCGTCCCAAGCTCCGCCCCGCATCGCGTCGGCTGATGTCCTCTGTCACCACGATGACCGAAGCGGCCGACCGTTTGCATCAGGTCGCGGCAAGGCACGCAACCGCCCTGGATCATCATCATCATCATCAGCCAGCGACCCTCCAGTCTGCGCCCGGCGACCCCCGCCCGCTTCTCCCGCAGTGTGGCCATACTCGGGCAATCACACCGTTTGAGTAGGGATGCTTGACGATTGATGCTGCCGAAGCGATGGAGGTCGAGCGTCGATCTACTCGATACGCAGGCCTGATATAGCCCTTGCGATGACCAGCTGCTGGATCTCCGAGGTGCCTTCGAAGATCGTGTGGCTCAGCGTCTCGGGTTTTCTGGGTGTGACGCGGTGCCGTGGTGTGCTCGGGACCAGGCGCTTCGCGAGTTGACGATTCCGTCTCGTGTCACCGTTTCCACCCGTTTCTAGGTCGAAAACTAGGGATGGCCTTCAAAGATCTGCCGATCTTCGAGCG
>JANMJD010000341.1:0-13574 GCA_031371195.1 Actinomycetes bacterium | reverse complement strand
TGGCCTGCTTGGCCTCGATGTCCTCGCGCCGGTGGCGTTCGAGCACGATGCACGACACCCCGGCGCGGGCGAGCAGGTGAGCGGCGACCAGGCCGGCCGGGCCGGCGCCGACGATGAGCACGGCGGTATCCGTAGGCCGGTCGGTCATCGGGAGACTCTGCGCTCACTCATCGCGGCGAGGGTACAAACCACGGCGGTCCTCGGCCTAACGTGCGGGAATGACCGTGCCCGCCATCCATCCTGCCGTCGAGCCGTTGGCCTTTCTGCTCGGCACCTGGAGCGGGTCGGGACACGGCGAATATCCGACGATCGAGTCATTCGACTACAGCGAGACGGTCGAGTTCGGCCATGTCGGCAAGCCGTTCCTCGCCTACCGCCAGCGCACGACCCGATCGGGTGATGGCTTCCCGCTGCACGCCGAGTCGGGTTACTGGCGTATGCCGTCGAGCAACCGGGTCGAGATCATGCTCGCCCATCCCACCGGAATCACCGAGACCTCCGAAGGGTCACTCGACGGTGGCGTGATCGATCTGCGCAGCACGACAATGGGCCGCACATCGACGGCCAAGGACGTATCGGCGGTCGAGCGAATCTTCACGGTCGATGGCGACACCCTGCACTACACCGTGCGGATGGCCGCCGTCGGAGTCCCGCTCACCCATCATCTGGAAGCCACCCTCCACCGGCTCGGCCCGTAGCGGGCCGACGAGACCCCGGGGTCGACATCGGCCGATTCAGCTCCTCGCCGAGCGCCAACGTTCGACGGTCGATTCGACATCGAGGGGCATCGCCGTCGACGGCGGGCCGGCCGTCGCCTTGGAGTTGACGTCGATGATGCGGCCATTGATCTCGGCGATCAGACGGCGTACTTCGATCTCGTCGGGCGCCGCCGCAATCGCCGCGCGAGCCTCCTCGACGGAGCGGCGGATCGCCAGGGTCGGTGGAAGGAACGAGACCTGCTCGCGTTTGAGCTTCTCCTTGATCCACCAGTCGTCGTCGTGGGGCTCGGTCAACCCGACGATCGGTCGGCCGGCGCCCTCGAGCCGATCGAACTCGCCGCGCTCCATGCTCTCGCGGATCTGGCGTTCAACGAACGACTCCCACGAGACGCCCGGCGGCTTGCGTTGGGTCATCGGTACCTCCAAGGCCTCAATCGGTGGGGGTCAAATCGGTGGGAGTCAGATCGCCCACCGGCACGTTGGCCCGGACCGTCGGACGCTCACCCGACAGGCCCGTCGCAGCAACGTTGCGACGGACGAAGATCACGGTGAAGACCAGCACCAACGCCGACGTCCAGTATCCGAATTTCACCGCGTGGATGTACGCCGTGTGTGACTCGCGGATCACCGCCGCACCGAGTTCGTCCGGCAGGCCCGAAGCGACCACCGCGGCGCGCCCGACCGACTCGCCAGCCGCCTCGAGGGCTCCGGCAGGCAGCCCTGGAGGGGCGTGGAAGCTGCGGTGGTACATCGTCGAGACAACCGACCCGACGATCGCCACCCCTAGCGCGCCGCCGGTCTGGCGGGTCGTGTCGTTCACCGCCGAGCCCACCCCGGCGTAGGCCGGCGGCAAAGAACTCATGATCGCCATCGTCGCCGGAGGCATCGTCAAGCCCATCCCGGCCCCGAGCAGGAAGCGGGGAAACATCGCCAATGCGAACGACGACATCACCGTATCCGACGCGTGGATCAACACCCCGGCGGTGAGCACGCTGAGGCCGACGGTCATCACGTCGCGAGTGCCGAATCGGTCGACGAGGCGGGCGACCTGCGGGCCGATGGTCAACATCGCCACGGCGATCGGCAGCATCAGCATCCCGGTCTTCAGGGCGCTGAAACCCTGCACCGACTGAAGGTAGACCGTGGTCAACAGCGACGCTCCGAACGAGGCGAAGAACGCCAGCATCACCGCCATCGACGCCGACGAGAACGTCGGATTGCTGAAGATGGCCACGTCGAGCATGGGAGCCTCGTTGCGGCGCTCCCAGCGCAGGAAGACGCCGACGAACACCACCGACGCGCCCGCCGAACCGATCACGCCGGCGCTGCGCCAGCCCCACTCGGGTCCCTCGATGATCGCCAGCAGCAATGATCCGACGGCCAACATGCTCAACAGCGCACCGAGCGGATCGAGCCGCCGGGTGAGGTCCCGCTCACCGGCCGGGACCCAGCGGATCGTTCCATAGATGGCGACGGCACAGAACGGCACGTTGACCAGGAACACCGAGTGCCAGCCGAAATGATCGACCAGCAACCCACCCGACAGCGGCCCGACGACCATCGACAGGCTCGAGACACTGGCCCAGATCCCGATCGCCTTGCCCCGCTCGGCCGGATCGGTGAAGGTCGTGATGAGGATCGACAGCGTCGACGGGAAGATGAATGCCGCACCAAGCCCCATCAGGGCGCGGCCGATGATCAGGTTGGTCGGCGAGTTGCCCAGCGCCGAGTAGACCGCCGTCACGGCGAACCAGGTGAGCCCGATCAGCAGGGTGAGCCGGCGTCTGAAGCGGTCTCCGAGCGCACCGGCGACGAGCAACAGGCAGGCGAACACCAATGTGTACGCGTCGACGATCCACTGGATCTGGCTGGCGCTGGCCCCGATCGTGCGGGTGATCGTCGGCAGGGCGACATTGAGGATCGTGTTGTCGACCGAGATGACCAGCGTCGCCGTGGCCAACACGACCACGGTCAGCCACCGAGCCCGCGAGTCGGGATCAGCCGTTGCCATCAACCGAGGGTACCGGGGTCACTTCGCCCGCTCGAAGTCGGTCGACACCAACCCGCCGTGTCGTTCGACACGTATCGCGCCTGACGATCACCGGACCGGTGGCGGCTCGGGTCAGCTCCCCGGGGTGAGCCGCGGCCGCCGGCCACATCCTGAGGGCGGGTTATTTCGAGGTGGACTCGGCCGCGAGTTCGGCGCGGACCTTGTCCATGTCGAGGGCCTTGACCTGGCCGATCAGATCGTCGAGGGCGGCCTTGGGGAGAGCGCCGGGCTGGGAGAACAGCAGGACCTCGTCGCGGAAGATCATCAGCGTGGGGATCGAGCGGACGTTGAACCGCCCGGCGAGTTGCTGCTGATCCTCGGTGTCGACCTTGCCGAAGGTGATGTCGGCATGCTCGGCGGCGACCGACTCGTAGACCGGGGCGAAGTTGCGGCACGGTCCGCACCAGCTTGCCCAGAAGTCGACGAACACGATGCCGTTGTCGGCAATCGTCGAGTCGAACGTGTCGATCGTCAGGTCGGTGGTTGCTGCGCCCATCGGCGATGTACTCCTCACGGCGTCGTTTCGGTGCGATCGCCAGGAGATGCAACATGGCGGCCATCGTCGGCATTCCCACCGACCAACGGACCGTCAGTCGTTGTCAGCCGGTTGCAAGTCCCCGTGACGCTCGGCGGCGCACCGTGCAGTTTCGATCCGCCGGAGCTTCCCCGGAGCCGCACGGCCGGTAGCCACCCCCGAACGAGGAGTGGGGGTTGCACTGCGACATTTCAGATCGCCCCGACACCCTTCGTCGACGGGGTGAGTTCGGGGATCAGTACTCCATCGACGACAACCGGGCGACCGTCCAGCGCGACGGTGCAGTGACGCATCGGCAGGTCGAAATGGCCGGCGGTGAACCGCCCGGCGTTCTCGTTGGCCCCGCACGAGTAGAGGAAGTTGCCGGCGAATGCCCGGGCCTCGGTGCCCCAGATCTCGCGTTTGTCGTAGAGCTCGTAGACGTCCCAGCGCGCCGCCGGATTCATCCCCCAGCCGACGTGGCTGGTGGCATAGCTCGCACGGTCGTCGAATGCCGACAGGTACGAGGCGAACAACTGGGCATCGAGTCCGTCACCGGCGATGTCGACGATGTGGTCGTCGACGATCGTCAGCGTGACGGGCGACTCCATATAGCGGTTGAACGCCAGATTCAGATCGCCGACCGCCAGCACCACCCGCCCATTGACGGTGTGAGCCGCGGGAAATGCGAGCACCAGCCCGCCCGGCCAATGGGCGATCGAACCGGGGCCGTCGGTGAGACCGGTCGAGCCGGCGGCGAACGCACCGGCGAGTTCGATCGTCAGGTCCGTCCCGGCCGCGCTCGTCACCCGCATCCCGGCCGCGTCGCACAGTCGTTGATGGCCGACCGCCACTCGACGGGGAAGGTCGTCGTCCCACACGAGACGGTCGAACGTATCGGGATGCTCGTTGGAGACCATCAGCACCCGGGCTCGACCACCGAGAATCCGGCCGAGTTCCGGGGCGTGGAGCAGCCCTTCAACCGTGCAGTCGATCACCAGGTCGGCTGCGGCGAGCGCGGCGATGACGGCATCGTGGTGGGCGATCGCCCGCGAGGCTCCCGTCGAGCGGATCGGCACCGGATGGACACTGCCCGGCGTCGGCACGACCACATCGAACACCCGCCCACCGAGTGACTGCGCGGCCAGTCGAGCCGTCTCGACCAGCGAGACTCGGCTCTGAGTCTCGCTGAGCACGCACACGAGTTCACCGGGTTGCAGCTCACACCGTCGGAAGTGGGCCGCGAACGCCTCGACGTAGCGCCACTCGGTCATCACCGCGATGCCTCGATATGTGCGCTGATCAGCCGATTCACCAGATCCGGTACTTCGGCGGGCAGCAGGTGGCCGGCGCCCTCGATGACCTCCAGTCGGGCTCCGGGAATGCCCGCAGCGACGTAGGCGCCGTACGCCGGGGGCGTCTCGTCGTCGAGTGATCCGACCAGGCACAGCGTCGGCGCGGTGATGCTCGGGAGCAGGGCGCGGCTGTCGTGGGTCACGATGCAGTCGATCGCCCGGCGCAGCCCGTCGCCGCTCACCTCGGCCATCGCCACCCGCTGCTCGGCGAGTGCATCGGCCGAGATGTTCGGTCCGGCGACGGCGCGGAGCACACCGTCGGCGATGTCGATCGGCTCCAATCCGGCATCGAGCGGGGCCATGCGCGACGCCCGCCACTCCTCCGGCGACGTTCCGTCGAGGCCGAACCGAGGGCTGGTGGACAACAGTACGAGCGACGCCACCCGCTTCGGACAGGCCGCCGCGGCGTACTGGGCGATCATGCTCCCGAACGACAATCCGACGACGTGGGCCCGCTCCACCTCCAACTCATCGAGCAGGTCGATCACCGAGGCGGCCAACCCGTGGAACGTCATCGGACCGTCCGCCACGGCGGACCGCCCATAGCCGGGCATGTCCCAGGCCGCGACACGGAACTGATCGCTCAACCCGGCGAGCTGCGGCTCCCACGCCAGCCGACTGCCACCGAGCCCGTGGAGCAACACCGCCGTTTTCGGAGCTGAACCTGCTTCGCGCCAGGCAAGACGTCGGCCACGCCGTTCGATCACCGTGATCACCTCGGTCATGGCGGTGCACGGTACAGCACACCGGCGGCGGCGGCGTGGAGGCGGCGGCGCCGGCGTGGCCGGACGCGCCGGCCCGTCGCCTGATCTGACAGCATCCACCAGGTGACCACAGCAGTAGCCGCCGAGTCCACCACGAGCCGACGCGACGCTCTCGTCGCCCAGGTTCGCGAGATGGGGCCGACGATCGAACAGCGGGCAGTCCGCTACGACCTCGAGGCCAGCTTCCCCCACGAGAACTTCGCCGATTTCCGCGCCAACGGTCTGCTGGCCGCCTGCGTGCCGGCCGAGCACGGTGGTGGCGGAGCCTCGTTCGCCGACTACGTACGGGTCAGCGAGGAGATCGGCCGGCACTGCGGGGCGACCGGGCTGACATTCAACATGCACAACGCCACCATGTTGTGGTGCGGCCCGGTGGCCGACCTGCTCGGTCTGGCACCGTCGGACCGCGACCGGCACGAAGAGATCCGTACGGCCATGTTCCGCGGCGTCGTCGAGCACGGAAACATCCACAGCCAGCCGTTCTCCGAAGGGCTCTCCCCCGGCGCGACTACCGGCGTGGCCACCCGGGCCGTCCCCGTCGACGGCGGCTGGAACGTGACGGGCCGCAAGATCTTCGCCTCGTTGTCCGGCGCAGCCGACTTCTACAACGTGACCTGCCAGGTCGCCGGCGAGGACTTCATCCGGCTGCTGGGCGTGCCCGCCGATGCCGAAGGCGTGACGATCGTCGGGGAGTGGGATCCGCTGGGCATGCGCGGCACCGTCTCGCGCACGCTGTTGATGGACGACGCCTTCGTGCCCGCGACCAACGAGTGGATGCCGCCGGGGTCGTACGACGAGGCGGCCAACCGGTACCCGTGGCTGTTTCTCTCACTGTGCCCGACCTACCTGGGACTCACCGGCGGGATTCTCGACACCACCGCGGCCTATCTGCGCGGCGAACTCCCCGGCCAGGGTGCCGGTGCCCGCCGCGACCATCCGATCAAGCAGCACGGCTGGGCCCAGATGCAGATCCGCCACGAGCAGGCCCGGGCTCTGCTGTATCGGGCGGTCGACGAGGCCACGCTCGATCCGACCGAGGCTCAGTTGATCACTGCCTGGGCTGCGGCGGCGACAGTGATGGAACATGCCGCCGAGGTCGCCAGCACGGCGATCCGGGTGTGCGGCGGCCAATCGATGCTCAAGTCGTTACCGCTCGAACGCATGTATCGCGACGCTCGTCTCGGCTCGACGATGCTCCCGTGGAGCACCGAGGTCTGCCTCGAGCGCCTGGGCCGCGCCCGGCTGTACGACGCCTGATCAACACCCGGCCGGCCAACATCGTCTGATCCACACCGGCCGGCCAACCACCGGCTGAAAATGCGCACGGCCCGGTCCCTCCGCCGAGGAACCGGGCCGTAGCGGGCGCTCAAGGTCGGCTCGTACCCGACCGGCGCCACTCTTCCCACCACCGATTGATGGCTGTCACCTGCCGTTGCCGGCGGGCCCTCCGAGTCCGGTGGCCGTGAGTACCAACGCCATCGGAAGCGACATCAAGGCGGTGAGCAGAAGCGCTCCCGATGCCCAGATTGCACTGACCTTACGCTCGTGTTTCATGGTTCTCCGAACAACTCGTCCGCGCCCGCTTCGGAGTCACTGGAGGGTGACAACACAAGACACGTTGCGATGTGTGCGGAGGTTTGGGTGTTTACCGACGAGCGCCAGATTTTCCGACATCTCACCTCAGGCACTCACATGAGCCCTCATCGCGAGATTTGAGGTGACCAAGCCGGATTTCTCCCGGTCCAGGCGACGAGGCGGTCGATTCCTGCCGAGTCGGGCGGAACCTCGACGGCGTTGGCGAACGGCGACGGAAAGTCCTCCATCCCCGCAGGCATGTTTGCCCGAGCCGCGTCGAGCACCGCCTGCCGATCGCCGGCGGGGAGTCCCTGGCGCATCGCCTCGATGGAGACCGTCACCGCCTGATCGTTCCACACGGGACGCTGGCCGGTGGCCTGGGCAAGATCCCAGGTGTGCACCGTGATCTCGCTGGTGTACATCGCCAGCGTCGGCCCGCCCGGCAGCGTCGCCCACGGAAGGTGGACCATCCGAGCAAGGGTGGCGTCGTCGGTCCAGGCGGTCTGCACGTCGTGGGCCGCATCGAGCCACGCCGCATGCCAGCCGTCATCGGTAACGTCGGTGGTCACCTCGTCGACCGAGAAGGGATCCTCCTGCCGGCCGATGGCAGCCACCCGGTGCAGTACCGAGACGAGATGCCCGAGCAAGGTACGGGTGTCGAACTCCCCGCACGGAGTCGGGCTGCCGAGCTGATCGGGACAAACGGCCGCGATGGTCGCCCCGGCCGTGATCACCGAGCGGGCGAACACCGTTCGAGGATCGTCATCCGAGAGCGGAGTACGGATGGTGGTGGTGGTGTGATTGGTCATGGACGTATAATCCTGCGGAAACAGGACACGTGATGACCGGTTTGTAGAGATACTGCACATATGCGTGCCGATCGCCTGGTGGCCATCCTGCTGATGCTCCAACAGCGAGTCCAGGTGACGGCCGCCGAGGTCGCCGTCGAATTGGAGATTTCGGAGCGAACGGCCCGGCGCGACCTCGATGCACTCGGTGTGGCCGGCCTCCCGGTCTATTCGGTGCAGGGCCGCCACGGAGGATGGCGACTCGCCGGCGGCGGCAAGACCGACCTCAGCGGACTGAGCGCCCCGGAGATGCGCGCCCTGTTCCTGGTGGCTGGTGCATCGTCGCCGATGACATCCTCGTCGGCGACCCCCGAGCTACGCGCCGCGCTGCGCAAACTGGTCCGCGCCCTGCCGGAACGATGGCGGGCCGAGGCCGAGACCGCGGCCCAGGCCGTCGTCATCGACCCGCGGGGGTGGGACAACCGGTCACCGGGTCGGGCCGCGCCCCAGCATCTCGACGCTGTGCAGCAGGCGGTGATCGCCGGGACCCAACTACGTATCGGCTACATCGCCCGCGACAGGACCGCGTCTGAACGTGTCGTCGCTCCGCTCGGCCTCGCCGCCAAGGGGGCCTCGTGGTACCTCATCGCCGAGACCGAACGCGGTCAGCGGACCTTTCGGGTCGATCGGATCGAATCGATCGAACCGACCGGGGTGATCGTCCGGCGCCCGGCGGACTTCGATCTGGCCGATACCTGGCGGGCCGTCGCCGACCGGGTCGAGGAGTTGCGCACCCCGGTACGAGCGCGGGCGCTCGTTGCTCCGACGGTCCTTCCGATGGTCCGTGGCATGCTTGGTGGACGGATTCGCATTGGCCATTCCCACGCTGATGGGCGCGTCGAGGTCGAGATCCGCGGCCGACATTTCTGGGGAATCGCCGGCGACGTGGCCGGATTCGGCGCGGGCATCGAGGTACTCGAACCGATCGAGATCCGCGATCACCTCGCCCGGATGGGCACCGAGTTGGTCAAGCTCTACGTCTGACCTCGTCGGCTCCGTCCGGCGGCGATGGTCACACCTCGCCGACGGCGACCGGCGAATCGAGCACCGGCGAATCGAGCACCGGACTATCGATCACCGGAGAACCGAGCACCGGAGAATCGAGCACCGGATGATCCATCGTCGACAGGAACACGAGCAGGCCGATCAGACCGAGGGCCCCCGAGGCAAGCAGCGGCGCCGGGCCGACCGATCCGTTCACCGCATGCCAGACGCGTGAGACCGTGCTCGTCGAATCCCACTTTTCGCCGTACACCCGGTCGAGAGGGCCGGCCTCGTAGTTGCCCTTGACGTGCTCGTATGCCCAGACAGGAAGCGAGCACGCCGGGTCACAGACCCGCAAGTCATTGACTCGGCGGGCCATTGGCCGGCGAGGTCAGGTCAGGCCGATCAACTGGCGGGCGTTATCGCGCATCACCCGTCGGATCTCGTCATCGGTGAAGCCATGCAGGTCATCGACGAAGCTGGCCGGATCGGCGAGCCCTTCGGCGTGGGGGAAATCGGAGCCGAACAGGACGTGGTCGATGCCGATCGTGGCCACCAGCGCTCTGATGTCGTCCTCGTAGAACGGCGCCACCCAAAGCCCGGCGCGCAGCTGCTCCAACGGGTCGCCCTGGAAGGCTGTCGGGTTCTGGGCATAGACCTTCTTGAGCTTCTTGAACAGGCCTGGCACCCAATCGCTCCCGGCCTCGATCGAGGCCATCCGCAAGCCCGGGTGCCGGGCGAAGACCCCATGACAGGTCAGGACGGCGAACATGTCGAACGGGGCTCGGTCGCTGGTCATCCCCCGTAACGGCGAGAAGGCGAACGCCTTCATGTCACCCTGCGATTCCCAGTCGTCGATGTAGCGGCCGTAGCCCGAGTCGCCCGAATGGATCGCCACGACCACCCCGGCCTCGGCACACCGCGACCAGAACCCGTCGTTGATCGGGTCGCCCGGCGAGCGGGTCCGCCCGTCGCCCAGAGACACCGGCGCCGACCGCATGACCACCACACGGGCCCCGCGCCCGATGGCCCACTCCAATTCGGCGATGGCCCAGTCGGGATCGGACAGGGTGATGTACGGGGCGGCGAAAATTCGACTCTGGTAGGCGAATCCCCAATCGTCGTCCATCCAGCGGTTGAATGCCCGAAAGGCCGCCAGCGCCGCCGGCAGGTCGTCGCGCAGCGATTCCTCCATGCCCACTCCAAGGGTGGGGAAGAAGAACGCGCCGTCGAGGTTCTGGCGGTCCATCAGTGCGATGCGGGCATCGCGGTCGCGGTACTCGGCCGCGATCGGATCGAGCTCACCGAACAACACCCTGATGTCGTTGCCCGAGATCCTGCCCCGGAAGTACGCATCGAGCGCACCTGGCTTGGAGACGGGATCGAACGTCGGGTTGGGGATGAAGCTGTTCACCTTCCCGCCGACGAGCAGGCGCTGTTTGCCGTTGAGTTCGGCCCACTGCATGCACCGACGCGCCATGTCCTTGGGGATATGACGGGTGAACGCGTCGGTCGCCTCGTAGTAGTGGTTATCGGCGTCGAAGGGGCGGAATGGCAGCGGAGCAGGGATCGGCACGTCCAACATCGCCCCAGCGTACGACTCGTAGCTCAGTCGGGCAGGGTCGTACGCAGCACATACAGAGCGTCCTCGATCACGCCGCTGACGTCGACATCACCGAAGGACACGGCAATGATCGGCAGATCGGCGAGCGCGAGCAGGCCGGCACGGGCGGGCGGCTCGGCCCCGACCGGCCGGTCGAGGTCGAAACCCAGGAAGGCGGCGACCCGTGGATCGAGCGGCGGCGGTGGCGGCGGATCGGTGCGACGGGCGCGACGGGCCGCTTCCAGATCGCGGCGGTGGTCGATCGGCCGCGTGGTCCGCGCCGGCGCCTCGAAGCGCGACCGTTCCTCGGGCTCGGTCGTGTCGGTGTCGCCGCCGCGCCAATCGACGAGCAGTTCGGGTCGCACGGTGAGCTGCTCGGCAAATGCCAGTACCACGGCCACGGCATGCTTGCACGTGTTGACGTCATCCGGGCACGAGCACGAGCAGCGGATCTCGCGGGCACCGGGCACCAGGTCCTTCAGGCCCTTCGTACCGTCTTCGAGCATCTCGAACGCCCGCGCCCCGAGGGTGGGGACGCGCACCTCCACCTCGTAGGGCATGCGGCGCGACCCGGCGACGTGGCCCGACAGCACACCGACACCCACCTCGAGTGAGGTGACCGATCCGTCGCGGATGTACGCCTTGCCCCGCCCGAATCGCCCGGGGTCGGATCGCGCCGCCATCGCCGCCGACAGCATCGCCTTGAGCAGCGCGCCCTCAGCCATCAGTGGTCACCGTCGAGTCTGTTGCCATCAGCGGGCCACCGCGTCGTGACCGAGGACCACGAGGTCGCGCAGATCGGACGTCGACAGTTCCGACAGCCACGCCTCGCCCGCCCCGGCACCGATCACCATTCCCGCGAGGCGCCGTTTGTCGTCGATCAACTCCGAGATCCGTTCCTCGATGGTGCCCTGGCAGACCATCTTGTGCACGAAGACGGCGTTCTTCTGCCCGATGCGCCACGCCCGGTCGGTGGCTTGATCCTCGACAGCCGGGTTCCACCACCGGTCGTAGTGGATGACCCGCGAAGCACTCGTCAGGTTCAAGCCGGTCCCCCCCGCCTTGAGCGACACGAGCAGGATCGGGGCACCGAGGCCGGCCTGGAAATGGTCGACCATCTTGTCGCGCCGGGCCTTGGTCACCCCGCCGTGCAGGAACGGGGCGGCCAGGTCGAAACGGTCGGCGATGTGGCGTTGCAGCAGTTCGCCCATCTCGCGGTACTGGGTGAAGACCAGCGCCCGCTCCTCGGCATCGAGCAGGTCGGTGAGCAACTCGTCGAACCGGGTCAGCTTGCCCGAGCGGCCGGCCAGCTTCGAGCCGTCGCTCGCCGCCTGCGCCGGATGGTTGCAGATCTGCTTGAGCCGGGTGAGCGCGGCGAGCACCAGGCCGCGGCGCTTCATCCCGTCGGTCGCCTCGGCATCCTGCAGCAGCCGATCGACGACCGCTTGGTACATCGCCGCCTGCTCCCGCGTGAGCGACGCCCAGGCGATCTGCTCGACCTTGTCGGGGAGATCGGGGACCAGCGAGCGGTCGGCCTTGGTGCGACGCAGCACGAACGGCCCGGTGAGCCGGCGCAACGCGGCGGCGACCTCCTCGTCGCCGTGACGTTCGATCGGCACGGTCCAGCGCTCATGGAATGCCCGCTCGCTACCCAGCAGACCGGGGTTGACGACATCGAGGATCGCCCACAGCTCACCCAACCGGTTCTCGACCGGAGTGCCCGTCAGCGCCACCTTCTGGGCGGCGTCGAGCTTGCGGACCATCCGTGCCGCATGGGTATGGGCGTTCTTCACCGCCTGGGCCTCGTCGAGCACCAACGTCGCCCAGCGTGTCGTCACCAGATCGGGAATGTCGCGCACGGCCAGGCCATAGGTGGTGATGACGATGTTGGCCTCGGCGATCCGCGCGCTCAGGGCCGCGCCGCGCGAGCGATCGGTGCCGTGGTGGACGTGCACCCGGGCGAACGGCGCGAAGCGGGCCGCCTCCGACTGCCAGTTGCGCACCACGCTGAGCGGACAGAGCACCAGATGGGGTCCGACGCGGCCGGCCAGGTGCGCCAGCGTGGTCGGCGTCTTGCCCAGGCCCATGTCGTCGGCGAGACATCCGCCCATGCCGAGCCGTTCGAGGAATTGCAGCCAGCCAAGACCGCGTCGCTGGTAGTGGCGCAGTTCGCCGTGAAAACCCGCCGGGACCTCGCCCTCGGCCAGGCGATCATCGGGCAGCCCGGCCAGTAAGTCGTCGAGCCACCCGACGGCGCGCAGCGGGCTGTCGTCGCCGGTCAAACTTTCGGCAACGCCCGCCTCGGAGGCCAACTCCGCCGCCAACCGGAGGAGCGCGGCCGGGTCGACGCTCGAATGGCGGCTGCGATGGTCGCGCATCGACGCCAGGGCTCGGCGGGCCGCCGCCCGGTCGATCCTTACCCATCGACCGTCGGCATGGATCAGCGACGCGCCGGTCGTGGCCGCCCGCTCGAGCACCGCCTCGTCGACCTCGGTCCCGTCGACGACGACCGCCCAGTCGACGAGCGCGTTACGACCCAAGCGACCGTCAGGCTCGGCCACCGGGACCGCCGATCCGCGCACCGAGGCCCGGGTCGCCGCCAGTTGCCCGGGGGCGAGCAGCGGGATGTTGGCTGCCTCCAGCGCCTCGACCGCTTCGAGCACGGCGGCGGCGCCGTCGATGTCCACATCGATGGCCGATGGTTGGGCCGTACGGAAGGCGGCGACGGCCGAACGGACGTCTTCGATGGCCAGCAGGCGGTTTCGTGCCTCGAGCACGGCGTCCGCGAGCACCCCGAAGAACTTCGGTTGACCGGCCAGATCCAGCGCCAGCGGTGTCTGATCCCACACGTCCTGGGCCGTGCACCACCGGCTCGGATCGTCGCGATCGACCACCTCGATCGACAGTGGCCAGACCGTTGTGTCGTCACCGCCGAACAACCGGCTGTCGTCGGGCGCGCCGGGGTCGGCGACCGCACCGCTCCGATCGCCCACGATGCCTGGTTCGGCGACCGACGGGCGTTCGACGGGCAGGGCGAGGCGCAGCCGTGCACCCACCAGCGGCTCACCGGTGGCGCCGGCCCGCAACCGCTCCAGACCCCGGGCGACGACTCGCAACCCGGCGGCCACGTTGTCGGTACGGGGATGAGCGATCTCGTCGGCG
>JANMJD010000271.1:0-12330 GCA_031371195.1 Actinomycetes bacterium | reverse complement strand
CTTCACCAGCGAATCGACCGCCATTCCCGATGCACTGCGCGGGCGATTCGTCGGTATACCGCTCTATATCGACCTTGTCTGGGCGCGCGATGCGGCCGAACTCGGGTTGCGGCATACCGAATTCCGAGCCGCTGTCCTGCGCATGGCGTCGCCCATCCACGGCAAACCACCCGAGGAGTTGGAGGGCGAGGACATCCGCCTGCATCGACGGGCACGACGGCTCGCGCGCGGCGCGGTTGCTGCGCTGGCCGCGCTGACCATTGTCGCCGGTGCGGCGGCGGTCGTGGCGGTGTCGAATGCCCACCGAGCCGATCGCCGAACACGTGAGGCCGTGGCGCGTCAGGTCGGATTGGCATCGATCGACCTTCCGGCCGGACAACTCGATCGGGCGTTCCTGATGTCGCTGGCGAGCGGAAACCTTGCCGGCACCGGCCGCGAGAGGTTCCAGCCGACCCAGGTGCTGATCGGTCGGTACTCGCAACTGCAGTCGATCCTTCACGTCGGCGGGGCGCTCGAGGGTTCGGAGGGATACACCAACGTGCAGAGCCTTGCGTTCTCCGCTGACGCTACGACCGTGTACGCGACCGTTGCCGGTGAGGGAGCGTCGAAAGCCATCGCCACCTGGGACGAGGGATCTTCGTCGGCTCGGCTCGAACAACTGCCGTCGGCGACCGGGAGCCGACTCGACGTCAGCGCCGACGCAAGCCGCCTGATCGTCGGCGCCGACGGAGCCCCGGCGGCTCGCGACAAGGGCACCGGTGACTTCGCCACGATCGCCGGCTCCGTCGTCGATCTCGACCGATGGTCGGGAGTCGCGTGGATGTCGACCCCACCGGGGGCATCGCCGGGAACCCTCTCACTCGTGGCGGCGATCGGGACCGAACCGCTGCTCACCGTCGATGCCCAGTCGGGCGCCTTGGCCGACGTCGGGCACTCGCGGGCGGTGGCGCTCGTCGACGGCGAACTTCGCACCGTCGATCTCGCCACCGGCGCCGTGGAGGCGACTGCCGCCACCGTGCCACCGGCGATACTGATTGCTGCCGGAACGACCGACGAGACCGCGGTGGTGGAGGCCACGACCGATAGCCGCGTGCTCCGCTGGGCCCGACGGAACGACCAGCTCACGCCGGACGAGGCTGTCACGTTGCCGTCCGACGTCGGGATTCCGCGTTGGCTCGCCCTGGCGCCGGACGGCCACCGGGTGGTCGTCGTCGGGAGCGCCGGCACCGCACTGGTGGAATTCGGGTCCGAACGGGTCCAACTCGCCGAGGGCGGTGGCGCATCCGTTGCCGAAGTGGATCCGTCCGGACGGTTCGTCGCTCTCGGAGGCAGTCGACTGTCGGTGTGGGATCTGCAGTCGGGCCAACGCGTCGTCGCCACACCTCAGGTAGCCAATGCAGTTGCCTGGAGCGGCCCGTGCGATGCCCAACCCCGTTGCCGGCTGGTCGCAGCCGGGGTCTCGCTCGATGTGATCGACCCGGTCGCCGAAACCCAGATCCGGCTCGTCGACGAACTCGGTGCCCAGGCGGTGGCGATCTCGCGTGACGGCTCACGCATTGCGAGCGGCGGCTGGGGCACGACGGTCGCGATCTGGAGCGTCGAGCCGATCGTGGACGATTCGACTCGACAAGCGCTCACGCAGGTAGCGGATCCGGCCGTCGGCGCAGACGCATCGACCCTCGACGCCCGTTGCCGCAGCGGCGTCGGCGACGACCTCCATGCAGCGAGTCCAGCAGGCAACTTCGTCGTCGGCTTCACGATGACGGACGCGGTCCTTGCCGTCTGTGCCGCCGCAGCACCGGGTCCGCCGGTCTCAGTCGGCCGACTCGACCTCGATCCCGCGACGGTGAGGTCCGTTGCCGTCGACGACGACGGCAACGTGGTGGTCGGCCGAGCGCCCGGCATCGTCGATTACTACGCCCGTTCGAAGGGAACGTTTCGAGTCGGCAACGGCATCGACGTTCGCGTCGGTGGCGAGGAGGTCGATGTCTCGGCGGTCGCCATCCGCGGTGGTGTGGTGGTCGCGGGCACACGGTTCCCCGAGACCAGTTCGACCAAGGCCCGGGTGCTGATCTGGCGGCTCACCGAACAGGAACCGACGACGTTCACCATCGACTACGTCGACGTTGCCGCCGTGGCCGTGCTCGACGACCAGGCCACAGCGGTCATCGTCGCCGGCCGCGACACGCGCGACGGGCCGGTGACATTGCAGTTGTGGGAGACGACTTCGCGGCGGCGGGTCGGCCGCGCCTTCACCGGTTTGGAAGGCGAAGTGGTCAAGTTGGTCGGAGCCGGCACAGCGGTCGAGGGGACCGACGGATCGGGCCGCTCGTTCCGCTGGCAGATCGATCAGAATCCGGCACGCGAGGTGTGTCAGATGGTCGGGCGATCAGTGACTCTTGACGAATGGCGCTCGTTTGCCGACGGAGCCCTCACCAGGTACCGCTTCGATCCGCCCTGTGCGTGAGTGCGCTGTGTATGGGCTATCCGCCGGGGCTATCCACATGGTCGGCCCGTCGCGATCTGGACGATGACCGGTGCCCCGGGTGGCAACGTCGACACATCGACCTGCAAACCGGTGGCATCCTCGTACACCACGCTCGGGTCGTCGGCGCTGACGACCTTTGTCACGTAGTCGCTGCCCTCGTGGGGCCCACGGCAGGGACGCTCGATGTCGGCCACCTTCAAGCCGTTGGAGCACACGTTCTGCAGGCCGTCCGACCAATACGAGCCGACGGCTTGCCACTCGAAGACCTCGTTCACGGCATCGTCGGTGCACTGGCTGAAGAACTCGATCGACGCCACCGTGTCGACCGAGGCGACGAACCGGCCCGGTCGGGTCGGGTCGTGACGCACCACCCACGGATCGAGATCGGCGACCTTGATCCGGAACACATCGGGCTCACCGACGATCGTGGCGTTGAACGGGAAGTCGCAGACCCACTGGTCCCGGTCGACACCGACGTTCGTGAACGAACTCGTCCCGAGCGTGCCCTGACCGAGGACCCCGTCGCTGTCACGTGCCAGGATGACGAACGGCGCCCCCGAGACGAGCCCGTCTGTCCACGGCTCGGGTACCCCTCGGCCCGCCCATCCGCTGCACGTCCCATCCTCGTTGCGGATCACCTCGCTGTAGCTGTCGGTATTGTCCTCGCCGACTCCACCGGAGTTGCCTGCCGACGCCGCGCCGGACACCTCGCTCGTCACGATCGGGATCGTCGTCGACGGATCGGTCTCGGGTGGATCGGTCGCCGCCGGATCGGTCGGCGCCGGATCGGTCGCGGGGCGGTCCGTCTCGGGCACACCGGTATCCGACGATGCGTTCGACGGGGACCCTGCAGTTCCGTTGTCGGTCGAACCGGCGGGCCCAGCCGTCTGCTCGCCGGACCCGCTCGTGCAGCCGAACGTCACGACGATCAGGGTCGCCACGGCAACACAGCGCCGGAGGACTCCGTGCATCATGACCTCCTTCTCCATCCGAGCATCACTGATAATCGAGCCACCAAAAGTCTGCCAGATACATCGACATCGCCGCACCAGCTGTTACCGGTTGGTCATTCCTTCCTGTGCCTCGGCGTAGCGGCCACCCTGTACGTCGATGTGGGCGGCGGCCGCGTTGATCTCGGCAAGGTCGTCGGCAGAGAGTTGGACATCGGCAGCGCGGACGTTCTCGTCGAGTCGGTGGAGCTTGCGGGTTCCGGGGATCGGCACGATCCACGGGTGCTGGGCGAGCAACCACGCCAGTGCGATCTGCCCGGGGGTTGCGCCCTTGCGTGCGGCGACGGCAGACAGCAGGTCGACCACCGCTTGGTTGTGGCGGAGTGCGTCGGGCTCGAAGCGGGGAATGGTGGCTCGGATGTCGTTGCCTTGCTCAAAAGTGGTCTGCGCGTCGATAGTGCCGGTGAGGAACCCTTTGCCGAGCGGGCTGTACGGCACGAAGCCGATGCCGAGTTCTCCACAGGTGGCAAGGACCTCTTGTTCGGGGCGACGCCACCACAGCGAGTACTCGCTCTGAACGGCGGTCACGGGCTGGACGGCGTTCGCCCGGCGGATCGTTGACGCCGCGGCCTCGGACATGCCGAAGTGCCTCACCTTGCCGGCCTCGATGAGTTCCTTCACCGCTCCGGCGACGTCCTCGATGGGGACGTCGGGGTTGACGCGGTGTTGGTAGAAGAGGTCGAGCGCGTCCACCTGCAGTCGACGGAGCGAGGCCTCGGCGACCTGCTTGATGTGCTCCGGGCGGCTCGACAATCCGGTCTGGTTACCGGTCTCGTCGAACGCGAAACCGAACTTGGTGGCGATCACCACCTCGCCGCGGAACGGCGCGAGGGCTTCGCCGACGAGTTGTTCGTTGATGAACGGGCCATACACCTCGGCGGTGTCGAAGAACGTGACGCCGCGGTCCACCGCGGACCGAATCAGTGTGATCATCTCGTCACGGTCGGGCCGGCCGCTGTAGCCGCCCGTCATCGTCATGCAGCCCAGCCCGATGGCCGACACCTCGAGTCCGGCATTGCCCAGTGTGCGATGTTCCATGGTCGCTGTCTCCTTCGGGTTGGTGTGAGTTGACCGTGCGCGCCACTCAACCACCGATACTCGCAGTGAGGGAGACCGCGACGATACGGGTACCGCCAGGGACTCCCACGGACACCACCCGGCCCGTAACGTTGACGCAATGGACGGCAAGGACGACATCCGCGAGTTCCTCCTCACACGGCGCGCCAGGCTGACACCCCGGCAAGCCGGGCTGCCGTTCGCTACGGCCCGGCGATGTCCTGCAGCGCCGGCAACACATGATCGGCGAAGAGCCGCATCGAGCGGTGGACTTCGGGGGTGCGCATCCCGGGGTGACGGAAGGCAACGGCGAACTCGGTGATCCGTCCGAGTGCTCCGGTCGCGAATGGCGTCAGGGCGCGGATGACATCGTCGGGAGTGCCGACCGCCGCACTCCAGAACCCGGCATTGCCGGAACGGATCATGTCGGCCGTCACCCGCTTGGCCGGATCGGCCGGTACGCCCTGCAGGTCTTTGCGCTGCTCGTAGAAGTTGACGAAGTAGGCCAGGGCGTCGCCGGCGGCCGCCCATCCCTCATCGGACGAATCGCAGACGTGGACCATCTGCATCGACGCCACGGGGTAGTCGGCGGGGTTGCGGCCGGCGGCGGCCAACTGTGCGTCGTAGCCGGGGTTGAACGGCCCGATGAACCCCATCCCCCGCTCGGCCGCCCGACGCTGGTTCTGCGGCCCCATACCCCCGTACCAGATCGGTACCGGGGACTGCACGGGCTTGGTGGTGAAGGTCATCTCGGGGATCTCGAAGTACTTGCCCGAGTGACTGAACTGCCCGTTCGAGGCAAAGGCCTCGATGATCCAGTCGAGTGATTCCCAGGTACGCCCGACCATCTCGCGGGCGTCGACGCCGAAGGTGACGAATTCCTCCCACTGCGAGCCGGGACCGATGCCGAAATCGAAGCGACCGCCGGAGAGGATGTCGCAGATCGCCACATCCTCGGCCAAACGCCGCGGATCGTGGAACGGCATCAACGCGACCGCGGTGCCGACCCGGATCTTCTCGGTGCGGGCGGCCACCGACGTGCAGACCTGGATCGGCGATCCGGTCCACTGGCATTCGCGGAAATGGTGCTCGCCGTACCAGGAACGGATGAAGCCCAACTCCTCGGCCAGCACGGCATCGCTGATGTAGTCGGCGTAGACCTCCTGGAGGTCATAGGCCGCTGACGGCAGGTTGCGAACGCCGTTGAGCAACGAGAACTGCATGATGAATCCTTCCGGGCCGATGCCGTACGCAGTGTCGCATGCCGGCTCTCGATGTCGGCCACCTTACGACCAAGGTTGAGCACGACGATGCGGTCGGCGACCTCGAAACACAACGGCGGGTTGTAGGTGACGACGACGATGGCGATCCCACGTTCGGCGAGGACGCGGATCAATCCGGCGTGTGCCCCTTCGAAGACGACCGATCGCCGGCGTGTTCGACCGCTCGACCGCGATCGCCTGCCGTGGACGCACACCCCGCGACGCCTCGATGTCACCGTGAGAATGCGCGCCGGCCGACCCGGGGCACGGTCTGGCGTACGCTCGACGCGTGATCGCTGCGTCGCTCGCACACCGAGGCTTCCTCGATCCAGCGGCTCTGTTGGCCACGACCGCTGCCGGCGGGTTGTTCGCGCGAATCGGCGGCCAGCGGACTGTCGACGTGTTGGTCGAAGCGCTCTACGACGCTTTCGAGGGCGACGAGGTACTGCGACCGCTGTTCGGACGTGATCTCGAGCGCGAGCGCTCCAACCAGAAGCGATTCTTCGCCGAGTGGCTGGGCGGACCAGCACTGTACGGCGACAGCGCCTACGCCGGGCTGGTGCACCGGCATGAGAACCTCGGCATCACCCTCCCGCTGGCCGGGCGTTGGCTCGAGCACCTGCACGGCGCGTTCGCTGTTGCGCCGATCGGTGGAGCCGATCGGGAGCAGATATGGCGGAGTGCGGAGACGTTGTCGTACGCGCTGGCGGCGCAGGGCAGCCGGGCCACCGAGCCGATCCTTCCGGGCGACGTGCACTGTGGGCGCCGGCACCCGGCAATCGAAGCCGCGATGCTGGCCCGGCGCGGCGAAACGGCCCGGCTGCGAAGCTGGCTCGCCGAACGACCCGAGGCACTGCGGCCCGCCAGTAAGGCGGCGATGGTGCTGCACACCGCGGCGATAGCCGGCAAGGTCGATGTTGCCGAGCTGCTGCTGGGCGAAGGTGTCGACGTGGACAAGCCGGGGTAGGCCCGGGTCGCTGGGTACTGCATCCCGAGATCGCGCCGCTGCTCGCCGCCGCGGGCGCGAGCGCAGCCGATGCGGAGGCGCGCTGGATCGGCGCCAGTTGTACCGGCAACCAGGGACGCAGGGACGACCCGGAATATGTACGCGCGCTGCTCGAACACGGTGCTCGTGTCGGCGATCGCCGGGCCGGCGCCACTGCGCTGCACTATGCCGCGCGCGCCGGATTCCTGGGCACGATACGAGTGTTGCTCGAGTACGGCGCCGGGCGGGATGACCCCCGACGACGAGGGCCGCACAGCGCTCGACTGGCTGCAACGTGCGGCCAAGACCGTGGATCGAGTGACGGTGCGGCGCACGCTCAACGCCACCATTCAGTAGTGCAGTGCGATGTCTCGCAGGATCACGACCGGAGCGGAATCGGTGTGGTTTCCGCGACGGTCGCCGTGACCTTCGGCGATCTCGACAGGTCCTCACGCCCAAGCCGTCTCGGAAGTGTCAGCGCGCCGATGACGACGAACGCACCCATCACGTTGGCGACGACGTCACCCCCGGTCGGTGACCCGATGAAGATATCCAAGGCTGCGTGGAAGACGGCGAGCACGGCGATGCTACCCCTGGTGGAGTTGAACAACCAGGTGCACAGAACGGAGCCGGTGACGATGCTCGCAGCCCAACCGATCAGCCCGATCGTGGGCATCGTGCCGAGCCCGGCACTGAAGAAGAAGAGGGGGATGTGCCACAATCCCCAGACGACGGACAACCACATCGACGCCGCCAGCGCCGACCGACATCGTTGCAAACGCGGGAGGGCAAAGCCGCGCCATCCGATTTCCTCGCCGAAGCCGTAGAACACCAGGTTGGCGGCCCAGTAGGCCGCAACGGGTATCGAGGAGAACTCCTCGCTCGCCCCGGTGCGGCCCAACTCGACACGCACACCGAACGCCGACGCGATGCCGATCGCCACCAGGTACGCGGTCGCCGGCGCAAGGATTGCGAAGGTCAGCCAGCGAAAGGGACCGGTGGTGACGCGCTGCCACAGCATTCGCACACCGGGGCGTCCATCGTATGCGAACGTCATGATGATGCCGGCGAGCGCCGGGCCGAGTCCGCCGACAAAGTGGAGGTACGGGCTGGCATGGATGTCGGCCCACCCTGTGCTGGTCGCCGCCAGCGGTAGCCATGCCGCCCAGGTCAGGGCGACTGCAACGAGACCGAACCACACGACCTGGCGATCGGCCACGCGTGACGATCTGGCGAGCGTGGTCATGATGGATTCGTCTCCAAATGGGCTACCGGTTCGGGAGCGGTCCAGAGCCCACACCACTCGGCAGGACCGACTGGTTGGGCTCAACCGTACTCGCAACCAGCTGAGAACCCTCCGACACGGGGCCACCCTCCCCGGTTCGCGTCGACCTTCACCGCATGCCGCGCGCCGCAGTCTGCCGTTGATATATCAAAGCTGTCGATGGGGCCTGTTGACGGAACTGGCGCGCAGTGACCGTCTGGTCAACGAGCTCTCGCACCTGCTCGACCAGCCGCAGGCCTTGGTGTCATACCATCTCGGTCGACTTCGCGACGGTGGCCTCGTGTCGTCCCGTCGAAGCGCCTACGACGGACGGGCCAGCTATTACCGCGTCGACCTGGCCCGGTGCGGTGACGCCCTGTCGGCGACCGGTACATCGCTCCATCCGGGGCTCGCATTGCGAGTCGATTCGGGTACGCCACATCTGAGCGATCGAACCGACCAAGCACGCGTGCTCTTCGCCTGCACGGGCAACGGGGCCAGGTCACAGATCGCCGAGGCATTGCTCCAGCACCTCGCCGGTGACCGGGTCGAGGTCGTCAGCGGCGGCAGCCACTCCAAGCCAATCCATCCGAACGCGATCAAGGTTCTCGCCGAACACGGCATCGACATCAGCAACCGCCGGTCCAAGCCGCTCACACAATTCGAGGACCAGCACTTCGACTTCGTGGTCACACTCTGCGACCGAGTCCGCGAGGTGTGCCCGGAGTTCCCGACGGGCGCGCAGGCCATCCACTGGAGCATCGAGGACCCAAGCCGCACTCCCGGCACCGATCGGGCGACGCATCCGGTGTTCCGGGCGCTCGCCGCCGAGTTGGAATCACGAATCGGCTACCTGATCGCACTGATCAACACGCGATGAACGAAGGAGACCACCGACCATGCCCGACAACGAACTCGCCAGCGTCCGATACATCGTCGACGACATCGACGCATCACTCGACTTCTACACGAGACACCTCGGTTTCACCGAGCTGTTTCAACCCGCTGCTCGACCATCGGTGACGTGACAGCCAGGACACGAGCGCCGATCGGCCACGGCGATCGTGGGGCGAGCCGGTGACCGCAGGCGAAGCGGACCGGCCACCGCCCGAGCGTGGTGGCGCCGCCGGGCTGGATCTCGCCGTCGCGGCAGGATTGAGTGGCGCAGCGGTTCTGGATTGCCTGGCCAGCAGCCGCAACGGGCTGTCGACAGCCGACGCGGCAAAATCGGCTGGCGCGGTTCGGTCCGAACTCATTGCGTTCACATGGGGCGGGCCCGTGGGAGGTGCTGGTTCGGCAACTGAAGAACCCGTTGTTGGTGTTGTTGATCGGCGCGGCGGGAGTGTCGGCGTTCACCGGCGACGTGCTCGACGCGGCGATCATTGCGGTCATCGTCGGGTTGTCCGTGGGGTTGGGCTTCTTCAACGAGTACCGGTCCGAGCAGGCCGTCGAGGCGCTCCATAGCCACATCCGGCATCGTGCCACTGTCGTGCGCGATGGGACGGCGCACGAGGAACGCGGCCTCGGCTTTGGGGGGTTCCTGGTGTTCGATGACCGCCCCAAGGACGGGGGCGGCCGATTCGCTGGCCGCCTGACGTCGCTCGGGGTCGTCACCAAGGTAATCACCGGTGACAGCGAGCGCGTGGCGCGCAAGGTCTGCGGCGACCTCGGTCTCGATACGACCACCGTCCTCACGGGGGCCGAGATCACCGCCATGTCTGATGCCGAGCTCGCAGTGGCCGTCGCTGCGACGAGCGTCTTCGCTCGGATCGGACCCGAGCAGAAGGCTCGCATCGTGCGGATCGCCCACACACGCGGGGGCGACATTGCGTTGCTCGGTGACGGCGTGAACGACGCCGTTGCCCTGCATCACGCCGATGTCGGCATCTCGGTGGACACCGCGACCGATGTTGCCAAGGATGCCGCGGACGTCCTGCTGCTGGACACGGACCTCGGAGTGCTCGCTGACGGGATCGTCGAGGGACGACGCATCTTCGCCAACACCATCAAATACGTGCTGATGGCCACGTCGTCGAACTTCGGCAACATGTTCTCGGCCGCCGGTGCCTCGCTGTTCCTGTCGTACCTGCCGATGCTGCCATCGCAGCTGCTGTTGAACAACCTGCTCTACGACGTCGGGCAGATGACGATTCCGACCGACCACGTGGACGAGGAAATGCTCGCCCGACCCTCACAATGGAACGTGGCGTTCATTCGTCGGTTCATGGCGACGTTCGGCCCGATCAGTTCGATCTTCGACTTCGCCACCTTCGGTGTTCTGCTGGGCGTGCTCCACGCCAGCCGAGACGAGTTCCGCTCCGGCTGGTTCGTCGAATCCCTCGCCACCCAGACCCTGATCATCTTCGTCATCCGGACTCGCCGCGTTCCGTTCTTCAGGAGCAGGCCGAGCCGTTCGCTGTTGGCGGCGATCATTGCCACCGCGGCGATCGGCGCTGTCCTGCCGTTCTCGCGCTCGGTTTCACCGCGCTACCGCCGACGTTCTTCGGGATCCTGCTCCTGCTCATCGCCACCTATCTGACGCTCGCCGAGTTCGTGAAACGTTTGTTCTATGCGTCGATGGGCCGAACTGCGGCGCGTACCTCCCCGCCAACGCCCACCGGGTCAGCGCGCCACGAGCGGCGCGTCCACCGGCGCGTCGCCCGTTTCACCCATGTGCACCGACACCCGGGCCGAGCGCCTCGTCGACGTCGAGGCCCACGATCCGGTGGGTCGGCTACGGCGCTATGCCGATGCGGGCGACCGGTTCGGCCGCCGCCTGACGGCGGTACAACGCCCGCTCGAGCGAGTGCAGGAGCACGTTGCGGACGTCGCGTGGATCGATCATCTCATCGAAGCCGAACGACTGCGCCGACCGGTACGAAGCGTCGAGTTCGATCGACCGCAGCTCGGCCGCCTCGTCGGCGTCCGACCCTTTCGAGCGGCTCATCGCCGCTGCCCCCATCGCTCCCATCGTTGCCCCGGGCAGGGCGAACACGCCCGACTGACCGTCGAAGGCGATCATCCCCATGACCATCGATCCGAAGCCGTAGGCCTTGCGGAACGTGATCTCGAACTTCGGTGACGTCGCCATGGTCTGCGCGGCGTACATGCGCGCCCCGCTTCGCAGGATCGCCCGTCCCTCCGACGCCCGTCCGGGCATCACCCCGGGGTTGTCCGAGAGAAACACCAGCGGCAGATGGAACGAATCGGCGACCGAGATGAAATGAGCCGCCTTGTCGGCCGCGTCGGCGTCGATCGAGCCGGCCAGCACCATCGGCTGGTTGGCGATGACCGCTACGGGATGCCCGCCCAGATGGCACAACATCGTCAGGATCGACCGGCCGTAGTCGGGCTGCACCTCGAACGACGTTCCACCGTCGACGACGACATCGATCACGTCGTGCATGTCGTAGACCCGACGCCCGTTGCGCGGGATGATCCCGAGCAACTCCGGCAGCCGGCGCAGGCCCTCATCGTCGCTGGCGACCGTCGGCGGATACGACCACGCCGACGATGGGAAGTAGCGCAGGTAGGCGCGCACGATGTCGAGCGCGGTGGCGTCGTCATCGGCGATGTTGTGGATCAACCCGCTCGGCACGGCCACATCCGGCCCGCCGAGCTGCTCCTTGGTGATCGTCTCGCCGAGCGACTCGTACACCACCGGTGGGCCGGCCGTGAAGATCGATGCGTGGCGGCTCATCACCGTGAAGTCCGACATCGGGGCGACCAATGCCCCATGCCCCGCCGACGCGCCCAACACCGCGGTGACGAGCGGGACGCGGCCCGAGCAACGCGACTGGGCCAGTAGATCCGTCGGTGACCGGGTATGCGTACGCCCGTCGGCCCGGAATCCCGCGCCCTCGAGAATCATCACCAGCGGCACCCGGTCGCCGGCGGCGATCTCGGCCACTCGATACCGCTTGGCGTTGGCCGCCTGACTGATCGTGCCCGCCTTCACGGTGAAATCCTCGGCGGCGACCATCACCGGACGGCCATCGATACGTCCTGAGCCCATCACCACGGCATCTGCCGGTGCTTCCTCGCCACCCACCAACGTACCGAGCTCGTGGAACGACCCCGGATCGAGCAGGTGAGCCACGCGGGCCCGCGCGTCGAGCTTTCCCGCACCATGATGTTTCGCCAGCCGCTCGGCGCCGCCCATCGCCCGTGAGACGGCCCGACGATGGGCGAGGTCGTCGAGCGCAGTCCCCCAATCCTCGGTGCGATCCGGCAGATCCATCGCTCAGCCCTTGACCATCGCCATG
>JANMJD010000240.1:0-3378 GCA_031371195.1 Actinomycetes bacterium | reverse complement strand
GCTGAGAAGCGAACACGAACGACGAGCGTGCCACAGCCCCACCCGGCCCGGCACGGCGCGGCCCGGCGCGGCCCGGCCCGGCGCGGCCCGGCCCGAGGATGGCGCAACTGTGATGCACCCATTCCGTACGATGTGGGTATGGCCCTCGTCGTTCCCACCAGCCTTTCGCCGTCACGGGTCGACGCGTTCATCAACTGTCCGATGCAATTCCGGTTCGCCTCCATCGAACGACTTCCCGAGCCACCGAGTCCGCACGCCACCAAGGGCTCCCTGGTCCACCGGGCGCTGGAGTTGCTGATGTGCCGCCCCGCTGCTGCCCGTACTGCCGATGCTCTACAAACTTGTCTCGACCGGGCGGCGACCGAGTTCCTCACCGACCCCGAGTTCATCGGGCTCAACCTCTCCGAGGCGACCACCGAGGCCTTCCTCGCCGACGCCGCGGCACTGACACGCAACTATCTGGCAATGGAAGACCCCACCCAGGTCAACGACATCGGTCTTGAACTTCGGCTGGAAGCCAAGGTCGGCGATCTGACGCTGCGGGGCATCATCGACCGGCTCGACCTCACTGCAGAGGGCGAGTTGATCGTCAACGACTACAAGACCGGCCGCCCGCCCATGCGCGACCGCGAACAGCAGAAGCTCGGCGGGGTCAATTTCTACGCGTTCCTCTGCCAGGAGGTGCTCGGCCGCCGGCCCGATCGAATCCGGCTGATGTACCTGCGCACCGGCGAGACGATCGAGGCAATCCCTACGGAACGGTCGGTCAAGTTTCTCCACCAGCGCACGACAGCGGTGTGGCAGGCCGTCGCCAAGGCATGCACCACCGATGACTTCCGCCCCCGCCCGAGCAAGTTGTGCAACTCGTGCGCGTACCAGCAGTGGTGCCCGGCGTTCGGCGGCAACCCCGAGCTCGCCGCCGTCGAAGCTCCCGGCGTCTTCGCCACCCTGACCGCACCGCCGACCGCAATCGCTGCGGCCTAGCCCGCTCCACCCGATCTCCATGCCGACGACGCGCACCGTCACCAGTTCCACTGTCGCTCGCCACCGTGCGGCGAGGCGCTCCACGCGCCGCCCGACTCAGCGGCTCACTGCGACCCGTCATGGGTGATGTCGTGGGCGACGCGATGGGTGACGTCGCGGGTGGCCCGCCCCCGCCCGGGCTCGGCGCACTCGGGCCGCAGATCGCCGCGTTCGACGATTGGGCCGACGGCCGGCTCGAGCGCCTCCGCGGTAACCCCGTCGCCGACCGGGTATTCACCACGGCCAGCCAACTCGGCGACATGAGCCTCATCTGGCATCTCGTCAGCGTCGCCCGCACCCTGGCCGGGGCACCACCTGTCGAGGCGCTTCAGCTCTCGGCGCTCATCGGTGCCGAGTCACTCATCGTCAACCAGGGCGTCAAGCGTCTGTTCCGCCGCGAACGCCCCACCGTTGCCGGCGACGACCGGTTCGACGTCCGCACGCCAAGTACGTCCAGCTTTCCGAGCGGCCATGCATCCTCGGCGATGTTCGCGGCGACAATGCTCACCCGTCTCGACCGTCGCCGAGCTCCGCTGTGGTACACAATCGCGATGATTGTGGCCATGAGCAGGCCGTATGTCCGTATTCATCATGCCTCCGACATCGTCGGAGGAGCCATCGTCGGCAAGCTGCTCGCCCGTGCCGCCACGACGATCATTGCCACCAAATCAGCCGGCAAATCAGTCGGCAAACCAGTCGGCAAGGCAGTCGGCCACTGACGTCGTGTCGGCAACCCGCCGACGTGGACTACTTCACGGTCGATCCGCCGAGGCCGGCTCGACCGGCTCAAGATGCGTCGCTCCCGGCGACGGATTAGGTTGCACGTCATGTCTGAGCTGCCCCAAACCGACCGGCGCATGTCGGATGCCGAAGGGTTGATGTGGCGCCTGGAGAAGGACCCTCACCTCTCCTCGACGTTCGCCAACGTCACGCTGCTCGACAAACGACCCGACGTCGACCGGCTACGACGACGCATGGAACGAGCCATCCAGATGGTTCCCCGCCTTCGACAGCGGGTGCAGCCGGCCCCCGCCAATCTCTCCGCCCCACTCTGGGTCGATGATTCCAGCTTCGACATCAACTACCACGTTCGTCACATCGCGCTGCCCAAGCCCGGTTCGATGCGTCAGCTGCTCGACCTTGCCACGCTGATCACCCACGACCCGTTCGACCGCACCCGGCCGCTGTGGCAGTTCTACGTGGTCGACGGCCTGCCCAGAGGTCGCAGCGCGCTCGTCCAAAAGCTCCATCACACGATCACCGATGGCGAGGGCGGGGTCCGGCTGTCGCTCGAGTTCCTCGATTTCGCCCGTGATGCCCCCGAGCCGCCGGCACTCGACGCCGACACCATCGCCGCCCTCGCCGACCCCGCGCCCGAGTCGAACCCCACTGACATGTTTCGTGACCTGTTCGCCGGCAGCCTGAAACTGCCACTCAGTCTGCTGGGCCAGATCAAGGACATGCTGGTCAACCCGACGCAGATCCCCGCCACGGGCAACGCCGCCGCCGAAACGCTGCGCGGCATCGTCAGCCAGCTTTCGGACACCGATCGGGCGAAGTCGCCGCTGTGGACCGAGCGGTCGTTGCAACGCCGGCTCGAAGTTCTCCGGGCGCCGTTCGACTCGACGAAGGAGGCGGCCAAGAAGCTCGGGGGCACGCTCAACACCGCGTTCATCACCTCCGCCGCCCATGCCGCCTCGGAATACCACGTGCAGATGGGGCATCCCGTCGACGTGCTGCGGGCGTCGATGGCGATCAGCACTCGTCGCAGATCATCCAAGACCGGCGGCAACGCCTTCTCGCTCGCCCGGATGCTCGTGCCCACGTCGCCGATGCCGATCGCCGACCGGTTCAGGGCGATCACCGACTCGATCAACTCGGCCCGGGAGAGTTCGGCGTCGGCCTCGCTCGATGCGCTCGCCTCGATGGCGGCCACGCTGCCGACCTCGGTGATCACCCGGCTGGCCCGGCAGCAGGCGCAAACCGTCGACTTCGCCACCTCGAACGTGCGAGCCTCGCCGATCCCGCTGTTTGTCGCCGGCTCGCAGATCCTGGAGAACTATCCGGTAGGACCACTCGCCGGAGTGGCGTTCAACCTGACGTTGCTGTCATACGTCGGCAGCCTCGACATGGGGTTGCACATGGACAGCGCCGCCGTGGCCGAACCGGAGCTATTGCGCGACCTGATCAGCTCGGCTTTTCAGCAGTTGGCGGCCACCTGATCGGATCAGGTGACTGAAACGACGTGGTACACCGGTGCACCCGGTGCCACCTGGTCAAACGGCAGTAACGGTGGGAACCGGTGAGGTCAACAGGCTGCGGACATCGAGCAGGAGGTCGGCGACCTCGTCGGTC
>JANMJD010000222.1:0-1966 GCA_031371195.1 Actinomycetes bacterium | reverse complement strand
TTGCTGAGCCAAGCACCACCGCAAGCTGCTTGCTCGGCACAGATCGGACCGTCACGTCGTGGGCAGCGACGTCGCCGGTGTTGGCGATGTCGAGGGTGATCTCCCTGGTCGCTTCGGGCGTCGGCTTTCCCACCACCTGCGTCATGGTCAACGCGGCGCCGCTTGGCTGGGTGACGATGAGCTGCATGTCGCTGGCGCGAGGCGCCACGGCTCGCTGCGTCATCGAGGCCGACAGTCCGTCGACGAAGAACAGCACCCCGCAGAACAGCCCGACCCCGAGGGTCACCCCCACCATCGTCGAGAGGGTTCGGCGGGGGTTGCGGACGAGGTCGGCGAACACGTACCTAGCCAACATGGGCCGGCTCCTGACTCGACGCGGGCGCAAGAAGTTCGAGACCGCGATCCGCGTAGCTCGCGATCCACGGATCGTGCGTCACCAGGACGAAGGTGGCGCCGATTTCGCGGTGCAGCTCGACCAGCAGCTCGATGACGTCGTGGGCGGAGTCCTGGTCCAACGCACCCGTCGGCTCGTCCGCGAGGATCAGCGCCGGTCGATGCACGATCGCCCGTGCGACCGCCACGCGCTGACGCTGGCCACCCGAGAGTTGATCCGGGAACCGTTGAGTGAGGTCACCGAGTCCGAGTCGCCCGAGGAGCCCGTCGACGTCGGCGTCCGCGGCGCTGAGCGCGGTGGGTCGAGAGATCGCGAGCTGGAGGCCCACGTTCTCCTCCACCGTCAGATGCGGGAGGAGATTGTCGGCCTGGTACACCATCCCGAGTTCCGCGCGTCGGAACCGGACCCGTTCCCGTTCGGGCAGGTGCGAGATTTCACAGTCACCGATCGTGACTGTTCCCGAGGTTGGAACGGCCAGCCCTGCCAACAGGCCGAGCAGCGTCGACTTCCCACATCCGCTTCTCCCCATCACCGCGAGGCTGGTACCACCCTCGACGGCGAGCGACACGGCGTCGAGCGCTCGCACCACGCCGCCTCCCGCGGCCAGGTGATCCACCTGGGCCTCGCGGACCGAGATGTCGTTGGCGCGCGTCATCGGGTGACCAACCGGGAGTCGACGAGTTCGAACCGGCGGTCGACCAGGTCCGCGAGGGCGACGTCGTGGCTCACGAACAGCACCGCGAAATCAGCGGTCAGGACTTCGTCGACGACGCGTGTCGCCGTCGTGCTGTCGAGCTGCGCCACCACCTCGTCGGCAAGGAGCAACGCCGGCTCGTTGGCCATCGAGACCGCCAGCGCGACTCGTTGCGCCTCACCGCCGGAGAGATGACGCGGCCGGTGGTTGGCGCGATGCGCGACGTCGAACCGGTCGAGCAGATCGAGCGCTCGTTCCCTCGTTTCCCGTCGAGCCCGTCGCGGCCCGAAGCCGAGGGCGAGTTCCACGTTCTCTCGTGCGCTGAGGAACGGGATCAGATTGTCAGCCTGGAGTGCGATCCCGATCCGCCGTGCCCGCAACGCTGCTCGGTGTCGGTCGTCGAGGTCGCTCATCCCGACGCCGTCGATCTCGACCGTGCCGTCGGTAGGCCGCAGCAGACCTGCGATGAGCGAGAGCAGCGTCGACTTCCCGCTGCCTGAGGGACCCACGAGGCTCGCCTTGTCGCCCGGCATGATCGTGAGGTCCACTCCTCTGAGCACCGGGGTGGGGTCCGTCGGCGAGCCGAAGGACTTGGACACCGCCTGGAGCTGGACGACCGGCGGGACAGTCATGTCGCCCGCCGCGAGACGGGTGTCGGTCCGTACACCTTGGGGGCGGTGGTGACGCGGGCGTGAGCCTCCAGATCGAGGACGGTCTGGCTCGCCTCCGCCAGGCCCGACGGTGTGAGCCGGACGAAGTTGCGGAGGTCGAAGTGGTCCTGATGCAGGCTCTTGTCCAACGGGATGTTGTCGATGACCCCGACCCCCGGCGCGTAGTACTTGTTCTCGTTGGCCACCGCGCCGACGTTGCCTTCCTGG
>JANMJD010000214.1:0-2129 GCA_031371195.1 Actinomycetes bacterium | reverse complement strand
GCCAACGCCGACTTCGCTTTCAGAGTTACCATAAACTCGTTTGAACGGAGCGTTTGCTGGCTTACTCGATTTACATCAAGATGCTGATGTTGCAGTCACGACCCGGGGGAGCCCAACAATGTCGAGGATGTCCGCATCCGCGTGTTCAAGGAGCTTGATCGCGCCCTGATGACGTACCGTGGCCGCGGGGTGGAAGTGGAGATTCCCACGAATGTGACGCCATCCTGGTGGGCATGAACTTCGAGGAATTCGGCTCGCTGGTGCGGGCCCGGCGGACCAGCATGTTGGTCGACAAGGGGCGCGAGGTGCCCCTCGAGGTGGTCGAACAGCTGTGTGAGCTGGCCCAATGGGCTCCCAACCACAAACGCACCTGGCCGTGGCGGTTTGCGCTGTTCACCGGCGACTCCCGAATCCGCCTCGGCGAGGCCATTGCCGAGGTTCTGGCGGCCAACGGCGAGGAGCCGTTCAAGGTCGAGAAATCGCGCACGAAATACCTGCGCACCCCGGCCACATTGGTGCTCGGGTCGGCGTCGGGTGACAGCCCGCTGCGCACCGCCGAGAACCGGGATGCCGCGGCCGCGGGGATGCAGAATCTGATGCTCGGCGCCACGGCCCTCGGTCTGGCCACCTACTGGGGCTCGTGCCCGAAGGGGGCCAACGACGTCGTCGCCGAGCTGTGCAAGTTCGAGCCCGGCACGTTCGTGGTGTCGCTGACCTACCTCGGTTGGGCGACGTCGTCCGTGGAGCCGCCGACGCGTCCTGCGGTCGAGATCAACCTGTTCTCCTGAGCACCTCCAGCCGCGAGGCGGCTCGATGTCGGCGCAGCACACCGGCGCCAAGGCGGCCGATACACGGGGACGGCTCGACCCCTTGGAGGGTCGGGCCGTCCCCGGTACGCCGCGAGTTACTTCTTGACGTCGGCCAATCGGATCAGGTCGGCCTGAGCCGGGCCGTTGGCATCGTCTGAGGTCACCACGATCCAGCCGAGAACCGGGGTCTTCTTCAGCTGGCCAGAACTCGAGGTGACGGTCACCTTGACCGAGTCGCGGGGATTGAGCGACACGAAGTCACCGGTTGACACCGGCGGGGTAGCCACGTCCCACGACGCCGAGCCGGCCGCCGCATCCTGTTCACCGGTGATGTTGTCGAATGAGGCCACCGAATAGGTGAACTTGCCGGCCCCGATCCAACTGGCCAAGGTCGGCAACAGCAGCGTCGATCCGTTCATCGCCGCCGTCGTGGGCAGTGCCGAGCCGACCTGCTGACCGGTCGCGAGATCGAACGTGAACGTCAACGCCACGCCATCGAAGCTGCCGGCGGTGACCAGGCCCTCGTCGACGCTGGCCACGACGAAGTCCGGCGTCCCGTCGGCGTTGGTATCGATCAGCACATCGATCTCACCCTCGGCTGCGTTGTCGAAGCGACCGAACGTGCTGACGGCGAACACCAGCAATCGGTCGCTCGGATCAGCACCGGCCGCCTCGCCCGGCAGTTGCTGCAGGCCGGCCGCCCGCACGTCGAACCGGGCGGCTCCTCCCGGTGTCCCCTTGAGCTGCCAGGCGTAGAAGTCGGCGTTACCGGCATGCAGCCCCTTGTTGGCCACGCTGATCGACTGCTTGCCGGCGGTGGCGACCACCGACGACAGGCCACGGGGCACGACGCCGAACGGGACACTGAGTGCCCCGCTGCCCTCGGCCAAGGCCGACTGCGGGGTGGCGACGATCAGACCGCGCACCGATGCCAGATCACCGAGGATCGAGCTGTCCGCCGGGGGCAGCGCCGCCGCGGCAGCCGCGTCGATGTCGAGCACGGCCTTGAACTCGGCGGTTCCTCCGCCGGGCACCGTGACGACCGCCGGGTTCACCGACACCACGGTGCCGAGGGCATCGCCGACGATGTCGGCGGCGACGTCGTAGGTGACCGCGGTAGCGGAGTAGTTGCGCAGCGACACCGAATGCTCCTCGTGGAGCGCCTTGCGCAGCGACTCGTAGCCGAACGTCACCGAGTTACGACCACGCGTCGTGGTGGCGATCACCTGGGCGGCGATCGCCGGACCGGTCTGCACGAGGCCCGTCCCCTCACGGCGCGGATCGAAGTCGACGAGGGCGCCGGCGTTGGCGGTGTTCATC
>JANMJD010000167.1:0-8653 GCA_031371195.1 Actinomycetes bacterium | reverse complement strand
GTTCACCGCCAGCCCGATGACGAAGTCGACACCGCACGCGTTGCGGATCGATTCGAGCAGCCGCGCCGAGAAGCGCATCCGGTTCTCGAACGAACCACCCCACCGATCGGTGCGCCGGTTCGACCACGGCGTCCAGAACTGGTCGATGAGCGCGTGGTAGGCGGCGAACAACTCGACGCCGTCAAAGCCCGCAGCGCGTGCGCGATCGGCGGCGCGGATGAAGCCGGCGATGATCTCGGAGATCTCGGCCTCGGTCATCCGGTGGCTGCCGTCGGCATCGTGGAACGACGGCAGTCCGCTCGGCGACCAGTTGGGGGCGAAGGAGTTTTCGGCGTCTCCGTGCTGGCCGACGTGGTACAGCTGCTGGATCACCACGACGTCGCCGGTCTCGTGGCACGCCTCGGTGATGCGGCGAAACCCCGGGATCACCGTGTCATCGTCGGCTCGGAAGTTTCCCCTGGTCAGTACAGCTGTGCGATGGACCGGTACCGGTTCGACGACGATCATTCCCGCGCCGCCGATGGCCCGTTCGCGGTAGTACCCGACGTGACGATCCGACGCCAGACCATCGATCGACATGTTGGCCGTGTGGGCCCCGAAGTTGATCCGCGACCGCAGGGTGCGGTGCCTCAGCTGCAGTGGGGCGAAGACGTGGGGAAACTCACTCGGCCTCAGTTCCGGCATCGTCGGATGCTATGCGAACGACCGAGCGCACCGGCCGAGTGCACCGGCCGTGGGGTCACACCGTCACACCGTCACACCGTCGTCGAGGCGAAGTGGAAGCCGATCGACTGCCCGTCGATGTCGACGATGGTGATCTGCAGCGGCGCCGGGATCGGATCGACCAGGAACTGCATCCGAGCCGAGCCGGTGGCATCGATGCGTACCGGTGCCTCGCCGATCCAGGCGATTCCGCCGATGGGAGCATCATCGATGCGCACGACGGTCACGACGAAGCCATTGCGGGTCTGGAGATCGAGTTGGACCGAGGAGCCGAATCCGCAGGCGGTGTGGGCGCAGCAGCGGCCGCAGGCGAATCGACCGATACGCGAGCTCGGCAGCACGGTGGAACGCTTGGCGAAGCGCCGCTCCGGCGCGGTTCCCGTCGCATGGCGATGTGTGGCGGAGTCAAGATCCCTGGGGAGCATGTCGTTGTTCACATGACCGTGACGGGGGTGGTCGACCGCCATGACGCGTCCTTATTGTAAGTAACGGTCATGATCCTGCCGGCTTCTCGCTCAATGCGTTCATTCGTTCTCGGTGGGCGTGGTCGAGCCGGCAAGTCAGGTCATCGGTAGGGTGACCGAGGTGAAGGTACGGATCGCCATTTCGCCCGGTGGAGCACCGGCCGACCCAGGGTTGCTGGCCGCCCTGGTCGACGGCCTCGAGGTTCGGGGGTTCGACACCATCTGGCTGTCCGATGTGCCGCTGAGCCCACTGGTCGACCCGGCACTCGGTCTCGCCTATGCCGCGGCACGCACGACGCGGCTCAAGTTGGGGGCGAACATCGTCCCATTCGGCCGCAGCCCGTTCGTGCTGGCCAAGGAGTTGGCCCAACTCGATCAGCTGTCGAGGGGTCGACTCCTCCTCAGCCTGGTCCCGGGACTCGATCAGCCGGGGGAGCGGGATGCCCTGACCATCGGGCGACGCCATCGCGGCCACTACATCGACGAGCTGATCCCGTTGCTACGGCGATGGTGGGCCGGTGAGGTCGTCGACCACGACAGTGAGTCGTTCCATTGTCGCGGCCTGCTGTTGCCCGCCGTGCCGGTGCAACAGCCGCTGGAGATCTGGCTCGGCGGTGTCGGCCCGGCCGCTATCGAGCGGGCCGGACGCCTGTCGGACGGGTGGCTCGGAGCCAACCTCACGCCGGCCGAGGCGGGCATCGCTGCTCGGCGAATCCTCGAGATCGCCGACGCCGCGGGTCGCCACATCGACCCGGAGCACTTCGGGCTCAGCATTCCGTACATGCGCACTCCTCCGACCGACGAGGTATTGGCGGCACTGCAGGCTCGCCGTCCCGACGGCGATGTGACCGACATCGCTCCGAGTGGCGCCGGCGAACTCCGTCGGCTACTCGAGCAGTTGGTCGACGAAGGTCTGTCGAAGTTCGTGCTGCGGCCGGTCGACGCCGTTGCCGATTGGGACGATGAACTGACCTGGCTGGCCGCGACGGTCATCGACCTGCAGTCGTGAGATCTGTGGACCGCACGACGGGGTCGCCCGGTCGCCTGCCGGCTTGATCGGCGACCCGAAGGCGGCGAGCGGGTGATCGTCGCGCGACGATGAATGGACGTCGGACACCGAGGAGGAACGGATGGATGGAATGTACCGCCAGATCGAGATGGGCCCGCCCGGGGCACCGCTCCCGGCCGGTCCGTTCATCGGCGCATCGATGACACCGGACGCGGTACTCGCCCGCTTGTCCGGGGGCGAGGTGGATCTGCCCAACGACTGGCTACGCGACAATTGCCCGTGCGCAGAATGCCGGGTCATGCAGACCGACGAGCGCCGCCGACAACCGTGGCTTGAAATGGTCGCACCGCAGGTCGTCACCCACGATGTCATCGACGGAGAGTTGGGGCTGACCTGGGCCGATGGGCATCGAACTGTGTACGGCGCCGAGGCATGGGAGCGCATTCGCCTGGCGGCGCGGCGCGGTTCCTACACCGCCACGTTGTGGACCGGGACGTATCAGCTCGGTCGTTTCGAACATGACGCCGTGCTGGCCGATGCCTCGGCGCACCGCCGCATGTTCGAGGCGTTCCGCCGTGACGGCGCGGTCGTCGTCACCGACGCCCCTGCGGTTCCGGGCGCCGTCGTCGAGTTCGCCCGCTCCGCCGGTTTGACCCTCATCGACTCGTCGCTCGGATTCCTGTTCGACGTCGTCGTCGACCCGGCGGGCTACAACGTGGCGTTCACGTCCGAGGGCTTGCCGCCGCACAACGACAACGCCCAGTACTCACACCCGCCGAGCGGCCAGATCTTGTCGATGGTGGTCAACGACGCGTCGGGAGGCGACACGATCGTCGTCGACGGATGGTGCGTCCTCGAACAGCTCCAGGCCCTCGATCCGGCGGCCGTCGACGTGCTCAGTCGCGTCGAGGTCGGGTTCCGCCAGTACTCGGCCGAGGCCGACGGTTTCAGCCGGAATCCATTGATCCGCCGGGATGTCCACGGCCGGTTCAGCCATCTGCGTTTCTCCAATCAGTTGATGCAGCCGTTGCCCTTCGACCATCCCGACCTGGTCGAGTGGTACCGCGCCTACCGACTGCTGGGCAGCCTGGTCGCTGAACGCGCCAACCAGATCCACTTCCGGTTGCGCGGCGGCGACATGCTGCTGGTCAACGGCTACCGGGCGCTCCACGCCCGCACCGCGTTCCAGACCGACGGCCCGCGGCATCTGCAAGACGTCTACTTCTCGACCGACGACGTGCACAGCATGCTCGCCCGGTTGACCGGCGAGGCGACAAATGCCATGGTGGCCGTATGACGTATCTCCTGCATGGACTCACCGATGCCAAGGTCGGGTTCACCACGATGGCCGAGTTCACCAAGGCCGATCATGACCTCGCCTTCGAGCACGAGGCGGTACAGGTCGACACCCAGGCCGACCGGGTGATGGACTGGCTCGACCAGATGAACGGCCCCTCGCCGTACCTCGTTTCGCGTCTCGATCATGTCCTCCAATCGGCGACGCGGGCCGAGCGTGACGGCGCAGATACCGAAACGATCGTCATGGCCCTGCTCCACGACATCGGCGACATCATCGGCACCGCCAACCACTCCGAGGTGGGTGCCGCCCTGCTGCGGCCGTACGTGAGCGAACAGAACTACTGGATCGTCAAACACCACGGGCTGTTCCAGGGCTACTACTGGTTCGGCCACTACGACCGCGACCCCAACACCCGTGACCGCCACAAGGACCATCCGTTCTACGCCGAGACGGTCCGGTTCTGCGCCGAATGGGATCAGAACTGTTTCGACCCCGCCTACCGCCATGAGCCGCTCGAGCATTTCGAGCCGATGGTCCGCGAGATCTTCGCCCGCACGCCCAAGGATCCATTTGATGCCTGAAGCCTTATCCGACGCCGGTCCGCCCGGCCTCGATCGGCTCGGGTTCTACACCCTGGCGGGGGCTCCTACTTCGCCGAGGGAGTTGATCGACGAGGTGCGCGACGGCGAGGCGATGGGGCTCGGCTCGGTGTTCATCTCCGAGCGGTTCAACATCAAGGAGGCGGCGACGTTGTCGGGGGCGGTCGGCGCGGTGAGCAGTCGCATCCAGATCGCCACTGCGGCGACCAACCACTTCACCCGCCATCCGATGGTCACCGCGTCGTACGCCACGACGATGCATCGCCTCACCAACGGCCGATTCACCTTGGGCCTCGGCCGCGGGATCGGTCCATTGACGGCCGCTCTCGGGTACCCGCCCGTGACCACGGCTCAGTTGGAGGACTTCGCCGGGCTGATGCGCCGACTGTGGCGGGGCGAGACGATTCTCGGCCACGATGGCCCGGCCGGCAAGTGGCCCTTCCTGCGGCTCGATCCCGACTTCGACGAGGCGATTCCCCTGGGGATCACCGCTTTCGGTCATCACACGCTGCGGCTCGCCGGTAGGGCCTTCGACCAGGTCGTGCTGCACACGTTTTTCACCGACGAGACGGTGACGCGCTGCGTCCAAACGGTCAAGGACGCCGCGGAGCAGGCCGGGCGCGACCCTGACAGCGTGAAGGTGTGGTCGTGTTTCGCGACCGTCGGCGACCACGTCCCCGAGTCGATCCGGCTGAAGAAGACCGCCGGTCGACTGGCCACCTACCTGCAGGGTTACGGCGATCTGATGGTCGAGACGAACCGATGGGATCCGGCGGTGCTCGCCCGGTTCCGCGCCGACCCGTTCGTCGGCGGCTTTCGGGGCGCGTTCGACGCCAAAGCGACCACCGCCGAGTTGGAGCACATCGCGACCCTGATACCCGGCGAATGGCTGGCTCCGGCGGCCACCGGAACCCCCGATCAGTGCGTCAATGCCATCCGCCACCAGTTCGACCTCGGTGCCGACGGTGTCATTCTCCACGGCGCCGCTCCCGCCGATCTGGCACCGATCGTTGCCGCCTACGCGTAGTCGGCAACGAGTAGCCGCGTACAAGTAGCCGGCCGCAAGTAGGCCCGCAGCTACAGTCCCCGTCCATGCCAGGCCGCGCCCGACCCCAGCGTCGTGAAGACGCCATTCACCGTCTTGAGACCGAGCGGAATGTATGGGTATCGACGGCGAGCCCCACCGGCCAGCCACATCTCGTTCCGCTGTCATTGGCGTGGGATGGCACCCGAATTCTGCTGTCCACGCCCACCGACACGGTGACCGTGCGAAACGTCCTCTCGAACGGCCTGGCGCGCGTCGCCCTCGACAGCGCCGCCGACGTGGTCATCATCGACACGACCGTTGAAGTGGTCGACATCGCCGCCGCCGCCGACGCCACGGTTCACGGCTATGTCGAGCGGGTTGGTTGGGACCCCCGACTGGAGGGCGGTGAGTGGTCGTTGCTGGTGTTGACCCCCGTGCGCATTCAGGCCTGGCAGAGCGTCGGGGAGATCGAACGTCGCACCCTGATGAGCGACGGCGAGTGGACCTGACCCTCCCTGAGGTCTGATTCAGTCGAAAAGCGAGTAGACGAGGTCGTCGGGTCCGCGTCGTCCGAGGGTGTAGTCGGGCGGGAAGGCCCCCGAGCCGATCACCGGGTCGTCCCGGCGCCATTCGAGGGCACAGGTTCGTCGGGCGATCAGCCACGTCGCGGCAGCGGTAGCCGAAGCCCGTCGTTCCGGCAGGTCCAGTCGTTCCGTGCGATCTCGTCGTTCCGACACGTCCAGTCGTTCCGGGCGATCTCGTCGTTCGAAGCGATCGAGGTACCGCAGTCCGACGATGTGATCGGCGAGGATCCCGGCCGGGTTGACGCCGCGATGGTAGGCGACGGCATATGTCTCGACGGCGGCGACATTGCCGCGGACCTCGATGCCGCAGGTGCCCAGGACGTGCATCGTCCGCTCGAAACGGCGAAGCGTCGGGCCGACCCATTCGATGAATCCGTCGACATCTCCCTGGTAGCGACCATGATCGTCGGTGGCGTCGAGGTGGTAGCACGAGCGGACGAGTTCGAGATCGACTCGGTCGATGCCCCGGCAATAGCGGGCCAACACGGCGCGGATTTCACGTTCGGCGATCAGTACGGCGAGCTGTTCGGCATCGTCGGGAGCGGTCATCGAGTCATCATGACATTTCGGACGACGTTCCCGGCGCGCTCGTTCCCACAGTTGTGGAACGTTCGCGCCGAGACGCTTCGGATCAGACCGCGGCGGCGGGTTCTGGCTTCAGGACAGGGCGCGGAGGAACAGACGGGTCTCGTCGCCGAGGTTGGCCGGCACGTGATAGCCGGCCTGATCCGTGACCGTCGCCCAGTTGTCCCGCACGTCCTCGGGTGTCAGGGCCGGGTTGGTGTACCCGTCGCATTCGGCGATGAACACCTCGGCGATGCGCCCGCCGCCGACCGAGAACAGCCGGCCGGTGGCTTCGCACGACTCATGGGCCAGATAGGTGACGAGCGGTGAGATGAGACGGGGGGCGAGCTTGTCGCCGAGCGCGCCCATGATGTCCTCGGTCATGCGGGTGAGGGCGAGCGGGGCGATGGCATTGGCCTTGATGTTGTACTTGGCACCCTCGACGGCGAGCACTCGGGTCAGGCCGACCAGGCCCATCTTGGCGGCGCCGTAGTTCGTCTGACCGAAGTTGCCGAAGACGCCGGCGGCCGACGATGTCGAGATGATCCGACCGTAGCCCTGCTCGCGCATCTGGATGAACGCCGGCTTGGTGACATAGAAGGCGCCCTTGAGATGGACGTCGATCACCGGGTTGAGCAGCTCGGGCTCCATCTTGTTGAACGACTTGTCGCGCAGAATTCCGGCATTGTTGATCACGATGTCGACCCGGCCGAAGGCGTCCATGGCGGTCTTGATGATCGCTTCGCCGCCCTCGGGAGACGCCACGGAGTCGGTGTTGGCGACGGCCTCACCGCCGAGGCCACGGATCTCGTCGACCATCCGCTCGGCCGCCCCTTTGTCGGAGCCGCTGCCATCGACGGTACCGCCGAGGTCGTTGATCACGATCAGCGCGCCCCGCGATGCGAGCAGCAGCGCATGCTCACGACCGAGCCCGCCGCCGGCACCTGTGATGACCGCAACCTTGCCGTCGAAACCGAGATCAGCCATGACACCACTCCTGGGAGTTCTGGGGGAATGAACCCGGCGAGATTACCGGCCGGTACGCCCAGCCCGCGGATCGAAACGCGTCAACGCCGATCCCGATATGTGCCGCCGATCATCGCTGCGAGCGATGCCACGACGGTTGAGCCTCACCGCCGACGTATCGTCGGGCTCGTGACTCTTTCCGATCATCTCGACCGCCGCCGGGCGCTCGTTGCCGACAAGTGGGCGCTGACCGACGAGATCGTGCTGGTGCGCGCCGGCGCCCCCGTTCCGATCGAGGGCAGCGACCAGTTCCATCAGTTCGTGCCTCATCCTGATCATCGCTATCTGACGGGTTGCGAGATCCCCGAGGCGGTGCTCGCCTTCGACGCCCGCTCACGCGACTGGCAGATGTTCACGCCTCGGCTGACGCCCGACGAACTGGTGTGGGAGCGGCCACCCGATCCGGTGGGTCTCCCGCTGAGCGAGCTCGATGACTGGGTCGCGCAGCGGGCGTCGAGCCGTATCGTCGCCGCCGGTGCCGGTGGCGATCCGTCGCTCGTGGCGGCGATCGCCGAGACGCGGATCCACAAGGACGACGCCGAACTCGACGCGTTGCGCCAGGCTGCGGTCTACAGCGTGCGAGGTTACGAGTGGGTGTTCGAGCAGGTCAGAGCCGGAATAGCCGAGCGCGAGGTGCAGATCGGCATGGAGGCCGAGTTCTTCCGGGCCGGGGCCCCGCGCACCGCCTACGACTCGATCGTCGCCGGTGGCCCGAACGGTGCGGTCCTCCACTTCATGCCCACCAGCCGGGTGATCAATGCCGGCGAGTTGCTGCTCATCGACGCGGGCGCGGCATGCGAGGGCTATGCCAGCGACGTGACCCGCACGATGGTGGTCGGTGCCGAGCCGACCGATGTGCAGCGGTTCCTGTGGGAGCTGATCCGACGAACCCACGAGGTTGCCATCGATCGTTGCCGCCCCGGTACCGAGTGGCGCGAGGTCCATCTCGGCGCGGCGCGAACAATCGGATCGGGCTTGATCGAACTCGGATTGCTGCGCGGCAACGTCGACGAGCTGATCTCCACCGGCGCGGTGGCGGTGTTCTTCCCCCACGGGCTCGGTCACCTGATCGGGATCACCGTCCACGATGCGGGGGGTTACCCGTCGGGGCGCGAACGAAGCTCGCATCCGCAGTTCCGCTATCTGCGCACCGACCGCCCCCTCGAAGCAGGGATGATCACTTCGGTCGAACCCGGCGTCTACTTCATCGATGCTCTGCTCGGCGATCCGACGGTCCGCTCGCTACATGCCGACACCATCAACTGGACGATGGCCGACTCGATGCGGGACTTCGGCGGCATCCGCATCGAGGACGATATCCACATCACCGATGGCGATCCCGAGAACCTGACCGCAG
>JANMJD010000132.1:0-11054 GCA_031371195.1 Actinomycetes bacterium | reverse complement strand
TCGCCATTCTGGTAGGTGACCTCGAGGAAGTGGTTGTCCTCGTCGTCGCGGTACATCTCCGACACGGTCCGCTCGATCATCTCCGCCACGCTTGCCTCCGGCGAGATCGGGATCTCGTCGGTGAGGTAGCGGGCGAAGATCTGGCGCGCCGCGTCGGCCGTCGGCCGCTCGATCTTGATCTTCACGTCGAGGCGACCCGGGCGCAGGATGGCCGGGTCGATCAGATCCTCACGGTTGGTCGCCCCGATGACGATGACGTTGCGCAGACCCTCGACACCGTCGATCTCGGCGAGCAACTGCGGCACGATCGTCGACTCCATGTCCGACGAGATGCCCGAGCCGCGGGTGCGGAACATCGAGTCCATTTCGTCGAAGAAGACGATCACCGGCCAGCCCTCCTCGCTCTTCTCACGGGCCCGTTGGAACACGAGGCGGATCTGGCGCTCGGTCTCGCCGACGTACTTGTTGAGCAGCTCGGGGCCCTTGATATTGATGAAGTAGCTGCGGCCCTTCTCGCCGCCGGTCGACTCGGCGACCTTCTTGGCCAGCGAGTTGGCCACCGCCTTGGCGATCAGCGTCTTGCCGCACCCGGGCGGGCCGTACAACAGGATGCCCTTCGGGGCGGGCAGGCGGTGCTCGGCGAACAACTCCTGATGGAGGAACGGCAGCTCCACGGCATCGGCGATCTGCTCGATCTGGTTGTCGAGACCGCCGATGTCGGCGTAGGAGATGTCGGGCACCTCTTCGAGCAGCAAGTCCTCCACCTCCGGCCGGGGCAGCTTCTCGAGGATGAAGCCGGTGCGCGGATCTAGGCGCACGGTGTCGCCGGCGCGCAGGTGGACTCCGCGCAACGCGTCGGCCAGCTCGCACACCCGTTCCTCGTCGGCTCGGCCGATGACCATCACCCGGACGCCGTCCTCCATCACCTCTTTGATGCTGACGACCTCGCCGATCTGCTCGCCATGGCGGGCGGCGACGATGTTGAGGCTTTCGTTGAGCACCACCTCGGAACCGCGCTCGAGCGTGTCGTGCTCGACGCTCGGATGCAGATTGACCCGCATCTTTCGACCGTTGGTGAGCACGTCGACGGTCGAGTCCTCGTTCTTGCCGACGACCACGCCGTACGCCGAAGGAGGTTGAGTGAGTTTTTCGACCTCCTCTCGCAGTGACGAGATGTGCTCGCGGGCCTCGCGCAAGGTATACGACAGCTTCTCGTTGTGGGCCAGGGCCTGGGCGAGTTGGCCCTTGGTCTCGAGCAATCGCTCCTCGAGGGCGCGCACCCGCAAGGGGGCGTCGGTCAGCTTGCGCCGACTGGAGCGCAACTCCTCCTCCAATGATCTGACCTGGTCGCGTAGCGCGTTCACCATGGCCTGGTCAGGACGTTCTGCCACGATCGATCTCCTTACTCAACCCTGCGGGGCCTGACGACCAGTGCCCGTCGAGCGAGTCATCAAGGTCGCATCGGGGAACCTACACGCACATCTCACGTAGGTGGTGGCTTGTTGGCATGTTTCCCCCGTCTTGGCCGTGTAAAGTAGGCCACACGTGACCGGGTCCGACGACGGGCCGCATCAATCAGGAGAAATGTCCATGAAGGTCTGGATCGACCAGGATCTCTGCACCGGCGACGGGCTCTGCGAGGAGATCGCCCCCGATGTCTTCACCTTGCTCGACGACGGCCTCGCCTACGTCCGCGAAGGTGACAAGATCTACGCGACGGCCAAAGGACTCCCCCAGGGAGCCGACGGAATGGCCAATATTCCCGACGGCCAGCTCGACGCTGTCATCGAGTCCGCCGAGGAGTGCCCCGGCGAGTGCATCTTCATCGAACCCTGATGCCGCTGCGCCGAGTCGGGCGCTACAAACGCTGATCACCGAGGGGGTGCCTTGTCGGCGCTCCCTCGGTGCGCGTTCAGGCCACAGTCGCGCTCAACCGTCGCGGACGACCCGTGGCGCTCAACCCGTCGCCGGCGACCCGTCGAACGTCATCACGCCGCAGCGGCACGCACGAACCACCGTCGATCCGTTCCCCCGGGCGAGCCATCGGCGTGGGCACACGAGATCAGCGTGATGGTCGAGTGGCCATTGATAGTGTTCGTCTCGTCGGCCCACTGCACGGCGTCGGGCAGATCGAGGAATTTCTCCACGACGGTGTATTTGCGGGTCGGGCCATTGGGAACCGTCACGTCGAGTTCTGCCCCGATCTCCAGATCGTCGATGTGGCGGAACACGCCACCGTGACTCGTGCGATGGCCGAACAGCACGATGTTGCCCTCCGAGGCGATCGGTGCGCCACCGGAGCCCGCGCCGCCCCGATCGAGTTGCCGCTTGCTCCAGCCGTTCTCGACGATGAATGTGGCGATGCCGACCGACGGTGCATCGAGGAAGCCGATCGGCTCGGCGCTCGAACCGGTGGATGTGCCGGTTGACGACCCGGCAGACCCTCCATCGGTGCCCTGCCCCGATCCGCTCGGGCCGGCGACGTCCTCGGCCGGGAGCGGGATGGTCACCGGTTTGGCCGCCAGCGCCCGCACCGGGGCCGCCGGAGCGGCGGTGGGCGAAATGGCCGCTGCGACGATCGGCGGGAACGTGGCCGGCAGGGCGGCACCGACGGCGGCCGGTGCGACGTCGATCGTCAGGTCGACGGTTCGACCGGAAGTCGGCGGTGGCAAATATGCCTCTTGTCGACCACTCTGCGTGCCACACGCCGCGACGAGAGACGTCATGCCAACCAAAAGTCCTGCCCACCTGGTCGCCACGCCATTTCTCCTTCCACCCGACTGAAGTTCCGGCAATTGACCGCCTAGAATAGGTGTTCGCTCACTTCGTGTGACGTCGCGGGCTGTTTGGTCGTGAAGCTATCCGCACTGTCACGCGGGATATGCTGCCATGCACCAGGCGTCGGGCGGCGTCATCAATCCCCTGGCCTCATGGAAGGGCTGAAAATGTCTGGGATCTTCTTTACACGGCGCCTCGGCGCGCGTGCCACGACCAACCGTCGGCCTCGGCGCGGATTCGTGACGCGGCTGATCGTCGGAGCCTTTGCCACAGTGGGCGCGCTCGGAGTCGGTACGTCTGCGGCTGTCCCGCCGGCGACGGCAGCCCCGCTGCCTGCGGGATTGACCAGCTTTCTAGCCCTCGCTCCCGTGCGTCTGGCCGACACCCGGCCCGCCACCGGCATCGGCGGATTCACTCGACCCGACGCGCACACCATCCGCGTTCAGGTGACCAACCGCGGCGGTGTGCCCAGCAATGCGACCGCCGTCGTGCTCAACGTCACTGCCGTCAATCCCGGTGGCGAGGGGTACGTCACCGTCTATCCGGCCGGTGCGGCGCGACCCGAGGCCTCGAACCTCAACTATGACGCCGGCACATCGGTGCCCAACATGGTGACCGTCAAGCTGGGACCGAACGGGGCGGTCGACGTCTACACCTACGCCGCGGCCGACCTGATCGTCGACGTTTCAGGCGCCTACGTCCCGGCCGCCAGTGCACAGGCTGCCGGACGCTTCGTCGCTGCCGTGCCCGCGGCGCGGCGGGTGCTCGATACCCGCACGGCCGGTGGCCCGGTCGGCGGGGGCACCACCAAGCGGGTAGCCGTGGGCGGCGAGGTACCCATCACGGCATCGGCCGTGGTGGTCAACCTCACTGTCACGGGGTCGACGGGTGCCGGCTATTGGACGGCGTTCCCGGCCGGAGGATCCCCGCCGAACGTCTCCAACCTGAACATCAGCGGGGCCGGCGAGACGGCGGCCGGGCAGGCGATCGTCAAGCTCACACCGGCGCTACGGGCGTTCGACGTCTATGCCGAGGGTGGCGGAGGCGGCAACCTGATCGTCGATGTCGCCGGGTGGTTCACCGGCGCGACCGATGCGGTGAGCAGCGACGGCCTGTTCGTCCCCAATGCGCCCAACCGGGCCCTTGACACCCGGTGGCCGTACAGCTATGGCCGGACATTCGCCGGGTGGACCGTGGAGTTCCCCCTGCAGGCGGGTATCACGGCGCAGGCCGCAGCCATCAATCTGACGACGACCAACACCCGGGGCGAGGGGTACTTCACGGCATACCCTGCTCGCACTGCGCTGCCGAACGCATCGAATCTGAACGCCACCCGCATCGGCCAGACGATCGCCAATCACGCCATCGTGCGGGTGTCGACCACGGGCATTGCCGTCTACACCTTCACCGGCGGCCACATCATCGCCGATGTCGCCGGCTATTACATCGGCACACCGGCGGCCACGACCACCTCGGCGCCGGTCAACGTCGTCCCCCAACCGTCGGCCCTGCCGTACCGCCTGAACGTTCCCGGTGCCGGTGTCGTCGACCTCGATGTGGTCGAGGGGGTCGGCACCGACATCGTCGACCAGGGCATTGCCGGTCACTGGCCCGGTACGGGCCTTGCCGGTGAGGATTCCCATATGGGGGTGTTTGCCCATCGCACCGCTCATGGAGGCGCCTTCTACAACCTGCACCTGCTGCAACCGGGCCATCTGATGACCGTGACGGGCGGCGATGGGCGTGTGTATACCTACAAGGTGGCCCGCACCGACCTGACCGGCAAGGATCCGACGAGCATCCTCAACGCCGCATACTCGGTGGCCGGCCCGACGCTGTCGCTCGTCGCCTGCACCAAGCCAAACCTGCTGCCGACATCGCTGTCGTACCGGATCGTCGTGACGGCCGTCCTCATCTCGTAAGGCGGCCCTCGCAAGGCGGCTCTCGTAAGCCTTATCCCGTAAACCGGCGCCCGTGATGCGGCTCGTCGTGGCCGACGGTCGCCGCATCACGATGCCGGCGCATCTCAGCCCAGGTAGCGGGCCGTCGTCAGAAAGCCGGTGTGGGCAACCATCCGGTGGTCGGGGCGCACCGACATGCCCTCGATGTGCCACGTACGATGGAGTACCTCGAGCGTGCGCTGCGAGATCCACGCCGGGCCGGTCAGGAGATCGCGGACCTGGGCGGCCTGGGTGATGCTCGGCGTGTAGGCGACGATGATGCCGCCCGGGCGTAACTTGCCCGGCAGGTGCGGGATGACCTGCCATGGCTCGGGCAGATCGAGTACCACCCGGTCGAGGTCTTCGGCATCGATGCCCTCGTAGCAGTCGCGCAACTCGACGTGATATCGCTCGAGCGCCGCCTCGCCGAGAAATGAGCGGACGTTCGACACCGCCCGGTTGAGGAAGTCTTCGCGCAGCTCGTAGCCGATGATCTCGGCGCCGTAGCGCAGCATCGTCATGGAGAGTGCGCCCGAGCCGACGCCGGATTCGAGCACGCGCATGCCGGGGCCGATGTCGGCGATCATGCAGATCGGGGCGAGATCCTTGGGGTAGATGACCTGCGCGCCACGAGGCATCTCGATGACGAAGTCCTCCAACGTCGGACGCAGCGCGGTGTAGACCGCACCCTTGGTCGAGCGGATGCGGCTGCCCTCGGGCTGCTCGATCAACTCCGCATGGGTGACGAAGCCGGCATGGCTGTGGAACTCACCGCCGTCTTTCAGGGTGAGCAGGTATTTGCGGGCCTTGACGTCGATGAGCATCACTCGTTCGCCGTATGCGAAACCGTTCACCGGCGCCGCCTTCCTGATTTGCCGGTGACCAGTTCGACCGGTACCGGTTCGTGGTTGCCGGCCGTCTCGACCAACCGGCAGAACGCGCAGATCTCGCCCGTGGTCGGCGATCCGCAGCGGGAGCACTCACCGAGTCCATCGGCCGAGGCGATGGAGGTGCCTTCCAGCAGTGGCGCCATCCGGTCGAGAAAGCCCAGGTAGAAGGCCGCTTTAATGCCAGGCGAGGCCGCTTCCATCTGGTTGAGGGTGTTCTTGTAGCCGAGGTGCTTGTTACCGACGGCCATCGGGCATTCCTCGACGATGTAGTCGATGCCGCGGACCACGCACCACGCGGCCATCTCCCGCTCGGTCAGGCGGACCAACGGCTTGACCTTGCGGGGAAAGCCCGCGCGAGCCGGCAGCACGGGCAACTGGCGGGCGAGGTACTCGACCTCCCAGCGCAGCGTGTTGCCGAGGAGCACGGCAGCCTCGTCGTCGAGGTTGTGGCCGGTGGCGACCACGTCGTAGCCACCGTCGAGCGCGGCGGTATCGAAGAGATGCCGCTTGGACAGGCCGCATGCCGAGCACGGCACCCGCCGCGTCGCCTTCGACGCGGTCGGCACGTCGTAGCCGTAGTCGTCGCGCAAGGAGATCTCGATCAACTTCTGGCCGCGCGCCGCGGCGAAGTTGCGGGCGAACACACCGGATTCATCGCTGTACTCGCCGATGCCCAGCCCGATGTACAGCCCGTCGACGGCGTAGCCGAGGTCGAGCAGGATGTCCCACAGAGCGAGGCTGTCCTTGCCCCCCGACACGGCGACGAGCACCTTGTCGCCCTTGGCGATCATCTTGTGATCGTCGATCGCCTTGGTCACCTGTCGGCGGCACAGCTCCTCGAAATGGGCGACACAGAAGTTGGCGTTATGACGGGGCAGGTCGATGATCGCCGGCTCACGACACGTCCGACACTTCACTCGAATCCCCCGGAGATGACCGGACGGATCTCGATGACATCGTCGTCGGCGATGACGCCGTCACCGGGCACGAGCGTGCCATTGCGGATGACCAGGTGTGACTCGCGGTTCAACTCGAGCGAGGCGAGCAGGGCGAGCACCTGGCGCGGCCCGGGGATCTCGACTTCGCGGGTCGGGTTACGCAGCAGCACTTTCATGGGGTCACCATTCTGGCCCGTTGCACCGGGTTTGGCGCGAACCAAATCCGCGCCGGCGTCAGCGGGGCGTGCGCTTCGCCGCTCGCCGCTCGCCACGGGTCTCGGGCTTGATCGCCTCGATCGTGACGAACTGCCCCGGCTTCAGTCGCTCGGTGGCCACGGTCGTCTCGGACTTGCCGAACGTACGACGGACGAAACGCAGCCCCCAGAAGGCACCACCGACGGCCATCCAACCACGGCTACCGCCGAGCAAACCCTTGTAGACGCCACCCCGGCGAATGAACGCCGACGGTGACAGCAGACGTGAACGAGCCATGGCGTGCTCAGACCCGACGGATTTCGACGATCGTCGTCTTCTTCTTGCCGCTGCGGCGACCGAGCAGGAAGAACAGGATCAACAACACCAGCGAGGCAGCGCCCGCCGCGGCGATGAGCGTCTGCTTGCGGTCGCGGACCTTGCCTTCGACGTTGCCCTGCAGCGCGGCGAAGCGGGCCTCGAGGTCGTCACGGGTGATTTTCGATTGGCTCATCGCCGGGGCTCCTTGCGTTGCAGGGTGTCCTTACGAACATGCATCAATGCCCAGACCATGACGAGTCCGCAGGCCACCAGCGTGATGGCGTACGGAGCCCATGTCCAGTTGCCGTCGAACGTTCCCGACGCCTCGGTCTGCAGTAACCGCAGCAGCCCGAGCAGCAACATCGACAGGCCGAACCCGAGGGCGATCGCCCCGGCGGTGCCGAATGCCAACCACCGGCCCGCACCCTTCAGCGGCCCGACTGTTTCCTGTCGGGCATAGGTCTTGACCAGGTCGATGATCTCGCCGATCGAGTTGCCGTCGCCCGACCCGCTGAGCTGCTTCGGCTCGCTGCCAGGCGACGACTTGGGATCCTTGGGCACGGCGAAGTTCTTATCACGCGGGAGCAGTTCGACTCACATGCCCGCCACAGGCCGCGTGACCGAACCGAAGACGTCCGTCACGAAATCGAACTGGGCACCGACTTCCGGACCACCCATCGGACGGTGCCGTCGAACGTGCGTGAGGGCGTCGTCGAGCGACATCCCGAGGCGTACCAGCACGGCCACGGCGATCGTGCCCGACCGCCCGATCCCGGCCGCGCAGTGAACGATCAACCCATCGCCGCGGGACAGTCGGGCAAGCAGATCGGCCAGGAACCGACGCACCTCCGGGCTCGTGGCGGACGGCATGTGCAGGTCGGCGATCGGGAATCTCACCGCCCGTCGAGCGGGCTGCCGGTCGAGCCAGCCGACGTACTCCGGATACCGGTCGGCGATCTCCCGGGGTTCGACGAGGCAGATGATCGTCGTGGCACCGACCCGGGCGAGAGCCGCCTCCGGGTCGGGTCCGGCCAGATGCTTTCCGCAGAGCCACAACCGGCCCGGCGTGCCGGGTGGGAGGGGGATCTCATCGATCCCGCCATCGACGGTACGGCCCGACAGCCATCCGGAGCCGGATTCAACCATCGGATTCGAGGGGCAGGCCGAGGCGGAATCGCAGCGCGGCGTCGACGTCGGCCAGCAGATCCTGGAGTGCGTCGAGCCGCGCCCCGTCCCCGGTGATGCTGAGCAGCTTCAGCTGGTCATGGGGTCCGAATGGGGCCATCGCGGCCAGGTGATACGAGGCGAACGGTGAATCGGTCGTGAACTCGGGGTTGGTGTCGAGTGTCGAGTCGCCGAGTTCGACGGCGAGGGCCAAGGTACGGCGAACCCGCTGGTGGACGTGTTCGACGCGTTCGGACGCCACCGGCACCCCGTCGTCGGGCCACTCGGACACGACCGCCTGCGGATACGGGTCGTCGAGCAACCACTCGTCGATCCGCACCCGGCGGACGCCCGCGGCCATCACGGCCCGGCGACCGTCGTCGAACTCGGTGTGCTGCACGATGCGGGCCACCGTGGCGACCGACGCCCGGGTATCGCCTCCTCCGACCTCACGGCCGCGGGTGATCAGCACCACCCCGAACTCCTGGCGTGCGGCGAGGCAGTCGTCCATCATCCGGCGATAGCGCGGCTCGAAGATGTGCAGCGGCAGCAGCGAGCCGGGAAGCAGCACGGTGCCGAGGGGAAACATCGCCATCGACCCGCTCATCCGGATCCAGCCAATGCGATCGCGTCGGGCGACACCGAACCGGTGAAGGCGGCCATGCCGGAAGCCATCGCGGCCCACAGGATGTGCCCGCGGTCCACAGCATGGTCGCCGTTGACCAGCATCGAGAAGGCGATCTTGCGCCCATCGGCGAGGTCGAAGAAGCCGGACAGCGCCTTGGCATCGCGCAGAGACCCGGTCTTGGCGTGGATGCGGCCGTCGGTGCCGGTCGGAGCCAGGATATCCCGGTTGTCGGGATCGGCCAGCGTGCCTTGTGCGGCACCCGAGATCGGCAGACCGTCGAACAGCGGGCCGCTCGAACCGACGTGGTCCAGGACCGCCAGTAGGGCCCGGCACGTGAGCCGGTCGGCACGATCCAGTCCAGAGCCGTCGTTGATGACGAGCCCCGCCACCGGCACCCCCCACTCGACGAGCTTGGCCGTCTCGGCCGCCACACCTGCGTCACGGATCCCCGGACCGCCGCCAGCCGTCGCCCCGATCTGCTTGAGCACCATCTCGGCGGTGTTGTTGTCGCTGTTGAGCAGCATCTCGGCGACCATCTGCGCCATCGGCACCGACGTGACTCGACCCAACTCCTCGACCGGAGCGGACGCCTGACCTAGGGCGGTGCCACCGTCGATGAGCACCCCGCGCTCGCCGAGCAAGCGGGCGAACTCCTGGGTGGCCGACAGAGCCGCGTTATCGACCGGCGTGTCGATGTCCGGCAGCTCGCGGGCATCGTTGAGCATCAACGCCGACAGCGGTCCGGCCTGCCCACCCTGGTCCTCGGGTCGCCATCCGGGCGCATAGCGCTCGGAGTCGAAGTGGGACTCGTCACCGATGATCCCACCGGTCACGTGTCGGACGCGAGCGGCGACCTGATCGGCAAGGGCCTCGATGGACGTCGGGGATTCCACTGTCGGATATTTGCGGCGCGGCACGTAACCGGCGTTGGCCAGCAACGGGTCGCCGCCGCCGACAAGGATCAGGTCGCCCTCGACGGTGTCACCGCTGAGCTGCCCGTTTGCCGTCGTGGCGAAGGTGAAGTCGGGTCCCAGGACGTCCAGGGCCACGGCGGCGGTGATCAGCTTCATGTTGCTCGCCGGCATCACCGGTTGGTCGGCTGCGTCGGCGATGACCGTGCGCCCGTCGAGCGACGCCGCGAAGCAGGTCGGGTCGGCCGGCGAGGAGCCGACGTTCTCGGTGACGACCTTGACGGACGCGGCCAACTGCCGGTCGGTGGTGTCGTGGGCGAGGATGGCGGGCTGTCGTTGCAGCGACAGGATGGGCCCGGCGAGTGCCGCCGGCGCGGCGGCCGGGGCGTTGGCGGTGATGTGCCAATCCCCGCGCTCGACGCGCTTGTCCATCGTCGCCCACAGGCCGCCGAGGCCGACGACGGGCACGAGGGCCACGACGGCCAGTCCGGCGATCCCCCGGGCGCTCAGGACAGCCCCCGCTGACGTCGGAACTCGGCGTAGCGCACCAGATGGCCGAGCGCCGTCACCGCCCGATTCCCCGAGGCGTAGCACAGGCGTCCGGAGGCCCGCACGGCCCCCGGGCCGGGATTGCCGGCATCGGCGACGGCCAGTTCGGTGGCGGTGAGGATCGGCTTGCCCGTGGCCCGCGAAATCTCGTCCGCGGCCTCGGCGAACCGGGCATCCTGGCGTTCGTGGTACGCCACGATTCGCTCCAACCCGTGGTCGGGATAGAAGCGGCCCTCGCGCATCAGCCGCGCCTGGTTCGATTGGATTCCAAGGCCGAGGTAGACGATCGCATCGACGTCGGGGTGGCGGGCGATCATCTCCATCACATCGGGAATCGTGTCACGTGTCTCGGCCCCGGCCAGGTCGACAGGGTTGTTGCGGCTCCAACGAGGCGGCAGTTTCGTGTCGATCAGTGCTCGCAGATCATCGGGCAGCGGCAGCAGCCGCAGCGTCCGGTCCCGCGTTATTGCGTCGGCCGTGACCACGCCCCATCCGCCGGCGGTGGTCATCACCACGACGTTCGGCCCGTTCGGCAGCGGCTGGGTGGCAAACGTCGCGGCTGCCTCGAACGCCTCCTCAACCGTCGCCGCCCGGGTGACGCCGGCCTGGCGGCAGGCGCCGTCGAACACCTTGTCGTCGGCGGCGAGGGCTCCGGTGTGGCTGGCGGCGGCCCGCGCCCCGCCATCGGTCGAGCCGCCCTTGACCACGACGAGCGGTTTGCGGGCGGCCACCGTGGTGAAGCG
>JANMJD010000471.1:0-6799 GCA_031371195.1 Actinomycetes bacterium | reverse complement strand
CGACCGGCTCGACCGGTTCGACGTCGTCGGCCAGCACGATGCCGGTGCCGCCACCTTCGACATGGACCTCGACGACGGCCAACGTGGCCAGCGCCCGCTTGACCCGGGTCGCCGTCCAGCCCGTCCACCACCGCAGGTCGGCCATCGTCCCCGGCCCGTATGTCCGCAGCCAACGCTCGACCAACTCCCGCTCGGCGGCCACCTGGTCGAGCCCGAGGATCGGTGCGCCGAGCCACGACTCGGGCCGGGACCAGCGGTACAGACTCGATGTCCAACTCCCCCGCGGCCGGGTGCGCGCACCAAGCGGCCCTCGACGGCGAGCAGGAAAAGCGTCTTGCTCGATGCACCGAGCGGGTTGGCGTACTTGGTGCCGAAACCGACGATGATCTGCTGCGAGAACTCCGGGACATGCGGGGTGATCTCGCCGGCCAGTACCTCGCCGCCGAGCCGGTCGATCGTGGCCAACGCCGCGTTCGCCACCCGGTCGAGCCAGGCCTCGCCATCGGTATCGAGTCCCGAGTCGACGATCGCCTTGGCCAGCCGCTGCCGCTCGATCGCGGCCAGCGACGGGGCGCAGGACGCCTGGATCACGCGGGCCAGGTGATACGGCGCAGTGAACACCGTGCGGCGCATGCCGAGCAGGCGGATCAACCGGCGTTCGTCGTACATCGCCGCGTCGACACCGGCGACGTCGATGCCGTCGACACGGGCGGCGAGCGAGAGGTAGACGCTGACCGGGTCGCTGCCGTGCAGGCCGACCACGCTGTCGGCGGCTGTGGCCGCGTCGAGCGCGCGATGGCCGGGAGCGAGATGGTGACGGACGGCGAGCCGGTTGCGGCGATCGGCAAGAGAGATCGTGGCGATGGCAACGACGGTAGACGGTCGGGCCGTTGCCGGCCCGGACGATGTCGAAACAGCGAGAGACCGTGTCGAGCCCTGCGTCGTCCGATCAGCTTTCGAGTGCGGATGGCCGAAGCAGCCGGCGGTCGGTCTCTTCCTCGAACGCGTTGATCCGGGCCAGTTGTCGTTCGGCACCGCGCAGGTCTCGGAAGTCCACCTCGGCGAACACATCATGCGCGTACGTCAACGCCTTGATCAACGGTGAGGGATCGTCGTTGCGTGAGAGTCGTCGTAGCGCCCCGAGGTAGTCGTCGCGATAGACGGTCGGGACAATGATGCGAGTCTCGCCACCCGCCTCGAACTCGGCGTTCATCATGACGCGGGCCATCCGCCCGTTGCCATCCTCGAAGGGGTGAACCTCGGCGACCACGAACATCATCATGACGGCCCGTTCGAAAGGTGTCTGCAGCGCATCCACTCGATCGAAACCCGCGCGCAGTGTTCCCTCGACCAACTCCGGCTCGACGAACATCGTCGCGCCGGCTTGGTTGCGCAAGATCTTGAACTCTCCAGGATTCTTGTCCGGTCGTCCAGCCATCAACAGTGCGTGGCGGACGTGAAGGGATCGAACGAATTCGTCGGCGCTCGCCGGCCGCGACGGCTCGTCCTGAATCGCTTTCAGGATCTGATACGTGCCCACGATGTCGTGCGCGTCGGCGGTCCGCTGAGCAGGCACGATGCCGTCGAACACGATGCCGGCCGCCTCGTCGAGAGCGAACTCGGTGCCTTCGACGAAGTTCGAAAAGTACGCGTCGAAGAAGGGGGCGAAACGGTATCGAGCTGAATCACGCTCGTCGCGGTAGTGATGCTGGGGTGCTGAACGCTGCAGGGCGGCGGCCAGCACGTCAAATCGTTCAGTCCGGTTCGGATCGAACGGCATGCCCCTGAGCCGAGCACGCAGGGCTGATGAGTCGGTATCGATGATCCGGCTCCCAAGCGCTCCGCTGATCCGGCGCGACAGCTTCTCGACATCCGAGACGGGCGCGCCGAGGGCCTCATGGATCGACTTGGCGTGATCGCGATGCCGGTTCAGTTTCTCCTCGCCGTCCGTTCGACAGAGTCGATCCAGCCAGTCGTCCACTTCGCTCGGCGACAACGTGGCTCGAGGCTTGCCACTACGGGACCGGGTGGGGCGAAGGTTGTCGAGGAGTGCACGCCCGCGCGAAGCGAGGTGCAGCCCACCGGGCAACGGGGTATCACCATCCACGGGACCCGCACCGAGCCGCGCGTCAATCGAGAGGCCGGGAAGTTCGAGTGATCGGGCACGGCTGGGCGAAGAAAGATAGAGCCGTCCGTCGACCGGCCCACCGGTGAGCGCTGAGCGATCGGTGATCACGGCATTCGGGAACAGGCGACCGACGATGTTGTAGAGGTTCGCCTTGACGTACCGTTCGGGGTCTGCGGCGGTCGTATAGACGCCGCGAGAGAGGCGACGTAACTCGCCGCGTCGTTCCATCCGTGAGATCACCATCGCCGGAAGATCGCCCGCAACAACCAGACTGTCGATCATTAAACGACAGTTTAGAACATTTCCCGGTACTAAGTGTGACTAAATAACAGGTCGGGTGAGAAACGCAGGGTTAGTACGACGGTCCCCTTGTTCCTTCTCTGCCTCGTCACCGCCACCGACCAGGGGAGCCGGATGGTGGGACCGTAGCGTGAACTCCTATGTCGAGACGTTCCGGGGCACTGCGCAGTTGGCTCCCGATCGCCGCCGTATTGGTCGTGGCGGTGATCGTCGGCTGGTCGCAAATGCGTTCGACCACGACCACCACGTCGGCGTCCCGCACCCCGACGACGATCAACAGCTCTACCCGCAGATCGGCTGCTCCTTCGACGGCCACCACCCGGCCATCGACCCGGACCACGGCGCCGAGGAGCGGGTGCGCGACTCCGAGAGGTGCCGACACGATCGACGTCGGCGACCTTCCGACCGAAGCCCGCGACACGTTGGCCCTGATCGCCTCGAAAGGCCCGTATCCGTATCGGCAGGACGATGGCGTCTTTCAGAATCGCGAACGGGTGCTCCCGAAGCAGGCCAAGAGCTACTACCGGGAGTACACGGTGGTGACCCCCGGCTCGCCCGATCGTGGGCCGCGGCGGATCATTGCCGGCGACTGCGGCGATGAGTGGTACACCGCCGACCACTACGCCAGCTTCCGCCTGATCGTCGGGCTGTCATGAGCGCGCTCGCGGCGGTCCTCGCGGCCGGCGGCGGCGTGGCGCACGTCGGTTCCCGCCCGGGACTCGCCGTCATCGGTGATCGACTACGGACCGCGGGCTGGCGGGTCGTCGTAGTCGATTCCCCGGCGGTGACGACCAAGGAAACCCTGATCGCCGACCTCGCCGCGCAACTCGACCTGCCCGATTGGTTCGGTCACAACTGGGACGCGCTCGTCGACTCGCTGCGCGAGCGCCCGATGGTGGCGATCGTGGTCGATCACGCCTCGGCCTCGCCCGGCCCGGCCCTCACGATGCTGGCCCGGATCGTGGCGGAGCTTCACGCGGAGGGGGAGCCGCTCATTCTGATGTTCCGGCGAGGTCGTACGATCCGCTGATGGATTTCGGGGTCGTCTCGCTCGGTGATTGGCTTCCCGATCCGTCGACCGGGCTTCGCATCAGCCAGCGCGACCGGTTCCGCCAGATCATCGATCTCGGAGTCACCGCCGAGTCACTCGGATTCGACACGTTCCATATCGGTGAACACCACTTCAGCGACTATGCCGTCTCGTCGCCGCCGGTGATGCTGGCTGCAGTGGCCGAACGGACCGCGACGCTGCGGCTGTCGACGGCTGTCACGCTGCTTCCCCATCTCGACGTCGTCCGCGCCGCCGAGGACTATGCCACCGTCGACGTGCTCTCGGCCGGGCGCGTCGAGATCATCGCCGGCCGCGGGGTGTATCAGGACCACTACCACTACTTCGGCGGCAGCTGGGACGAGTCCGAGTCGATGCTCACCGAGTCGGTGTTGTTGCTGCGTCAGCTGTGGTCGTCGAGCGATGTCCACTGGTCGGGGACGTGGCGACCGGCCCTCGACGGAGTGACCCTGCAGCCCCGTTCGATCCAGCACCCGCATCCGCCGATCTGGCTCTCGGCGAGCTCGCCGGCCGGAGTGGAGCGGGCGATCGCCCTGCAATGCCCGATCATGATCCCGACCGTCTCGACCGGGGTGTCGCTTCCTGCCGAACTGGCCCGGGCCTACCGCGCCGGTTGGGCGGCGGCCGGCTTCGACCCATCGACAGCCCGGGTGGGGCTCCATGTCCACGGCTACGTCGGGGAGGGATCGACCGCTGACGCCCGTCGATTCTGGGCGCCGTATCAACACGGGTACCTGCACTGGGTGCTCCGCGAGGTGCGCGGACGCGACGGCGAGTTGCCTCCGCCGCTCGAGGTCGGCGACCATCCCGACGCCCAGGCCGTCTGCGGAAGCGCCGACGACGTCGCCCGGGAACTCCGTCGGCGACTCGATGCCATGGATGGCGTCGACCGGCTGTTGTTGCAGTGCGACCAGGGTGGGCTTCCGGCCGACGAGGTAGTTGCGTGCCTGGGCCGTTTCGCCACGGAGGTGCGCCCGCGGCTCCGGTGATCCGGCCGTCTCAACGGGCCGCAACGTCGACGGCTACGTCAGCAGCCACGTCAGCGGGTACGTCGGGGTTACATCGGTGATTCGTAGTTGGTGATCAGGGCGAACACGTCGCCATCGCGGGTCAGGCTGACGGGTTCGCCGCGGTCGAGCGAGGCGACGATCTCGGCCCAGTGCGCCGGTGCCGATTCGATGTCGTACGACGCCAGGGCGCGTCCGCCGACCTCGTCGAGGGCGGCCTGAGCGCTGCGGCGACGCCCGACCAATGCGGCGTCGGCGTCGGCATCGGCGACATGGCCCTCGTCGAGCAGCCAGCGGATCGCCCGCGACTCCGAGCGGGCGTTGCTCCACGAGTGCCACGGGTCCTGCAGGTCGGGAAAGGTGCGCAGCGTGTCACGGAATCGGCGGAACGCACCCTTGCCTTCGAGCGAAACCCGCAGCAGATCACGTGCTCGAATGTCGCCGACGGCCTGGGCGAAGGCGGCCATGTCGTCGAACGCACCGCGTGCGCTATTGCCGTGGACGACAACCCAGCCCTGATCCATCAGTTCGTCGTCGTCGAACCCGTCGCTCCAGTCCCCCGACTCCCGCACGTCGCCGCTGACGGGGTGGAACCACCACGTCATATCCGACCCGCCGTCGTCGAGCGCCTCGGCCAACATCTGGACATCGGTCATCGCAACGGTCAACAGGCCCGGGGTGGTGTGGTCGCTCATCGCACCCATTCTGCCTCTCGGCGTCACCGCCTCGCACGCGATCGCCGGCCCGTCGTCGGAGCATGGCTCCGCTCGCCGCAGCGTACGGTTGGGTGATGACCGCGTGGGTGACGACTGCCGATGAACGGATCGTCGCCGCATTGGGCAATGCCGGTGACCCCGCCAGGCGCGAGGCGATGGCTGCGTACATGAGAGGTAAGTTCACCTTTCTCGGCATCGCCTCGCCGGATCGGGAGCGCCTGACGCGGGCGGTGTTCAAGGATCTCGCCAAACCGACCGCCCCCGACGTGATTGCCTGTGCTTCGGCGATGTGGGCACGCCCCGAACGCGAGTACCAGTACGTCGGCGCGAGGTTGGTCCATCGCTACGCGACGCTCCTGGGGCCGTCGGCGCTGGTCGATCTCGAACGGCTGATCACGACGAAATCGTGGTGGGATACCGTCGATGACCTGGCCGGACATCCGGTCGGATCGATCGTGCGCCGCCACCCCGAGCAACGGGCGGTGATGGACCGGTGGCTGATGAGCGACGACATGTGGCTGGCCCGCGCCGCGATCATCCACCAGATCCACGCCGGCGACGACACCGATGAGGCGTGGCTGTTCGACGCCTGCGCGGCGCGGGCCGCCGACACCGAGTTCTTCATCCGCAAGGCGATCGGCTGGGCTCTGCGGTCGCACGCCCATCGTGGTCCGCTGCAGGCCGCTGCCGTGCGGGCGTTCCTCGTCGCCCATGATGCGCAGCTGAGCGGGCTGTCCAAGCGCGAAGCCCTCAAGCGCGTCCGCCACTGACATCGGCGCCGACGAGGTTGCGCAGCACTCGTTCGGACTCGTCGTCGGCGGGGAAGAACAACTCGACGGCCAACTCGTCGAGGGTGACGTCGAGCGGGGTCCCGAACGTCGTCAGCGTGGTGAACAGCGACACCTCGCCCAGCGGTGTCGCCATGCGCAGCGGCATCAGCAGGGGCGGCTCGGCCCAACTCCCCGGTGCCGGCGGCTTCAAGCGGGCGACGTTGGGATAGCCGCAGACCTCGGCGAGCAGCGCTTCGAGCACCGGATCGCCGGTGAGCGTCACCGTGCGGCGCAGTTGGGTGAGCAGGTGTCCGGCCCAGTCGACGAAGTTGGTGGTGCGCGCCGCCAGACCATCGGGATGCAGGCTCAATCGATAGACGTTGATCGGCGGACCGAGCAACTCGGCGGGCACACCGACCATCAACAGTCGGGCCTGCTCGTTGGCCGACACGATGTTCCACTGCCGGTCGATGACGACTCCCGGGTAAGGATGGGCGTCGAGCATCCGTTGGAGCGAGGCGCGGATGTGGTCCATCGACGGATCGTCGAGCGAGCCGTGCGAGTACCGCGGGGCGTAGCCGGCGGCCAGCAGCAGCGCGTTGCGTTCGCGCAGCGGTACGTCGAGGTGACCGGCGAGGGTCAACAGCAACTCGGGGCTCGGGCGGGAGCGGCCCGTCTCGACGAAGCTGAGATGGCGCGTCGACACACCCGCCTCGACGGCCAGGTCGAGTTGACTCATCCTGCGCCGTTGCCGCCAGTCCTTGAGAAGCTCGCCAACCGTCAACCGTGCCACCCCCAGCACTGTAGGG
>JANMJD010000001.1:0-6667 GCA_031371195.1 Actinomycetes bacterium | reverse complement strand
GTTCACGACGACCTGCGCGGCCTGGAGCGACGAATCTCCCAATTTTCCTGCTGCCCTGCTCAGTTCCGACTCCCGGGCCTTGACGTAACTCTCCAGCTTCAACTGGGTGACGATCTGTCCGATCGGCCCGCGTCCGTTGGCTGCGTCGTGCACCGTTCCGGGCAGATCGGTGAGAATGTCGATGAGCTGAGTGCGCACGGGCATCACGAACAGCGTCACCGCTCCGATCATGACGAGCAGAGTGCTGAACACGATGACAGCGGTGGCGAGTGATCGCCGGTCACCGACGCGACGTTGCACTCGGCGAACGAGCGGTTCGAGAACAATGGCGAAGAAGCCCGAGATCGCGATCCAGGCGAGAATGCGGGCCGTCGCCCTGATCAGGAGCGCCAACAGAATGGTCGCGAGGACGACTCCTACCGTCGCGATAATGGTCCGCCAGGGAACGTTCGACCACGAGTCCCCAGCCTGACCGTCGGTGTTGGCGTCGGTTCCCGATCCCTCATCCCATGAGCCCACCATGCCGGGGATGTACAGCCTTTTCTGATCGGGGGGTATCGATTGGTCAGGCATACAGCCCCGCCGGGCCGCCGCACGAGGGCCGGCCTGCAGAACTTCGCGACTCGTCGGCCATTCCCGCCATATTCCCCCGATCTGCTGATCTCAGACGCGATTTCACATGAGGGTACGGCGAGCGCCGATGTGCCTCGGCGGAGGCGTCCGGTATGACGTGGCCTCCGTTCGGGTACGACACGTTCATGACGACGAGCCCGCGATCGAACGAGGCCATCGCCGCGACCGTGCGAACATCGTTGCGAGCAGGCGTAGTACTCGTGGTGGTGTTGGTGGGCATGGCTACATCTGCATCGGTCCTGGTCCCCGCAGGATTTCCTCAACGGCTGCTCACCATCGTCATCGGGACGGCTACCGGATTCGCCACACTCCGGTTCGCGGCGCGCATGCCACCCGGCTTCGCCAGCCAGTATCGACTTCGACGGTCCGGCGGTCCCCGCCGCGACGAAATCGTGCGAATCGGCACGGTGCTCGGCGTCGTGATGGGCAGCATCCTGGTGACCGGTTTCGTACTCGCTCCCGAGGAATTCGCCCAACGGATCGTGTCGTTGACCCTGGGGATCTGCCTCGGGTTCGGCGTCATGAAGGTAGCCGTTCGGGGCGGTGACGAAGCCCCTGTCGCGGCGACGCGGGCGATAGTCGAACCGTCGCCTGTCCCGAGTCCGCCGCAACCTTCGATGTCGGCGGAGGCGGCTTCGATCAGGTCCGACAACGGTCCGATCGAGCGGCCCCTTCCCCCGCCCGGCTCGTTGCCGGCTTCGTTGCGACGCTGATCCCGCGGCGGCGTCGCGACCTCTCGACGCACGACATCCCCCCGGCATCCCCCGTCCGGGTGGCTGATTGCTCAACGCTGCCGATCGACGGCTACGGGCCCGGCCCAGGCCTCTGCTAGGAAGACGGTCGATGGCGTCGCGCTGTCGTACCCGTGGGTCGCTCCAGGCCTGCAGGCTCGACAAGTCGACAACGGCAATCTGTCCAGCACCACGGTGGTCCCGGCTGTCGGGAACTCACGAAGGGAAATCCAATGGCCGATTCACGGATGTTGATCGACGGGCAACTGGTCGCGTCGGAGGGGGGCAAGACGTTTGCCAACATCAACCCGGCGACCGAGGAGGTCATCGGCCAGATTCCCGATGGAACCCGGGCCGACATGGCCCGAGCCGTTGCCGCAGCGCGACGCGCATTCGACACCACCGAATGGGGAACGGACCACTCGTTCCGCAAGCACTGCATCCTCCAGTTGCAGGCGGCGCTGGAAGCGGAGAGGGAGGAACTGCGTCTCGAACTCATCGCCGAGGTCGGTTGCCCGTTCCTGATCACCTATGGCCCGCAACTCGACGCCCCGCTGCGCGAGGCATTGCAGTGGCCCGCCGAGCAGATCGACACGTTCCCATGGTCGCGTTCGATCGGCCCGAAGGACTCCATGGGCGTCGGTTATCAGACCGAGCGGGAGGTATGGAAGGAGCCGGTCGGGGTGGTCGGCGTCATCGTCCCGTGGAACTTCCCGATCGAGATCATCCTCAACAAGCTCGGCCCGATCCTGGCGATGGGCAACACCGTGGTGCTCAAGCCGGCACCCGACACGTCCCAGAACGCCCTTCGTCTGTCGCGCATCGTCGCCGAGCGAACCGACATCCCGGCTGGTGTCGTCAACATCGTGACGAGCAGCGACCATCTCACCGGCGAAGTCCTGTCGACCTCGCCCGATGTCGACATGGTGGCGTTCACCGGGTCGACGGCGACGGGGAGACGGATCATGGAAGCGGCCTCGGCGACGATCAAGCCCGTGTTCCTCGAACTCGGAGGCAAGTCGGTCAATCTGTTCCTCGACGACTTCCCCCTCGAGGCCGCCCTGGGATCGGCGGTGACCTCCTGCATGCACGGTGGCCAGGGATGCGCGATCCCGACGCGGATCATGGTGCCGCGGGCCCGCTACGGCGAAGCCGTCGACATGATCGCCGCGGGGTTCGCCGGCTGGAAGTACGGAGATCCGATGGACCTCAACAACCTGCAGGGTCCCCAGATCTCCAAACGCCAACAGGATCGCGTCCTGAGCTACATCGCCAAGGGTCGGCAGGAGGGCGCTCGTGTCGTCGTCGGTGGCGGTGTGCCGACGCACCTCCCGAAGGGCTTCTACGTTGAGCCGACCCTGTTCGCCGACGTCGAGAACTCGATGACGATCGCCCAGGAGGAGATCTTCGGACCGGTGCTCGTCGTCATCGCCCACGACGGTGACGACGACGCCGTCCGAATCGCCAATGACTCGGCGTACGGGCTCTCGGGCATGGTGATGTCGGGCGACCTGAACCGAGGTAAGTCCGTTGCACGGCGGATCCGCACCGGGACGATGGGCATCAACGGTGGCGTCTGGTACGGAGCCGATGCGCCGTTCGGTGGTTACAAGGGATCGGGCATCGGCCGTCAGTGTGGCATCGAGGGGTTGGAGATCTTCACCGAGACCAAGACCGTGGGCTGGCCGGCGTAGGCCGACCGGTCGGCGGGAACGACCGCTTCGCTAGCCACGACCACCTGCGGATCTCGAGGGACCTGGCGCCGGCGCGGCGAAGTCGTCGTCCCGCAGTTGCCGCAGTTGAGTTGCCGCGGCCGTGTCAGGCCAACGCCCGCACCTTCGGCTCACGTTCGAAGAACCGGAGGCCGGCGATCCGCATGAACGGTTGCCCGAGATCGGTGACGCCATCGTCGGCGACCACTCCGGCACGGTCGAGTAGGGGCTGAGCTTCGGGGCTACTGCCGATCGCCTTGAGGTGGGCGTAGGCGTCCATGACGAACTGCACCGCTGCTCCATCGGAGCAGAGGCGCCGCGCCGCGTCGTCGGTCAGCACCAGGGCGATGGCATCGACGGTGACGGAGGGGGTGCCGGCGAGCTGGGCATCGGCAGCCAGCACTCCGCCACGGGTGCGGTTGCCGAGAAGCTGCGACGCGATCAGGACGGCTGTGCCGCCGGCCCGTTCGATCTCCGCCTTGAGACCGAGTACGTCGGACCGGGACGATCCCTCGCCGAACAGGATGCCGACCTTACGGCCTTCGATCGTCGGCCGGGTGCGGCGAAGCATCGACAGCGACGGTGCCGGGTCGAGGTCGACGGGTGGGCAGGCCGCCGGCGTCGCCTTCGGAGCCTGCATGCCCAGTCCTGCCGCCACCCGGCCGGCCAGGTCGGTGTCGACATTCATCAGATTGGCAACGACTCGGGTGCGCACGTGATCGAGTGTCACCTTGGACAACTCGAACACCACGGCGGTGGCGATGTGAGCCTGCTCGATCTCGGTCTGGCTTCGGTAGAACAGGCGAGCCTGGCTGTAGTGGTCGGCAAACGTTTCGGCGCGGAGACGCACTTTCCCATCCTCGGATCGCGATGCTGCGTCTGTCGCCGCGGTGGATGCGAACCCACTGGGGTGCTCACGCGGGCCCGGATCCTCGCCGGCTCTCGCCAGGCTGTTCGGTTCGTAGTTGGCACGACCGGTGGGCACGGTCATCTGCATCATTCCATCTCGTTGGAAGTTCGCCATCGGGCACTTGGGTGCGTTGATGGGCAGCAGATGGAAATTGGCCGTTCCGAGCCGGGACTTCTGCGTGTCGAGGTAGCTGAACAGCCGGCCCTGGAGCAACGGGTCATCCGAGAAATCGATACCCGGTACAACATTCGACGGCAGAAAGGCGACCTGCTCGGTCTCTGCGAAAAAGTTGTCGGGATTGCGATCGAGCACCATCCGGCCAACGACGCGAAGCGGCACGATCTCTTCCGGGATCAGCTTCGTTGCGTCGAGCACGTCGTACGGCAGAGTGTCGGCCAGGTCCTGGTCGAATGTCTGGACGGCCAGCTCCCACTCGGGAAAGTCGCCGTTGTCGATTGCCTCGTAGAGGTCCCGTCGATGGAAGTCCGGGTCGGCGCCCGCCAGCTTGACCGCCTCATCCCACACCGTCGATTGGACGCCCAATTTCGGCCGCCAATGAAACTTCACGAACGATGAGTCTCCGCGCGCATCGACGAACTTGAAGGTGTGCACACCAAAGCCGTCGATCATGCGCAACGATCGGGGGATACCGCGATCCGACATGGCCCACATCACCATGTGCGTTGTTTCCGGTACCAATGAGACGAAGTCCCAGAATGTATCGTGGGCCGACCCTGCCTGAGGGTAGCCGCGATCTGCCTCCATCTTCACCGAATGTACGAAGTCGGGAAACTTGATCGCATCTTGGATGAAGAATACCGGAATGTTGTTACCTACAAGATCCCAGTTGCCCTGTTTGGTATAGAACTTGACGGCAAATCCACGTACGTCCCGCGGCGTATCCACCGAACCGGCTCCGCCGGCAACGGTCGAGAATCGACAGAAGACCGGTATCCGCTCACCCTTGCGCTGGAATAGATCGGCTTTGGTCAACTCCGGGATGGGGGCGGTGCACTCGAAGAACCCGTGGGCGCCGGAACCCCGGGCGTGAACGATTCGCTCGGGAATACGTTCATGGTCGAAGTGGAAGATCTTCTCCCGCAGGGCGAAGTCCTCGAGCAAGGTCGGCCCTCGCCGGCCGTTGCGTAGGGAATTCTGGTCGTCGGAGATCGTGACGCCGTGATTGGTCGTGAGCCGCGGCCCAGTCGTGGCCTGCTGATGAAGTTCGCCACCGGCCCCGATCGACTCGGCCCTCGCGGAACGGGAGCGGCCTGCTCCATCTGGACGTCCGTCTGGACGGTTCGGCTCGGCAGAAGCGTGAGTTTTGCTCATGGGTGGTGGAGTACCCCGGTCACGGTCGCCTCATACAGCCCACCCGTCCAAGCGCTTCTGACCCGCGCTTCTGACCATGATGGTCCGGATGATGGTCCGGACGGATGGGGCCGAACTTCGTGGTTAGGTCATCGGATTGTGGGGTACTGGACCGACACCCATACCCGACGGGGACGCCACATTCAGTTGAAGACTCGGCGGATCAAGTTCGGGTATTTGCTACCTCTAGTGAGATATTCGTACGCAATGGCGCAGCCACAATCCTCTCTACTTACTGCAAATCAGCTCGACCTTCCCGCCGTTCTTCAGCGTATGACGCACGATCTGGCGACCCTTCCGCTCCCGGGAGCGGGGAACACGTGGGGGAGATGGAGTGGCCTGATCGATGTCGCAGCCGGCGACCTGGCGCTCGGTCGACTCGTCGAGGGTCATGTCGACGCACTGGCCATTCTTCACGAACTCGATCGGGCCGATCTCGTCGAGTCGGGGGCAACCTGGGGTGTCTGGGCGGCAGATACCGGAAATCTCGCGGCCGTTCCGATCGAGACCGGTTGGCGGCTGGTCGGAACGAAGCGGTGGTGCTCGGGATCGACGCGACTCGACCGTGCCCTGATGACCGCCCAGGGCCCCCACGGCGCGTTGATGTTCACCGTGTCGCCGAGCACGTACGGCGTCACCCGGGAGCCCGGATCGTGGTCACCGCTCGGCATGGACGCAACGCTCAGCGAAACCCTGCATTTCGATGTCGAGGTCGCCGAGGGCGCACTCGTCGGCGGCGTCGGCGACTATGTCAACCGTCCCGGATTTCATCACGGCGGCGCCGGCGTCGCGGCGTGCTGGTTCGGGGGTGCGACGGCTGTCGTCGAACGCCTCGCCCAACGGGCCGCCGACGATCCGTTCAACGTGGTCCGGTGGGGACGCTGCCGGGCTCGTCTCGAAGCGGCAGGTGCCCGACTCGAACTCGGAGCACGCGAGATCGATCGGCACCCGCTGAGCACGACGATCGGGCGACGGGTGGCGGCCAGTGTGCGTCTGGCGGTGGAGGAGGCCTGTCGTCACACGCTCAGCGATGTCGTCGAATCGCTCGGCGCCGGCGCACTCGCTCACGACGTCGAACATCACCGCCGAGTGGCGAATCTCACGGTCTACCTTCGCCAACTCCACCCCGATCGCGACGCCGCCCAATACGGCGCGCTCGACGGCCCACCGCTGACATGGTGACCGGCGACATGGTGACCGGCGACAGGCTGACCGGCGATGACGTCGTGACTGGCGAGCGACCGTTCTGGGAGGGGCGGCCGCCACCGGCGCCCCGGCGGCTGGTGGTTGTCTCGCCGCATCCCGACGAC
>JANMJD010000511.1:0-10983 GCA_031371195.1 Actinomycetes bacterium | reverse complement strand
GCTTGATCCCCGTGGCCTGCAGAGCGGTACGGCACAGGCGATGAGCCACGATCGTGGCCGGGGCGGTCAACGCGTTGCCGTGGGTGTGGTCGCCGTGATGGTGGGTGTTGACGACGATGCGCACCGGCGCGTCGGTGATCGACCGAATGGTGGCGAGCAACCGTCGGGTGCGGGCTTCCGTGGAACAGGTGTCAATCAGGATCACCCCCTCGGAGCCGACGATGAACCCGGCATTGTTGATCCACCACGTCCCATCGGGCTGCACGTAGGCGTACACACCCGGCGCCACCTGGGTCACCTCGGCCGGTTGGATATGGGCCGGCTGGATATGGGCCGGTTCGATGGGCTTGATCGTGTCGTGCTCGTGCATGTTCTCCGACCTTTGGCTGCCGCGGTTGACTTGTCAACACTTGTGTGGAATAGTTGTCAACACTAGTGTTGAAGACGTGGGTGACGCTAGCGAAAGGGGGACTCATGGCCAGCTCTGATGACATCCTGTCACGCGCTGTCCCCTCGACCGTGGGCGTCGTCGGGGGTGGCACGATGGGTGTCGGCATCGCCTACGTCTTCGCCGTCGCCGGTTGGTCGACCACCGTCGTCGAACCCGATGACGACCGAGCCGACGCAGTCCGCCGCACGATCGCCGAGGCCGCCGACAATGGTGCGGCCCGCGGCAAGCTCGATGCCGCGCTGGCCGCCGAACTACCGTCGCTCGTACGCCGCGTCCGAGTCGTGAGCGATCTTCCGGCCGGCCTCGGGCTCATCGTCGAGACCGTGCCCGAGCGGCTGGAGCTGAAGCACCGGGTGCTGGCCGAGATCGAGAAGACCGGCCCGCGGATCATCGCCACCAACACCAGCGCGCTGTCGATCAACGTGCTCGCCGAAGCAGTCACCGACCGCGCCCGCTTCCTCGGCATGCACTTCTTCAACCCCGTGTGGTCATTACCGCTGGTCGAACTCGTCCGAGCCACCGAGACCACCGATGCCACGATCGCGGCCGCCCAGCAGATCGCCGCCGCCATCGGCAAGCAGTCGATCACGGTCAACGACGCTCCCGGGTTCGCCACCTCGCGGCTCGATCTGATCGCCGGGCTCGAGGCGATGCGGATGCTCGAAGACGGCGTCGCCAGCGCCGAGGACATCGACCGGGCGGTGCTGCTCGCCTATCGCCATCCGATCGGTCCGCTGCGCCTCAGCGACGTGGTCGGCCTCGACGTCCGCCTCGACATCGCTCGCGTGCTCGCCGCATCGCTCGGTGACCGTTACGCACCCCCGCAGATCCTGATCGACAAGGTGGCCGCCGGCGAGCTCGGCCAGAAGACCGGCCGCGGCTTCTTCGAGTGGCCCGCCGACTCCCCGCAGAACTAACCCGTCCACCCCCGATTGCTTGACCAGAGGTACCCATGACGTCCATGTTCGGAACCGAGCTCGTCGATCTCGCCGACCATCACGCCGAACTGCGCGAAAGCGTCGGCAAGCTGGTCGGCCGCTACGGCCGCAAGTATTTCCAGGACTGCCACGCCCGCGGCGAGAAGCCCCACGAGTTGTGGGCCGAGCTCGGCTCGGCCGGTTTCCTCGGCGTGCATATCGCCGAAGAATACGGCGGGGGCGGCGGAGGCCTGGGCGACTACAACGTCGTCGTCGAGGAGACCGCCGCCCAGGGATGCCCGATCCTGGCGATGGTCATCGGCTCGATCTGCGCGCCGATCATCGAGCATCACGGCAGCGAGGAGATGAAGCGGTATTGGCTGCCCGGGCTGGCTGCCGGCACCCGCCGGATGGCGTTCGCCATCACCGAGCCCGATGCCGGCACCAACACCCACCGGGTGAGCACCACGGCGTATCGCGATGGCGACGGCTGGCGGATCAGCGGCTCGAAGTACTGGACATCGGCGGTCGACGAGTCCGAGGCGATCCTCGTCGTCGCCCGCGGCGAGCACCCCGACGATTCGGGGCGCCATCACCTGTCGTTGTTCATCGTTCCCGCCGAACATCCGGGGATCACCAAGACCCCGATCCCCAACCTCCTCCACTCCGCCGAGACGCAGTTCACGGTGTTCTTCGACGACGTGCAGGTCGGCGCCGACGCCCTGATCGGTGTGGAGGGTGAGGGCTTGAAAAGCGTCTTTTCCGGCCTCAATCCCGAGCGGGTGTCGGCGGCGGCGATCAACAACGGCATCGCCCGCTTCGCCCTCGAGAAGGCGTCGGCCTACGCCTCGGAGCGAGTCGTGTGGAAGACACCGATCGGAGCGCACCAGGGCATCTCGCATCCGTTGGCCAAGGCATTCATCGCCGTCCAGCAGGCCCGACTGCTCACCGCCCGTGCCGCCCAACTGTTCGACGCCGGTTCGCCCGACGCCGCCGAGGCGGCCAACATGGCCAAGTTCGCTGCGGCCGACTCGTCGCTCGAGGCACTCGATCAGGCGATTCAGACCCACGGCGGCAACGGTTTCGCCATCGAGTACGGCCTCGCCGACCTGTGGTTCATCGCCCGCCTGCACAAGACCGCCCCGGTCAGCCGGGAGATGGTGCTCAATTACGTTGCCCAGCACAGCCTCGGACTCCCCAAGAGCTACTGACCCGTCCCTGCACCCGTCCACCCGTACCCTGCGGCACCGAAAGGCCTCCGATGACGTTCTGTCTCGCCTCGATCGTCCGTGACCACGCCCGGGCCACCCCCGAAGCCCCTGCGTTGACCTACGAGGACACGACCATCTCGTTCGGCGAACTCGACGAGCGCAGTTCGCGGGTTGCAAATGCCCTGGTCAACGCCGGAATCATGGCTGGTGACCGGGTGGCCGTGCTGTCGAAGAACTGCCCGGAGTTCTACGAGATCGTGTTCGGCTGCAACAAGATCGGGGCGATCGTCGTCGGCCTGAACTGGCGTCTCGCGGCACCTGAGATCGCCGCCATCGCCGCCGACTCGGCTCCGAAGCTGGTCATCGTCGGGGCGACGGAGCGCGAATTGCTCACGGCCGCCGTTGATCAGGCGACCATCGTGCCGCTCGGCGTCGAGTACGACGCCTGGCGCGACGCGGCGTCGGGCGCCGACCCGGGCAGATCGGGAGCGCCCGACGATGTGGCGCTGCTGCTGTACACGTCGGGCACCACCGGCGTGCCCAAGGGCGTGATGCTGACCAACGGTGGCATGGAATACACCGGACGGATCGGGTCCGAGATCTGGGGCATGACCGCGGCCAGCGTCAACCTGGTGGCCATGCCGCTGTTTCACATCGGTGGTATCGGCTACGGCTTGTCGACAATGGCCCAGGGCGGCCACACGGTGTTGATGCGTGAAGTCGATCCGCCGGCGATCATTGCCGCCATCGCCGCCCACGGTGTCACCCACTCGTTCTTCGTGCCGGCCGTGATCCAGTTGCTGCTCGCCACGCCCGGCGTCGAGGACGCCGACCTGTCGAGCCTGCAACTGCTGTCGTATGGTGCCTCGCCGATCGGCGATGCCGTGCTCCGCCGGGCGCTCGACGTGTTCGGATGCGGGTTCATGCAGGTCTACGGGATGACCGAGACGTCGGGAACCGTTGTCGCCCTGCAGCCCGAGGATCACCATGCCGACGGTGAACTGTCGTATCTGCTGCGGTCGTGTGGTCGGGTATTCCCGTGGGTGGAGCTGCGGATCATCGATCCCGTCACGCTCTCGGACGTCGCCCAGGGAGCCGTGGGCGAGATCTGGCTGCGCTCGGGCATGGTCACCGCCGGCTACTGGAACAAGCCCGGCGAAACGGCCGAGGCAATCGTCGATGGCGGCTGGCTGCGCACCGGCGACGCCGCCTACCAGGACGAGGGCGGCTACGTCTACCTGTTCGACCGGTTCAAGGACATGATCGTGTCGGGCGGCGAGAACGTATACCCCGCCGAGGTCGAGAACGTGCTCTACGACCATGTGTCGGTCGCCGAGGCGGCGGTGATCGGCGTGCCCGACGAGCGCTGGGGAGAAACGGTCAAGGCGATCGTGGTGGTCAAGCCCGAGACGTCCACCGACGCAGCCGAACTGATCGCCTTCGCCCGCACGCGGCTGGCGAAGTACAAATGCCCGACGTCGATCGACTTCGTCGCCGTCCTGCCTCGCAACGCCTCGGGCAAGGTGCTCAAGAAGGAGCTGCGACTCACCTACTGGCACGCCGCGGACCGAGGGATCAACTGACAATGGACCCACTGGTCGGCCTCGTCCGCCGTTTCGTCGTCGAGTTCATGAACGGCTCGAACCAATCGATCTGTCACGAGATCATGGACGACGGGTACCAACTGCGGGTCGGAGACCAGCTGATCTCGGGACGCGATGACCGGTACATCCCGGCCGTCCGCCACCAGCTCGACCAGTTCCCGGGCATGGGAATGACGGTCCACCGGCTGATCTCGACGACGGACCGGATCGCCGTCCACTTCTCCGAGCACGGGGCCTCGGGCGGACCGGGAGGGCCTATCGCCGCCTGGCAGGGCATCGCCCTGTACCGCTGGAATGGCGCGCGTCTGACCGGATGTGCTGCCGAGGAGGACTACTTCGCCCGGCGCCGGCAGCTCAAGTCGGGGATCGCCGACACGATCCCGCACCCGGCACCGGCCCCGTGGGATACGTGTCCTCAGGTCACCGACGCCCACGGTGAGCAGGTCGTTTGGCAGTGGTTGGCCAGCGGGATGCCGTCGGCGGATGGCCGCGTGGTCTTCGACGACGGGGCGCCGGCGATCGAATTCGATGGGGTCGAGATCGTCGTCAACGAGCTGTTCTCGGCGGGTTCGGCCGTCGCCTTCCATGTCCGCAATGTCGGCCGGTACCGCGACGGCCTGCCGGGCGCCACAGCAACGCCGACCCGGGTGCCGATGTCGAGTGCGGGCATCGTGACGGTCGAGGACGGGGCGATCGCCTCGGGCCACGTCATCCGCGATCGCGCCGGTTTGGCCCGCGCTCTCGTCGCCTCTGCCTCCGGCGGTTGAGCCGTACGCGATCAGCGCGCTGATCGATCGTCACGACCGGCGAGGCATGTCGATATCGATGGGAGGAGACCGTCGTGAGCGGGACAACCGATGTCGATGCACCGCTGCTGCGGCTGCACCACGCTCGCCGTTCCGCTCGGATCCGGCCCGACCGAAGCCAGGTGACGTTGGCCGAGCAGGACCGCCGCCGCTGGGACCCCGCGCGCGGGGCGCCGCGGCGCCCGTCGTGGGTCAGATCAGGCGTGGCCCAGATGTCCGGCGGCCGCCGACCAGAAGTCCTCGATCACGCGGCTGCCGGACGGACCGGTGAGTTCGACCTGGGTGAGCAGGATCGCCACGGTGTCGTCGGCCGGCACGACGTAGGCGGACGTGCCCGTCCCGCCGACCCATCCGAAGCGGCCCGGCACGTTCCACGGGCTACGCCGCTCGATGTCGACACCGCCGCCGAAGCCCCATGACTGGCCGTCGAGGAACACCGTATCGGTCGCTCGGATGTCCGACGTGAGTTGATCGGCGGTCATTGCGGCCACGAGTGCGTTCGGCAAGAGGTCGGCACCGCCGCCGAGCAGCATCCGCTGGAATGCGAGCACGTCGGCGACGGTCGAGACCAACCCGCCGGCGCCGGACGCGAACGCAGGGATCGACGACCACTGCCCATCGGGACCGTCCTGCTCGACCAGCCCGTGGTCACCGTGGCCGTAGTAACACGTACGTCGCTCGCCGGTCTCGGGGGCGAAAGCGAAGCCGGTGTCGCTCATGGCGAGTGGTTCGAAGATCCGCTGGGTCATCAACTCGGGGAGCGGTCGTCCGGCGGCACGCGCCACGAGCACGCCGAGAATGTCGAATGCCGCGTTGTACGTGAACGCCTCGCCGGGCTGATGCAGCAGGGGAATGTCACCGAGGACCGCCATCCACTCGTCAGGCGGGAGCACGCGCTGGGGTTGCGGCGGACCCTGGCCCAACCGTTCGACGAGCAGCTGCACGACGGGCGCCGTGAAATCCGATGGGAACCCATGTCCGTTCGTCGACGTCAGCAAGTGCCGCACGGTGATCGGCCCGTTGGCCGGCACCGTGTCGTCGGGTGGGCCGGTCATCGAACGCACGACGAGCGGCGATTCCAGCTCGGGCAGGAACCGAGCTACGGGCTCATCGAGAGCGAACGTCCCGTCGGCCACGAAGGTCAGGGTCAGCGCGGCCATCATCGGCTTGGTGATCGACGCGATTCGGAAGAGGGAGTCCTCGCCCATCGGTCCGCCGTCGACCGATCGGTCGCCCAGCACGACCACCTCGACGTCACGCCCCCGACCGACCGCGGCGACGAGACCGGGCACCTGGTTCGTCTCGATGAGCGGGCGCAGTGCGTCGACGAGTTTGGTCATCCCGTCAGCCTCGCGCACCGCTCGGTGCCACTCCTCGAACCCTGTGAATGAGGCCGTTCTACGATCCGTCCGGCCTGCAGGTGCCCGAGGAGCCGACGACCCGGCAGCGCTGGGCTACCGGGCTGCCGGGCTCGTTTGTCGGTCAGCTCATCGCGAGATCGGCCGTGTGAGGGCCGAACTCGTTGGCGACGATCGAGACCTTGTTGGCAGGGAACCCTCCCCGCCGGGCGTGCTCGCGAATCGCGTCCTCGTCGTTGGCCTCGTGGACGCAGTACACCTTGTCCCCAGCGACATAGCTGGTGACCCAGTGATACGGCACTTCCAGAGATGCCACGGCCGCGTTCGACGTCCGTGAGATCTCGGCGAGCTGACTCTCGGTGAGCTCGCTGGCTCCCGGGATCTCTCGTTCGATGATGTATCGCTTCATGTTGATGTCTCCTGTGTGAGATGTGTTCGCCCGTCGACAGCAGCGCCGGCGAGTCGATCGAAGTCTCCGCCTCCCGGACCAGGAGCACATCGGGAATCGATCCCCATCTTTGCGTCGGCGGTGGGTGGGCGGTACCCACGTACCGCTGCCGACAGGCAACCGGACGGGCGGCGTCGCCGGCCTCGGTAGTGTCTGCGAGATGAGGTTGCTGGAACGGGATGAAGATCTCGTGTGCCTCGTCGCGCACCTGGATCGCGCCCGAGCCGGGCACGGGGGGATGATCCTGATCAACGGAGAATCCGGAGCCGGAAAGAGCACGCTGCTCCAAACGTTCACGGACGATTCCGTTGGTGACACGCCCGTGTTGTGGAGCGCGTGTGACCCGTTGTCGACGCCTCGTCCGCTCGGTCCGGTCCACGACCTCGCCGACCTCCTCGGCGAGGCGGTGCGGTCGAAGCTCGTCGACGCGCATCAGTCGCACGAGATCTTCTCGGCAGTATTCGACCATCTTCGGCTGCATCCTTCGGTGCTCATCGTCGATGATCTGCATTGGGCCGACCAGGGCACGATCGATCTGCTCCGTTTCCTGCTTCGTCGGATCAGGATCACTCGCTCGCTGGTCGTTGGCGCGCTCCGCGACGACGAGATCGGCCCGACGCATCGACTCCGCTCGCTGCTCGGTGATGTTGCCCGGTCGCCCGACGCGACGTCACGGTCGTTGCGCCCGTTGAGCGTGGAGGCGATCGCGACACTCACGCACGACCGTTCCGTCGACCCGGGATGGCTCCGTGACGTCACCGGCGGCAACCCGTTTTTCGTCGTCGAGATGCTCGACCACCGTGGCGGCGACATTCCGCGCACGGTGCGGGACGCCATCCTGGCTCGCACCACCGGCCTGGCCCCGGATGCATGGGATCTGCTCCATCTGCTGTCGTGCGCGCCCGAGGCGATCCCCGACCACCTGCTCGCCCGTCTCGGCATCGGGCTTCAAGCGCTGCGCTCCGTCGACGAGGCAGGCCTGACCCGCCGAGGCGCCCGGGGGATCGCGTTCCGACACGACCTGTGCCGTATGGCCATCACCAGCACGATCCCACCCGGTGTCGAAGTGGCGTTCCACCGGCGCATGCTCGACGCGCTGGAACCGTCACCTCGGGCCGATCCTGCCGTACTTGCTCACCACGCAGTAGGCGCCGACGACGGCGCCGGCGTGCTGCGCCATGCCTCCGCGGCCGGCCGCGCCGCCGGGCGGGCGGGCGCGCATACGCAGGCCGCGGCGTTCTTCCGAACGGCCCTGGAACACGGATCGCCGATCACCGAGTCCGATGAAGCCGACCTTCTGGAGTTGTTGGCGGACGAGTGCTACCTGATCGATCAACTCGATGACGCCATTGCGGCCAGCGAACGTGCCATGTCACTTCGTGAGCGAAACGGAGACGTCGCCGGAGTGAGCAGCAATCATCATTCGCTGTCCGTGTATCACTGGTACAACGCCAACCGGCCGATCGCCGAACGGCACGCCGAGGCGGCGGTGGCGGTCTTCGAAGCCGTACCCGAGCGCTCGGCGAACGACCGCGCCCGGCTCGGTCACGCGTTCGCGATACAGGCCTATCTGGCAGTACAGGCCAACGACCTCGGGCGCGCTCGAACGCTCTTGCAGCGGGCCGTCGAGGTCGGCGTCGACAGCGGCGATCCGTCGCTCCCGGTTCGAATACGGCTGACAGGCGGCATCTGCGACGTCCTCGAACATGGCGGCGCCTGCCGGGAGACCACCATGTCCATCCTGCACGGTCACGAAGAACTGGATGAGATCTACTCGAGCGGCTACAGCAACCTGACGTATCTCGATGTCGAGCAACGGCGGCTGCGGCAGGCCGCCGAGCTGCTCGGCTTCAGCCTGCCGCTCACGATCGAGCGCGACCTGCCCATCTGCCAGGTCTGGCAGCTCGGCTCGCGTGCCCGCCTGAAGTTGATGTCGGGTCGCTGGGACGAGGCGATGATCGATGCCGACACGGTGTTGTCGGGCGCGAGCGCACCGCTTGCGCGTACATGGCCGCACCTGCTTCGCGGACTGATCCAACTCCGTCGGGGGGGCGACGCCGATGCGGATCTCGATGAGGCATGGCGCCTCGCTGCCCAGTTCAACGAGCCGATGAGGCTTCTTCCTGTCGCCTCGGCACTAGTGGAGCGGGCATGGCTCACCGGGGCAACCGACGACCGGCTCGACGAGTGTCGCCGCTTGTTGGCCACGGGCCCTCATGTCGGTCTCGAATGGGCCCGGGGCGAACTTGCTTCATGGCTGCACCGCATCGATCCGTTCACCTCCCCGGAGCAGTTGGGCGAGGTGGCCGAGCCGTACCGACGGCAACTCGTCGGCGATCCCGACGCGGCTGCCGAGATGTGGGAGACACTCGGCGCACCGTACGAGCACGCCCTGGCACTCATCGACAGCGGAACAGGAAGCGGTACGAGAGCCGGCGTCGATCTGCTCGACCGGCTCGGCGCCGACAACATCGCCGCCAAGGTGCGCCACGAGCTACGGCGAGACGGTGCGACGACGATTCCGACGCGTCGGCGTCGCACCACGCTGGCGAATCCTGCCGGCCTCACGAACCGCCAGCTCGACATCCTGCGCCTGCTCGGCGACGGCCGGACCAACGCCGAGATCGCTCAGCGGCTGTTCCTTTCCACGAAAACCGTGGATCACCATGTATCGGCGCTTCTGTCGAAGCTGCACGTCACCACTCGTCGAGACGCGGTCCGGCGAGGGGGAGAACTGGGCATCGTCGCAAGCTGATTCGGACTGAACCGTGTCGAGCGCGATCGACCAGGAGCAGCCGGCCGTTCGGAAGCATAGGGGCTGCGTTCGAATCAAATGGGCGATGCCTCCCGATGACGACCCCATGGAACCCTGGTCCGATCTGCGGCCGAACCTCGCCCACGAAGGCTGACGCCATCTCCCGTGGGCGTCTACCCGCGGCTCAGCACACAGAACTCATTGTCATCGGCATCGGCCATGACCACCCAACTGACCTCGCCTTGGCCGATGTCGATCCGAGCGGCGCCGAGGGCAACGAGACGGTCAACCTCTGTCTCCTGGCCGCCATGGTCGATCGGAGCGACGTCGAGATGCAGCCTGTTCTTCCCGAGCTTCGGCATCAGCGGCGGACCGCTCCACGTGATCAGCGGGCCGGTGAGATCGGGCCGGCGGATGGCTGTCTCCTCGTTCTGATCCCAGACCAACGGCCACCCGAGCACTTCGCTCCAGAAGTAGCCGACCCGGCGAGTTCCATCGGAGTTGATCGCTCCGAGACGTCCGGCGTTGGCGAGGAAGTTGTTGCCCGGCTCGATGATGCAGAACTCGTTGCCTTCGGGATCGGCGAGCACCACGTGGCCTTCGTCGGGGCTCTGACCGATATCGAGGTGGCGGCCGCCCAGCGCGATCAGCTTCGCCACCATTTCCTGTTGGTCATCGATCGATGTCGTCGTCAGATCGAGGTGGACACGGTTCCGGCCTGTCTTGATCTCGGCGACCGGCTCGAACAAGATCCCGAAGCCGGTGTCGTCCGTCGGCACGAGGCCGATCTCATCACCGATGTCTTCGTCGATCTCCCAACGAAGTGCCTCGGCCCAGAAGCGGGCCAGGCGTCGCGGATCGTTCGCGTCGATACAGAGGGCGACGAGCCGAGATGTCATCGCCGTGCTACCCGGAATGGGCGTGTTCGCCCGCTCATTGCCACGCGTACACCGTGTCACAACTGCGGAGCCGGCGCGCCACCGATTTCGCGAACTACGGCATGCCTCCATCGACACGCAGGATCGCACCGGTGGTCCATGACGAGGCGTCGCTGGCGAAGTAGAGGGCGGCGCCGACCACCTCGTCGGGCTCGCCCGGCCGGCCCGAAGCAAAGCGACGCTTCATGTCCGCCCGCACGGCCTCGAGGTCCCAGGCGTCGGCGATATCGGTGAGAAAAGGCCCGGCCTGAATGCAGTTGACCCGCACCGACGGTCCGAAGGCGTGGGCGAAGCCGACGGTCATCGCGTTCAATCCCGCCTTGGCCGCCGAGTAGGGAATGATCGTCGGCGACGGCCGGACCGCGCCGCCGCTGGAAACGTTGATGATCGATCCGCCGTTCCCCGACTCCACCATCCGCGTGCCGACGTTGGCCATCAGCCGGAAAGGTCCCTTCAGGTTGACGTCGAATACCTTGTCGTACAGCGCTTCGGTGT
>JANMJD010000463.1:0-4252 GCA_031371195.1 Actinomycetes bacterium | reverse complement strand
CCTGGACGCGCGCGACCGAAGAATCATCGATAGTCATTTCGGGGTCTCCTCCCCGCCCTCAACTCAGTGAATCAGCAGCATCAACTGCCTCACATCAGGTTGACAGAGAGGGGTTCGGCCGAGTGCGGGCCGCGAGGTCGTTGAGTTGGTCGCGCAACGCAGCGAGAGAATCGGCGTGGAGGCCTGTGGTCAGTTCGACGCAACTCTGGGCTGCGCTGGCACCCGACTGAAGTCGGCGGCCGGCGTCGGTAATCGCGACTTGCAACACTCGCTCATCGTCGATGTTGCGCGTGCGGGTCACCAAACCAGACCGCTCCAGCCGCTTGAGCATCGGCGACAGCGTGCCCGAGTCGAGATGCAGCGCCGCTCCGAGGTCACGCAACGTCGTGGTGTCGCGTTCCCACAACACGAGCATCACCGTGTACTGGCTATAGGTCAGCCCAATCTCATCGAGGAGCGGACGGTAGCAACCGGTGATCGCCCGCGTGGCGTTGTACAACGCCACGCACAACTGGTGCTCAAGTCGGAGATTTTCAACGGTCGCCACGACACCAGAGTAGATGACGACCGCTTCCGGCTGTCGTGGACCACGGGTCCACCCGCCAGGCGGTCGCCGAGCGAAGCTGATTGGCGAACAGGCCGATCTGATTCGCCGAGAGCACCCACCATCAACATGATTGCCGTCAAGCCAGCCGTCAGTGGGCCAGCACCTCGCCCATGAGACCGAAGTTCAGGTTCATGATCGCATCATGATCGGCCTGACTCACACCGTTGTTGTGCAGCGCCTTGGAAATGTCCGTGAGCACCTCAAGGAACTCCTCGTGGTTGATGTTCATCCCTGTATGCGCGTCGTGCATGTTCATGCCCGTGTAGGTCTCGGTCCCACCCGTCACCGAACACAACAGCTCGGTCACCAGGGCGATCAGCTGCTCGTCGTTCTTCGGGGAACTGCCATAGCGGCGCTCAAGCACCGGGTTGGCGTGATGCAACGCAAGAATGTCCGTAGCGATTTGCCTGAAACCGTCGTAGCCCCCTACACGCTCGTAGATCGTCCCGGTCGAAAGCTCAGTCATCGGAGTTCCCCTTCTCTCACGGTGCGGACCAGTGCCGCGCACGAACTGATTGTGCCGGACGATACAATCCCATGTCAATAGTGCACAAGTGCATTGTGCGCAACCAATTTTCCTCTTGATCGCTGACGGGTCTACGCTTGGCAACGATGGGGCCGCTGGGGGCAATAGAACCGATCCGCAGCAACTCGCGTTTTCCACCCGCGAGCGGTCGCCCGCATCCCGCTCGGGTGCCGGGTGTGGTGCCGGTCCTCATAGTCGAAGATGATCCGGCGGTTCGCAATCTCGTCGCGTGGCAGTTGGAATTCGATGGCTACGGTGTCGTCGCGGTGGCTAACGGCGGGTCGGCGATGGCCGCGCTCGCTGAGACCGAGATTGATCTGGTGGTCTTGGATCTGTCGTTGCCCGACATGAGCGGCCTTGATCTGCTCAGACATATTCGCCGGGGTTCGGCGCTTCCGGTGATCATCGTGTCTGGCCGGGTGGGCGAGGCGGATCGGATCGTTGGACTCGATCTCGGCGCCGACGATTACATGACCAAACCGTTCTCACCGGGCGAGCTGTCCTCGCGCTTGCGAGCTGTGCTGCGGCGCACGTCACCGGCGGAACCGAGTGTGCTGGTGTTCGACAGCCTGCGCATCGACATCTCGGCCCGCCAGGTGTTCGCCGCCGACCGGCTGATCGAGCTGGCCCCCAAGGAGTTCGAAGTGCTGGTGTTTCTCGCCCGTTCGCCGAGCAAGGCCTTCACCCGAGCCCAACTCCTCCAACATGTGTGGCGTTCGACGCCTGGCTGGCACGATGAGGCGACGGTCACCCAACATGTTCACCGGGTTCGCCACAAGATTGAGGCCGATCCCGACAAACCTCGTTGGCTGAAGACGGTCTCGCGGGTCGGCTACCGGTTCGAGCCGTGACTGTTCACACCCCGGGCTGCGCCCCCGAACCCCATCGTTACCAGACTCGCTGGCGCTCGCGCTGCCAACCGGTCACGAGCAGAGCTCGTGACTGAGTTCTCGGGGGTTTCTCGAACGGCGGCGGCGGTGCTGCTCGACCAACAAGCGGGTCTGCTCGATCTGATCGGCTCGGGGGCTCCGCCGGCGAGCGTGTTGGGCAACCTGGTCGGGGCGATCGAAAGTCTGCTCGACGACGCTCGGTGTTCGATCATGGTGTTCGATCCGGAGTCGCAGAGTTTGCGTCACAGCGCCGCCCCTCGTCTTCCGCCCGGCTACTGCTTCGCCATTGATGGGATGTCGATCGGTCCAATTGCCGGGTCGTGCGGTACGGCCGCCTTTCTGGGCGAATCGGTCGTTGTCAGTGACACACTCGTCGACTGGCGGTGGGAACCGTTTCGCCACCTGGCCGAGCGGTACGGGTTACGGGCATGCTGGTCGACCCCGATCTTCTCGTCGGAACGAAACCTGCTTGGCACCCTGGCGACCTACCGCGATCAGCCGTACACGCCCGATGTCAAGGAGATCGAACTCGTCGCCCAATTCTCGGGCTTGATCGCGGCCGCGTTGCGCCACGCCGAGCTGTCGCGCCGGCTGATCGAGAGCGAGGAACTCTTTCGTCGTTCTTTCGAGGGGAGCGCGGCCGGTATGGCGCTGATCACTGATGACGGACTGGTCGTGCGCGCCAACAACGCGTTCGGCGACCTTGCCGCCGGTGAGCCCAACGGTGTTCTTGGCCGTCGATTCGTGGACTTGATCGACGCCGACGATCGAATGAGTTGGTTGGCCGCGGTTGACCGTTTGGACGCCGATCAGACCATCCCGGTCGAAGTGGCCATGCGTTTTCGGCACCGGCCGGGTGGTGCAGCCCGATCGTTGGGGGTGGTCAGCGTGCTTCCCGACTCGGTGCCACACGGTCCGCGCCTGTGCGTCAACTTGGTCGATGTGACCCGCCGACAACGCCTGGAGTCGGAACGGCGGGCCCGGCTGGCGGCGGAAACCGCCCAGGCTGCCGCAGAAACCGCCAACACGGCAAAGGGCCAGTTTCTCGCGGCGATGAGCCACGAGTTGCGCACCCCACTCACGTCAATCGTCGGCTACTCCGAGTTGCTGTCCGCCCGGGTACTGCCGCCCGAGCGTCGACTCGCGGCCGTGGCGACCATCTCTGCAGCCGCATCGCATCTGATCGCGATTCTCGATGACGTGCTCGACATCGCCAAGATCGAGGCCGGCGCGGTCGAGGTCGACATCGGCCCGGTCGCAGTCAACGAGATCATCGTCGAGGTCGTCGACCTTCTCGGTCCGTTGGCGCTCTCGCGCGACGTCCAACTACACATCGGCCGAACCGCGGCGGTTGTCGCGGACGCCGACGAACGACGACTCCGCCAGGCTCTGATCAATGTGGTGGCCAACGCGATCAAGTACAACCGCACTGGGGGCGAGGTCCGTCTCTCGTCATATCTCCACGACCACACCGTCGCCGTCGAGGTCACCGACAACGGATACGGCATTCCCTCGACGTTGCGCGACCGACTGTTCACGCCGTTCACCCACGTCGACAACGGAACGAATGACGCCGAAGGCAGCGGACTTGGGTTGGTGATCTCGCGTCAACTCGTGGCGAGCATGGGCGGGCAGATCACCGTCACCGACAACGCCGCGGGCGGCACCACCGTCGTCGTTTCACTACCGGCCCCCACGCAGGCACCGCTCGGCGATGGGTCAGCGGTTGCGGTAGACCGCGCTCTCGAAGTCGACGAAGCCCGGGTATGACGAAGCGTCCTGGAACGGCAGGATCTGCGATCCCCAGAAGCCCCCGATGCCGTTCTGGCGGTCGATCCAGTAGAACAGGTTGGCGAGCCCGGCCCACATCAGCGACCCGGCCGGCCGACCCGACGGCGTCGGGTCATCGTTGATCTGGAAGGTGTAGCCCCACGACTTGGAGAGCCCGGGGAAGAATTCGCCGCTGTTCGACAACGACGGAATCGAGGTCGTCCACCCGCCGCTCTTCAGGTCGCCGAGTGCGTTGGCCGACATGAAGTCGACCGTCTCGGGCTTGAGTACTCGACCGTTGGGACCGTTTCCGTTGTTCAGGAACATCCGAATGAACTTCATGTACTCACCGACCGTCGAGTACAGGCCGTGGCCGCCCATGTCCATCTCGGGGGGCTGCGGGAGTGTCAGATCGGGCAGTGGGGTGAGTTTGCCGTCCTGCGCCCGGTCGTGGATCGT
>JANMJD010000455.1:0-14850 GCA_031371195.1 Actinomycetes bacterium | reverse complement strand
GGAGCGTTGTCGCCCTGGCGCGGGCCGAGCTTGTAGATGCGCAGGTAGCCACCCGGACGGTCGAGATAGCGGGGAGCAACCTCGTTGACCAGCTTGTGGGTCATCTCGCGGTCACCCAGATAGCCCTGGATCTGACGGATGCGATGAACCCTGGTGGGTTCGCCTTCCTGGGACTTCTTGGCCTTGGTGATCAGCTTTTCGGCGATCGGGCGCAGTGCCTTGGCCTTGGCCTCGGTGGTCACGATCGCCTCGGCGGCGAACAGCGACGCAGCCATGTTGGCCATCATCAGACGCTGGTGGGACGCGGAGCCACCGAAGTTCGGTCCGCGGCGGGGGGTTGCAGGCATTGGAGGGTTCCCTTATCAGCCGCGCAGCGCCAGGCCGCGCTCGTCCAGCTTCGCCTTCACTTCATCCAGGCTCTTCTGCCCGAAGTTAGTGATGTTCAGCAGGTCATCATCGGTCTTGGTCAGCAGTTCGCCGACCGTGTTGATCTGGGCGCGCTTGAGGCAGTTGCGCGGGCGCTCCGACAGATCGAGATCCTCGATCGGCAGGTCGAGGTCGGGCGATCCACTCGTGATCGACGCAACCTCGCCGAGCACCAGGCCCTCGGGCTCGTCGGACAGGCCGGCGATCAGGTCGACCAGCGAACGCAGCGTCGCCCCGGCTGAGGCCAGAGCGTCACGCGGTGCGATCGAACCGTCGGTCTCGATGTCGACGACGACACGGTCGTAGTTGGTCGACTGCTCGACGCGGGTCGGCTCGACGTCGAAGATCGCCCGGCGGACCGGCGAGAAGATGGCATCGATCGGAATCACCCCGATCGTGCGGTTCTGCGTCTCACGGTCGCACGACAGGTAGCCCCTGCCGCGCTCGACGGTGAGGTCGACGGCGAGTCGGCCCTTGGCATTGAGCGTGGCGATCGGCAGATCCTTGTTGAGGATCTCGACCTCGGACGGGCAACGGATGTCGCCGGCCTTGATCTCGGCCGGACCCCGCACGTCGATGCGCAGCGTCACCGGGGTATCGGACGTCGAGGTGATCACGACGTCCTTCAGGTTCAAGATGATGTCGGTGACATCCTCGGTGATCCCGGTGATCGTGTCGAACTCGTGGAGCGCCTCATCGAACCGAACGGTGGTGATGGCGGCGCCGGGGATCGACGACAGCAGCGTGCGACGCAGGGAGTTGCCGATGGTGTGACCGAAGCCGGGCTCGAGCGGTCCGATGGCGAACCGCTGGCGATTGTTCTCCTCTTCGCCGATCGGCTCGACTGTGGGGCGCTGAATAACGAGCATGAAGGTGTCCTTGGTCCTTTGCGGGCGGACGGATTACTTGGAGTAGAGCTCGACGATGAGGGACTCACGCACCGGCACGTCGATGTGATCGCGCTGGGGAAGATCCCGGACCGTCACCTGCAGACCACCGTCGCCGGCCTCGAGCCAGCCGACGACGCGGCGGTCGAGCACGTCGAGGTTGTGGCGGATGACGATCATCTCTTTGGCCTTGTTGGCCAGCGAAACGATGTCACCTTTGCGCACCCGGTAGCTGGGGATGTTGACCTTCTTGCCGTTGACCAGCAAGAGACCATGGCTGACGAACTGGCGAGCCTGGGGACGGGTCGCCGCCCATCCGGCGCGGAAGCAGACATTGTCGAGGCGCTGTTCGAGCAGGCGCAGCAGGTTCTCACCGGTGGGGCCGGCGAGGCGCACGGCCTCCTCGTAGTTGTTACGGAACTGCCGTTCGAGAACGCCGTAGATGAACTTGGCCTTCTGCTTCTCCTGGAGCTGCAGCAAGTACTCGGAACCCTGGCCGCGACGACGGGTACGGCCGTGCTGACCCGGCGGGAAGGGACGGCGCTCGAGCGCCTTGCGACCCTTCTCGTTCTCGAAGATGTTGGTGCCGAGCCGACGCGACAGCTTGACCTTGGGACCTGTATAACGAGCCATGTCTTACCTCAGACCCGACGCCGCTTGGGCTGACGGCAACCATTGTGGGGAACCGGAGTGACGTCCTTGATCGACGACACCTCGATACCCGTGTTCTGAATCGAGCGGATGGCGGTCTCACGGCCCGAACCCGGGCCCTTGACCTGCACCTCGACGCGGCGGAGGCCGTGCTCCATGGCGGCGCGGGCGGCCTTGTCGGCGGCCATCTGGGCGGCGAACGGGGTGGACTTGCGAGAACCCTTGAACCCGACATTGCCGGCCGAGGCCCAGGAGATCACGTTGCCATCGGCATCGGTGATCGACACGATCGTGTTGTTGAACGAACTCTTGATGTGCACGATTCCGAACGAAACGTTCTTGCGCTCGCGCTTGCGGGGGCGACGGCCCCCCGGCTTCGGCTTGGCCACGCTTACTTCCTCACAGCCTTCTTCTTGTTGGCAACGGTCTTCTTCGGGCCCTTGCGGGTGCGAGCATTGGTATGCGTGCGCTGACCGCGAACCGGCAGACCCTTGCGATGGCGCACACCTTGGTAGCAGCCGATCTCGATCTTGCGCTTCACGTCCTGCTGGATATCGCGACGCAGGTCACCTTCGACGGTGAGATTCTGGTCGACCCACACGCGAATGCGGTTCACCTCTTCTTCGGTCAGGTCCTTCACGCGGGTATCGCGGTTGAGGCCGAGTTCGTCGCAGATGAGCTGCGACTTCGGCTTGCCGATACCGAAGATATACGTGAGTGAGATCTCCAACCGCTTGTCGCGGGGGATGTCGACACCAGAAATGCGGGCCATAACGTTCCTTCTCAGCCCTGCCGCTGCTTGTGGCGGGGGTTCTCGCAAATGACCATGACGCGGCCGTGCCGACGGATCACCTTGCACTTTTCGCAGATTTTCTTCACGCTCGGACGGACCTTCACCGTGGACTCACGTTCATCTAGGGGGCGGCATAGAGGTGGCATACCGATACACCGTCTGAACGGCGGAACTGCATACGCCGACACCAGCAGAACGCGTGGACGCGCCAACCTCCTGCAGGGCCGAGGAGCAATGCTACCGCCGTCGGGGGCGCACACCAAGTCCCACCCGACATGAGATTTCGTGACGGTACCACCGAGCACCCTCTCCGTGGTGGCAATCACGCGCCGTCCGGCGAATTTCCGACGCACTTCGCTGGCCCACCGGACCCCGCGGCTACAGCCGGGTGAGGATCTCCGGGCCGTCGTCGGTGACGACAACCGTGTGTTCGCAGTGGGCGGCCAACGAGCGGTCGGCGCTGACCACCGTCCACCCGTCACCGAGTTCAACGGTCTCATCGACGCCGCCGGCAATGAACATGGGCTCGATCGCCAGGACGACTCCTGGCTCCAGCCTCGCCCCCTTGCCCCGTCGCCCGGTGTTGTACACATCCGGGTCCTCGTGCATCTGGCGGCCGATGCCGTGACCGCAGTAGCCCTCGGCGATCCCGAAGCCGTACCGGTCGGCGACCTGTTCCACGGCATGTCCCACGTCGCCAAGATGGCGTCCCGGGCGCATCTGCTCGATCGCCGCGGCGAGCGCCTCCTCGGTCCCGGCGATCAACCGCTGGGCCTCGCGGCTGATCATTCCGACGCCGATGGAGAAGGCGGCATCCCCGTGCCAGCCGTCGATGATCGCCCCGCAATCGACGCCAAGGATGTCGCCTTCGTTGAGTACCTGCGGACCGGGGATGCCGTGGATGACGACCTCATTGACCGAGGTGCAGATCGTGGCGGGAAATCCGTGATAGCCGAGAAAGTTCGACGTCGCCCCACGGCGGGCGAGTACCCCACGGGCAACGATGTCGAGCTCACCGGTCGTCACTCCTGGCTGCACGGCGGCGCGGATGGCGTCGTGCATCTCGGCGACCACTCGCCCGGCCCGACGCATCGTCGTGAGCTGGTCGGGGGTACGGCGGGTCAGGCGTCGGGCCATCAGCCGGCTCAGATTCGCCGACGGGCGTCGATGACGGCGATGAGTCGGCGCAGCACGGTGTCGGGATGGCCGACTCCGTCGATGACGGCAAGCATCCCCTGTTGCTCGAAGTACTCGATGAGCGGCGACGTCTGCGATTCGTAGAGATCGAGTCGCTTGTTGATCGCTTCGGGGGTGTCGTCGTCGCGTAGCACCACGTCGCCACCACAGACGTCGCAAATCCACGGACTGCGTTCGGTTCCCGTCGCCGTGTAGTTCGTCCCGCAGTCACGACAGACCCGTCGGCCGCTGATCCGCTGCAACACCAGTTCACGGGGCACATCAAGGTCGATCGCCAAGTCGAGCGGCTTGCCGAAACCCTCGGTGATACCGCGCAGCGCCTCGGCCTGGCCGACGGTGCGCGGAAACCCGTCGAGCAGATATCCCCGTCCCCGGGCGTCGTCGCGGCCCAACCGCTCCTCGACGATGCCGATCATGATGTCGTCGCCGACGAGGCCACCCGCATCCATGACCTGCTTGGCCGCCACCCCCAGGGGAGTCCGTTCGCGCACCGCGGCGCGCAACATGTCTCCCGTGGAGATATGCGGCACTACATAGTGACGTGAGAGCCGAGTGCACTGGGTGCCCTTACCCGCTCCCTGCCGACCAAGGATGATGAGACGTGCGCCGGGGATCATCGACCCGCCCGCAGCACTACGTGCAGGCGGCCGGGCTTCACTTCAGGAAACCCTCGTAGTTCCGCAGCATGAGCTGGCTGTCGATCTGGCGCATCAATTCGAGCGCCACACCAACGGCGATCAGCACCGTCGTCCCGGCGAACGGGAAGTTCTTCACATCGAAGATCCAGGTGATGATGTACGGGATGATGGCGATCACGGCGATGAACAACGCTCCCGGCAGTGTGATCCGGTTGACCGTCTTGGCCAGGTACCGCTCGGTCTGCGGCCCGGGGCGGATGCCGGGAATGAAGCCCCCCTGCTTACGAATCTGATCGGCTTGCTTGATCGGATCGAAGGCGATGGAGTTGTAGAAGTAGGCGAAGGCGATCACCATCAGAGCGAAGACCACGATGTAGAACAGGCTGCGGCTGTTGACGATGTTGTCGTTGACGAAGCGGGAGATCTTGCCGCGCCAGTCGCTACCGGCGGCGTTGCCGCTGCCGATGATGTTCGTGGCCAGCACCGGGAGCAGAAGAACCGACGACGCAAAGATGATCGGCACCACACCGGCCTGGTTCACCTTGAGCGGGATGTAGGTGTTCTGCCCGCCGTACATCCGGCGCCCGACCATTCGTTTGGCGAACTGCACAGGAATTCTTCGTTGACCGAGTTCGACCCGCACAATGGCGAACAGAATGCCGATCGACACGAGGATCAACACGACGAAGGCGAACCACTTCTTCTCCAACAGGATGCTGTAGTAGCTGTACGGCAGCCCGGAAACCACCGATGCGAAGATCAGCATCGACATCCCGTTGCCGATGCCCCGCTGGCTGATGAGCTCGCCGATCCACATCAGCAGCGCCGTCCCGGCGACCAGCGTCGGTATGACCAGCAGCGCCCGCGGCATGAACGTCGGCAGCAGCACCACATCGGGCACATTCCGGGCGGCACCGAAGAAGGCCCGACCCCGGCCCTGGCCGAAGACGAAGGTCAAACCCGTGGCCTGCAGCGTGGCGATCGCGATAGCCAGATAGCGAGTCCATTGGGTGATCTTGCGCTGGCCGACTGCGCCCTCGTTCTGCCATTCCTCGAGCTTCGGGATGACCACACCGAGCACCTGCATGATGATCGACGCCGTGATGTACGGCATGATCCCGAGAGCGAAGATCGCGAAGCTCTCGAACGCACCGCCGGAGAAGAGGTTCAGGAACCCGATCGCACCCTGGCTTCGAGCCAGGGAACGCAACTGGTCGACAGCCTGGTTGTCGATGCCGGGGACCCGGATCGCCGCACCGAGGCGGTACAGCGCAATGCACAGCATCGCGAAGAAGATCTTGTTACGTAGGTCGGGGACCTTGAAGATGTTCTTCAGATTCGAAAACACCGTCGCTCCTCAGTTGTAGCGGTGCCAGATATAGCAGTGCCCGATGTAGCAGTGGCAGTCGGCGGGTGAACGGTACGAAGCGCCGGGGGGTTCAGCGGTTGGTGAACTGGTTGCCCTGAGCGGCCGGACGCACACGGAACGGCATCGGGACGAGCGTTACGCTACCTCCCTGGGCAATGATGGCGGCTTCAGCGGCCTTCGAAACACCGTGCACATGTACATGTACCGCACGGCTGACCTCACCACGGGCAAGCACCTTGATGAAATCGTTCTTGTGAGCCAGTCCGTGGGCGTGGAGCACCTCGGGGGTGACCTCCGCCTCGGCCAGTTCGTTGAGCGTGTCGAGGTTGATCGCCTGGTACTCGATGCGGAATGGGTTGTTGAAACCCTTCAACTTCGGGATACGCATCTTGAGACCGGTCTGACCGCCTTCGAAGCCGCGGGCGACGGTATTGCGAGCACGCTGGCCCTTGGTACCACGGCCGGCAGTCTTGCCACCCTTGCCGCCGATACCGCGGCCTACGCGCTTCGCCTTCTTCTTGGAGCCCGGGGATGGGGCGAGTTCATCGACGCGCATATCAGCTCTCCGAGCCTTCGGCCACCTGGATGAGGTGGGGAACCCGAGCGATCATGCCCCGGATCTCGGGGCGGTCGGGCAGGGTGTTGGTGTCACCGATCTTGCGCAGCCCCAGGGCGCGCAGTGTGCCGCGGGTCTTGGGCTTGGTCCCGATTCCGGACTTCACCTGCTTGACGGTCAGGGTCTTCTCGTCGGCCATCAGTGTGCCTCTCCAGCGACTTGGCGCTTGCGATCGTTGTAGGCGCGCAGCATGCCCTTGGGCACGAACTCGTCGGCGTTGAGACCACGGCGGGCCGCGACCTCGTCGGGCCGCTGCAACGCCTGCAGACCCTGGATCGTGGCGCGAGCAACGTTGATCGCGTTCGACGAGCCGAGCGACTTGGCGAGGACATCGTGGATGCCGGCTTCTTCGAGGATGATGCGGGCCGCACCACCGGCGATGACACCGGTACCGGGGGCAGCCGGCTTGAGCATGACCTTCCCGGCGCCGAGGATGCCGCGCACCTCATGGGTGATCGTCGAACCGGCCAGCGGCACGGCGAAGAGGTTCTTCTTGGCCTCTTCGGTGCCCTTCTGGATGGCGAGGGGCACCTCCTTGGCCTTGCCATAGCCGAGTCCGACATGGCCGTTGCCGTCGCCGACGACGACGAGCGCCGTGAACGAGAATCGACGACCGCCCTGGACGACCTTGGCCACCCGATTGATGGCGATCACCCGCGACTCGCGCAGTGTGGTCGAATCGATATTGAGCGCCATCAGAACTCCAGACCTGCTTCGCGGGCAGCGTCAGCCGCCGCGGCAATACGACCGTGGTAGAGGAACCCACCGCGGTCGAACACGACCTTGGTGATGCCGGCGGCAAGCGCCCGCTCAGCAACAAGCTTGCCGGCCCGAGCAGCGCCGTCGACCGAACCGGTCGAGCCGCCCGAGCGCAGATCGGCTTCGACGGTCGACGCCGACGCCAACGTATGACCGGCGAGATCGTCGATCACCTGCAGCACGAGGTGCTTGTTCGAACGGAACACGGCCAGGCGCGGACGCTCGGATGTGCCATTGACCAGCTTGCGCACCCGGTTGTGACGGCGCGCCCGGCCTTCCTGGCGAATTTTGGTGATGTTGGGCATCGCTTACTTCTTCCCTGTCTTGCCGGCCTTGCGAAGGACCTTCTCGCCGGCGTAACGCACGCCCTTGCCCTTGTACGGCTCGGGCTTGCGGATCGAACGGATGTTGGCGGCCACCTGGCCGACCTTCTCCTTGTCGATCCCCTTGACGATGATGCGGGTCTGGATGGGCACCTCGAAGGTCACCCCGGCCGGGGCCTCGATGATCACCGGGTGGCTGAAGCCAAGGGCCAGACGAAGCGTCGTCGGGCTCTGCGCCTCGGCGCGGTAACCGACACCGACGATCTCGAGGGTCTTGGCAAACCCGGTGGTGACGCCGTGGACCATGTTGGCCACCAGCGTGCGGGTGAGGCCGTGGAGCGAACGATTCTCGCGGGCGTCATCGGGACGCTCGACGAAGATCTCCGCGCCGTCCTGGCGCAAAGTGATCGCGCCGGGAACATCACGCGACAGGGTGCCGTTGGGACCCTTGACCGTGACGACGCCGGAATCGACCGACACGTCGACACCGGCGGGGACGGCGATGGGTGCTTTACCGATACGTGACATTGCTCGTAGCTCCAATCACCACACGAAGCAGAGGACTTCGCCGCCGACGTTGCGCTTGCGCGCCTCGCGGTCGGTCATCAGCCCATTGCTGGTGGATAGGACGGCAACACCGAGGCCACCGAGCACACGCGGGACGGCGTCAGCCTTGCGGTAAATCCGCAGACCTGGCGTCGACACCCGCTTGAGCCCCGCGATGGTGCGGTGCCGTTCGGCGGAATACTTCATCTTCACGGTGAGTACGTCGCCGGGACCCTTGGTCGACGGCGCTACCTCGAATCCGTTGATATAGCCCTCTGCTTCGAGGATCTTGGCCAACGCCAGCTTCTGGCGCGACGAGGGCATACGGACCTCGTCGTGCATTGCGGTGTTGGCATTCCGAATCCGGGTCAGCATGTCGGCAATGGGATCAGTCATCATGATGGTTGGCTCCCCTTACCAGCTCGCCTTGGTCACGCCGGGGACTTCCCCAGCATGAACGAGTTCGCGCAGGCAGATGCGGCACAGCCCGAACTTCTTGAATACGGCACGAGCCCGACCACAACGGCGGCAGCGCGTATACGCGCGCACCTTGTACTTCGGCTTCGCATTTGCTTTGTTGATCAGCGCCTTTTTGGCCATGTTGGTTCAGCCCTTCCCGATCACTTCTTCTTCTTACCGGTGGGAGCAGCCTTGGCCGGCTTGCCCTTGGGACCACGTACCGGACCACGACGCTTGACCTTCTTGACAGCTTCTCCGTCCTTCTTGAACGGGAAGCCGAAGGCATCGAGCAACGCCTTGCCGGCCGCATCGGTGCGAGCGGTGGTGACGATCGTGATGTCCATACCCCGCGTCTGATCGATGCGGTCGTACTCAATCTCCGGGAAGATCGTCTGCTCGTTGACCCCGAAGGTGTAGTTGCCCCGACCGTCCCACGAATGGGCGGGCAGGCCGCGGAAGTCACGGATTCGGGGGATGGCGACGGCGATGAGCCGATCGAGGAACTCCCACATCCGCTCGCCCCGCAGGGTCACCTTGCAACCAATGGCCTGGTTCTCACGCAGCTTGAAGGCGGCGATGGAGTTCTTTGCCTTGGTGACGATCGGCTTCTGGCCGGCGATGGCGGTGAGATCGGTGACAGCGCCCTCGAGCAGCGACGGCTGCTGAGTGGCCCGACCGACGCCCATGTTGATCACGATCTTGGTCAGACGCGGGATGTCCATGACGTTGCCGATGCCGAGCTGCTCCTGCAGAGCCGCCCGAACCTGCTCGTTGTACTTCGTCCGTAGACGGGGGATGACAGTGGTCTCGGCCATCAGATCGCGTCCCCAGTCGAGCGGGCGATACGCACCTTGGTTCCATCGGCATTGAGCTTGTAGCCGATGCGGGTGGGCTTGCCCTTGTGGAGGTACGACACGTTGCTGGCGTCGAACGGCATGTCTTTGTCGATGATGCCGCCCTGCTCATTGGCCTTGCGGGCCTTTTGATGGCGCTTGGCGGTGTTGACGCCGTTGACGATCACCTTGTTGGCGCCGGGCATCACTTGGGCGATCGAGCCCTCGCGACCCTTGTCTTTTCCTGCGATGACGATCACGGGATCGCCCTTCTTGAGTTTCATCACAGCACCTCCGGTGCCAGCGACACGATGCGCATGAACTTCTTGTCACGAAGCTCACGTCCCACCGGGCCGAAGATGCGGGTCCCGCGGGGGGACTGGTCATCCTTGATCAGCACGGCGGCGTTTTCGTCGAAGCGGATGTAGCTGCCATCCGGGCGCCGCTTCTCTTTCTTGGTACGGACGACGACGCACTTGACGACGTCACCCTTCTTCACGGCAGCGCCGGGAATGGCGTCTTTCACCGTGGCGATGAAGATGTCCCCGATCGAGGCGTAACGGCGGCGTGTGCCACCGAGCACCTTGATGCAGAGGACCTGCTTGGCGCCGGAGTTGTCGGCGACCTTCAGGCGAGATTCCTGCTGGATCATGGGTTACTTCGCCCTTTCCAGGATTTCGATGACGCGCCAGCGCTTCAGCTTCGACAACGGGCGGGTCTCCATGATCCGCACCTTGTCGCCGACCCGGGCACGCTCCTCGCTCACATCGTGGGCATAGAGGCGCTTGGTTCGGTTGACGAACTTGGCGTACTTCGGATGGCGCACCCGCTCGATGATTGCCACCACGGCGGTGGAGTCCATCTTGTCGGACACGACGATGCCCTCGCGGACCTTGCGGTTCGCCCGGGAATCATCATCCTCTTCGACGACGGGAGCGGCGGCCACCTTGGGCGCGGCTGGCTGCACAGCCGGTGCAGCTGCGACAACCTCGGCCTCGACCGGTGCTTCGACGACTTCGTCCGTGACGGCCGCTGCCTCTTCTACGGCCTCGTCGGCCTGTACTTCTTCAGACATCACTTCGTCTCCTGGGCCTCGGCCGCCGCGATCTCGCGCTGACGGATGAGGGTGTTGATGCGGCCGATGTGCCGACGGGTCTTCTTGATCGCCGCCGTGTTGTCGAGCTGGCCGGTGGCGTTGCGGAAACGCAGGTTGAGCGCTTCCTGCTTGGCCGCGCGCAGTTCGTCCACGAGTCCGGCCAGATCGAGATCCTGGATGTCAGCGGTCTTCTTCGCCATGACTCAGACTCCCTCGGCGCGGGTGATGACCCGGGCCTTGATCGGCAACTTCTGCACGGCCTTCTCCAACGCGGCCCGAGCGATCTCGGGGTTCGGGAAGGAGAGTTCGAACAGCACGCGGCCCGGTCGCACGACGGCGACCCAGAACTCCGGGTTGCCCTTGCCCGAGCCCATGCGGGTCTCGGCCGGCTTCTTGGTCACGGGCTTGTCGGGGAAGACGTTGATCCACACCTTGCCTCCACGCTTGATGGCGCGGGTCATGGCGATACGGGCGGCTTCGATCTGGCGGGCGGTGAGCCAGCCGGGCTCGAGCGCCTGGATCCCGTACTCGCCGTAGGCGAGGTCGGTCGCTCCCTTGGAGAGGCCGTTCATCCGGCCTCGGTTCACCTTGCGGTGCTTGACTTTGCGGGGCATCAACATGGTCGATCAGTCCTCGTTCGCACGGAAATGCGGGGTCTCGGGGCTGTCGTGGATACGACGCTCGATGTCTTCTTCTTCGGCCAGCAAGCGCTCGAGCTCGGGGTCGGCTTCCTTCAGCAGAGGTGCTGCCTCGAGTTCGACATCGGCGTCCTTGCGACGACCGGCCGACGAGACCACCTTGCGGGGAACACCGGCGCCGGCCACATCGCCAACGGCGAGAGCCGCCTCGCGCATGGCCTTGTCGTCGGTCTGCGGCTTGTAGGGCAGGATGTCGCCCTTGTAGATCCACACCTTGACGCCGACGCGGCCTGAACCGGTGCGGGCCTCACGGAAGCCGTAATCGATGTCGGCGCGCAGGGTGTGCAGCGGCACGCGACCCTCGCGGTACCACTCGGTGCGGCTCATCTCGGCGCCGCCGAGACGACCCGAGCACTGCACCCGGATACCGAGGGCGCCGGCCTTCTGGGCGTTCTGCACGGCCCGCTTCATCGCCCGCCGGAAGGCGATGCGATTGGCGAGCTGGTCGGCGACACCCTGGGCGATAAGCGCGGCATCGAGCTCAGGCGCCTTGATCTCGACGATGTTGAGCTGCACCTTGTTGTTACCGGTGATCGATGTGAGACCGGCGCGCAGCTCATCGGCCTTGGCACCACGGCGACCGATGACGATGCCCGGACGGGCCGTCTGGACGTCGACACGCAGCTTGTCACGGGTGCGCTCGATCTCGATCCGGCTGATCGCCGCATCGGGCAGCAGCTTCATGATGTAGCTGCGGATCTTCCAGTCCTCGGTCAGATATTCGCGATAGTTGCGATCACTGAACCAACGGCTCTTCCAGTCGGTGGTGATGCCGAGTCGGAAGCCGTAAGGATTGACTTTCTGGCCCATCAGGCCCCCTCCTCCGCATCAGCGGCGTCATCAGAATCTTTGGCGCGGGTACCGGCCTTGGTGAACCCGGCGGCCTGCGCGGCCTCCTCGGTGTCGAACCACACCTCGGCGATGGTGGCGTCGTACCAGCGGCCATCGGGCAGGTGGTAGAGCATGGAGTCGGCGTTGCCCTTGATGCTGAAGCCCTCCGGCGCCGAGCCGTCCTGCGTGGGAGCGGACGAACCGGGACCGAACTGAATGGCGGGCTCGTCGTCCGCTGCGCTTTCTCCTCGCGCCGCTTGTGCCTCGTCGCTGGCGCTTCCCTCGGCACCTGTGCCCAGGTCGGCAAAGCCATGTGACTCGTGATCATCACCTTCGTGGTCATGATCGTGATCATGGTCGTGGGTGTCGGTGGCGCCACCCGCTGCGGCGCGGCTGCGCTCGACACGGGCGCGGCGTGCGGCGGCCGATGAGCCGGCGACACGAGCGCCCCGACCCGAGGCCACCTTCGCCGACTCACGGGCCTGCTTGATCGCCAGCTTGTCGTCGCTCATCCGATCGACGACGACGGTGATGTGGCAGGTGCGCTTGCGAATGCGGCTGGCCCGGCCACGGGCTCGGGGACGGAAACGCTTGAGCGTCGGGCCCTCATCGGCGAAGCATGCCCGTACGTACAACTCCTCGGCCTCTTGGCCGTCGTTGTGCTCGGCATTGGCGATCGCCGAGGCCAGCACCTTGGCGATGTCGGTCGAGATGCCGCGCTCGGTGAAGCGCAACACGTCGGCGGCGGCCTTCACGTCGAGACCCCGGATAAGGTCGAGCACGACACGGGCCTTGTACGCCGACGAGCGGACGTACTTGGCCGTGGAGCGGGTGCCGGTCGACTCGTCGACCGAGGTGGCGCCCTCGTTGGTCTTGGGACCGGTCATCAGCGGCGACCCTTCGTGTTCTTCTCCTGGCCGGCGTGGTACTTGAAGGTCCGCGTCGGCGAGAACTCGCCGAGCTTGTGGCCGACCATCGCTTCGGTGACATACACCGGGACGTGCTTGCGGCCGTCATGGACGGCAATGGTGTGACCGACCATGTCGGGGATGATGGTCGAGCGGCGGGACCAGGTCTTGATGACCTTCTTCTCACCGGCGGCGTTCTGGGTGTCGACCTTCTTCAACAGGTGGTCGTCGACGAACGGACCTTTTTTGAGGCTGCGTGACATCGGGGATTACCTCCGGCCCTTGCCGCTACGACGGCGACGGATGATGAGCTGGCTCGACGGCTTCTTCTTCGAGCGGGTACGGCCTTCCGGCTTGCCCCAGGGCGACACCGGGTGGCGGCCACCCGAGGTACGCCCCTCGCCGCCACCATGCGGGTGGTCGACAGGGTTCATGACGACGCCACGGCTCTGGGGACGAACGCCCTTCCAGCGGTTGCGACCGGCCTTGCCGATCTTCATGAGTTCGTGTTCTGAGTTGCCGACCTCGCCGATCGATGCCCGGCAGTCGATCGGCACGCGGCGCATCTCGGTGGACGGCATGCGCAACGTGGCGTACAGGCCTTCCTTGGCGACCAACTGGACGGCCATGCCGGCCGAACGGGCGACCTTGCCACCTTGGCCGGGGCGGAGTTCGACGTTGTGCACCGTGGTACCGACCGGGATGTAGCGCAAGGGAAGTGCGCAACCCGGCTTGATATCGGCGCCCTGGCCGCTCGACACCTTGGCGCCCACGACGAGGCCCTTGGGAGCGAGGATGTACGCCTTGGTGCCGTCGGCGTAATGCAACAGCGCGATCCGACAGGTGCGGTTGGGGTCGTACTCGATGGCGGCCACGGTGGCGATGACGCCGTCGGTCACGCGCTTGAAGTCGATCAGACGGTACTGGCGCTTGTGTCCGCCACCACGGTGGCGGGAGGTGATACGGCCGTGGACGTTGCGGCCGGCCTGCTTGGGCAGCGGGACGACGAGCGTGCGCTCGGGCTTGGTCTTGGTGATCTCGGCGAAGTCGGAGACGGTCTGGAACCGACGGCCGGCGGATGTGGGCTTGCGCTTACGGAGTGCCATGGCTGGTCGTTCCTCAGTTCTCGAACAGCGGGATCTCGTCGCCCGCGGCGAGGGTCACAATGGCCCGCTTGGTGTCGGGCTTCTTGCCCATGCGGTTGGACTTGCGGGCCCGCTTGAGCTTGCCCTTGCGGTTCAGGGTGTTGACGCTGACGACCTTGACGCCCCAGATCGCCTGGACAGCATCGTGGATCTCGGGCTTGGAGGCGTCGGGGCTGACCTTGAATGTGTATACGCCCTGCTCGATGAGGCCGTAGCTCTTCTCGGAGACGACCGGGGCGATGATGATGTCGCGGGGGTCTTTCATCACTCAGCATCCTCTGTGTCGTCGGCCTTGGCCTTGCGCGCGCCGGCCTTGGTGAACCCAGCGGCCTGAGCCGCCTCTTCGGTGTCGAACCACACCTCGGCAACCGTCGCCTCGTACCAGCGCCCATCGGGCAGGTGGTAGAGCATCGAGTCGGCATTGCCCTTGATGTCGAAACCGTCGGGAGCCGAGCCGTCGGCGTTGGGAGTTGCACTGCCCGGGCCGAAATCAACGGCGGGTTCGGCTGCGCTGGTGGCAGGTTCGTCGTCCGCTGCGCTTTCTCCTCGCGCCGCTTCTGCCTCGTCGCTGGCGCTTCCCTCGGCAGCGCCGGTCAGGTCGGCGAAACCCTGCGTCGATGAGGCGGCGGGCTCGGAGCCACTGACGTCAGCTCCTGCTGCTTCAGCTTCGGCTTT